>DAINCF010000327.1:0-8066 GCA_036732565.1 Vicinamibacterales bacterium
GAGTCGTCCAGCCGCGCGCCCGGGCGGCGAGGCGCCGCCTCCGCCCGCGCGCGAGACGTGGTACGCCGAGCCGCAGAAGGTCTTCGACAACCTCTACTTCGTCGGCATGACGGAATACTCGGCGTGGGCCATCACGACGTCCGAAGGCATCATTTTGCTGGACGCGATCTTCGACTACTCCGTCGAGGCCGAGGTCGACGAAGGGCTCCGAAAATTGGGACTCAACCCCGCGGACATCAAGTACGTGGTGGTGAGTCATGGCCATGGGGACCACGCGGCCGGCGCCAAGCACATTCAGGACAAGTACGGCGCACGCGTGGTCATGTCGGCCGCCGACTACGATCTGCTCGACCGCCAGAACCCACGGTGGAAGCCGAAGCGAGACCTGGTGGCGACGGACGGCCAGCGGCTCACGCTCGGCGACACGACGATGACGCTCTACCTGACGCCCGGACACACCGAAGGCACGATTTCCACGGTGTTCCCGGTGCGTGATGGCGGCCGCGAGCACACCGCCGCGACGTGGGGCGGCACGCTGTTCAACTTCGGCCCGATTCGAGCACGGCTGATGGCCTACGCGCAATCGGCCGAGCGCTTTCGCGAGGTCGTGACGAAGGCGAACGCGGAGGTGATTCTCTCGAACCACACGGTCTACGACGGCACCAAGACCAAGCTGCCCGCGCTCAGGACACGCAAGCCCGGCGAGCCGCACCCCTACGTGGTCGGCAATCAGGTCGTGCAGCGGTACCTCACGACCGTGGGCGAGTGCGCCCAGGCGGCCATCGACATCGTCGGCCGCTCGTAGGAGTCACGCGGGGCACGCCCGCGCATTCAGTCTGATGCGCGATGAAGTCCCTGGGCGACGATCCACACCGCGATCTCCGCGCGGCAGCCGAGATCGAGCTTGGTGCGGATGTGATCGACGTGGGAATCGACCGTCTTCTCGCTGATGTGCAGCGCCCGCGCCATCTTGCGGCTGGTGAGCCCCTTCGCGATCAACATCGCGATCTCACGCTCGCGTGTCGTGAGTGGACAGTGCGGAGCGCCAGGGGTGCTCGGTGGAACGCCGGATTGGGCCTGTGCCGCCCGGATGGTCGCCAAGGCGGTCTGCAGCCGCATGCTTCGCTCGGTGTCGTCCTGATCGACGAGCCACCGCAGCGCCGTTCGAACGTTGTCTTCCTCCGCGGCAAGTCGCGCGCGCCAGTCGCTCCCATCGCCCGGACGCCGGACGCACCGCGCGATCTCCTCGACGAAGCGAAGCATGTGCTCGGCGTGATCGTGCCGCGCCGGCGTCTCCTCGCCGAGCTCGCGGAGTCGTTCGAGGGCGAAGCTCCGTACCGTCTCGAGCAGGCAGATGCGCGTGTCCCCGGCCGTGCCGTCGACCGCCGTCGCCAGGCTCTTTTCCACGAACGCCGCGAACTGGCAGGAATCGCCGCCGGTCATGGCGTCAGCGGCTTCGCGGCCGCACCCGCCCTCGAACACGGCCGTGCGGCGCAACAGCGCCTGTTGGCACGCGGAAAGCAGGTCGTAGCTCCAGCCGATGAGATCGCCCAGTGTCTGATGGCGCCGGGGCGCGTCTGGCACTCGCGCTCCCAGGAGGTCCGAGCGCCGCTCGATGTGGGACAACAGCAGCGGGGCGCTGACCGTTCGCATCCGTGCGGCGGCGATCTCGATCGCGAGCGGCAGGCCGTCGAGGCGCCGGCAGATCCGTGCGATCGTGGCCGCGTTCTCCTCGGTCAACGTGAACTCCGGTCGGATCGCGCGCACCCGCTGCATGAACAGCGCGACCGAGGGCACGTCCATCAGGCTATCGCGGGTGAGCGGCCCGCGCTCGCAGGGCAGCCGAAGCGGTGCCAGCGGAAACTCATGTTCCCAGCGGACGCCGAGCGGCTCGCGGCTGGTGGCCAAGACCTTCAACGCCGGGCACGATGCCAGCAGAGCGCTGACCTCCGGCGCCGCCTCGATCAGATGCTCGACATTGTCCAGCACGAGCAACTGCTCGCGCGCCTGCAAGATGTCGCACAGCTGCCGCGGTGAACGATCGCCGCGCTCGCGGAGGTTGAGCGCATCGGCGATGGCCGGCACGAGCGCACGTGGATCCCGCACCGGCTCGAGATCGACGAACGCGACGCCGTCCGCGAACCGTCCGCACAGGGCCCGCGCGACGGCGAGGGCCACGGCGGTCTTCCCGACGCCACCTGGTCCGCTGACGGTCAGCAGCCGAACGTCGTTCTGCGACAGCCGCTCGCCGATCGCAGCCGTTTCCCGCTCGCGATCGATCAACGGAACGGGCTGAGGCGGAAGCCGCTCGGCGCACGTGAGCTCATCGGACGACGAGCTGGCAAGACTCCGCGACGTCGCCGTGTGCAGAGAAGGATGACGAAACGTCTGGGGTACCTGGACGGTCATTTCAGGCTGCGGACGAGCCGAGTACGCAGGCGTGGAGCCCGGACTGATTGCCGTCAGCGATCATACTGCGCGCTCGCGGGGGAACGAATCACGAATTGCATCGCGTGACTCATGCGTTCATCCATCTCGTGCAGTGAGGTGGATGGCTCCGGCATCGGCCCGATGCACCGCGCCCGCGCACTCGACAAAAATACGGCCTTCGTCTCCGGCCTTTTGCGGATGCGTCGCGCACCCATGTTCTCCGACACTGGCGGTTTGAAAGGACGCGAGAGCCAGCTGCATCACGGAGGGTGCTGAATGACGAGATGTGAGCTCAGGCGATGGTCGATCGGCGCTCACTCGTCAGACCAACGAAAGGAAGGGACATCATGCCTAGTCGAGCAATGACCGCTGCAGAAGAAGCCGACATCGAACAGACCGTTCGCCAGGTCCTGGGCGAGGTGCTGAATGAGGTGTCCGACGAGTTGAGCGAGCCCGCGGAGGAATCGCCGAGCAGTGGACGACGGTCGCGAGCGTCCACGCGCAGAACCGCGCGCGGCGCGGAGTCTCCCGAGTCACCAGGTAACGGAGCCGTTCCGCCGGACGTGTCAGAAGCGGTGGAGACGGTGCTGCAAAACCTCTCGCCCGAGCAGGCCCAGACGCTGGTGTCGCTGTTCGAAACGATCGGCGAGCATGGCGACGAAGAAGGAGAGCCAGAGACATCAGCAGCAGGCGACGCCAGCTTGGAGCTCGGGTCGATGAAGGCAGCCAAGGCCCGAGGTGAGACGTTGGCGCGGGGCGGCAGGATCGGCGCGATCATCAGACTGCTCAAAAAGAGCCGGCAGCTCTATAGGGCGTCGGTCAGGGCCGCCAAGGGCGGCCGCGGGTCCTTCAATAAGTGGGTGAACGGGCTGTCGAATTTCCACCCGGCCAAGTGGGCGATCAAGGCATTACCCGACGTCGTTCTCTACGAGCTCATCACCTGGCTTGCGTCTCAGGGCGAGAGCGTAGCGTCTGGACGAGCGATGGCGGGCATGCGAGCGGGTGACGCGGAGCCAGAAGAGATCGAACACGTGGTACGCCGGGTACTTAGCGAGGCCCTCACCGAGCCGCAGGGGGGGCTGTCAGCGCATTAGGCCCCGAGTGGCCTACCTGCGAAGAGATGCGTGGGGTCCGCCTTCAGGCGGACCTGGGGGCCGGCTAAAGCCGGCCCCCACGATTTGAACAGGCTAAGAGCCGGGAGGGTGATACGTCGGGAGCTTCTTGGTTGCCGCGTCGACTTCTTCGGGCGTGATGAGCGGAACCATCGACACGCGGACAGCGCCCGACGTGTTCACCGCCAGGCTGAGGGCCAGGCCGCTGCTGGCATCGGGGACGTCGCAGATCACGTAGGCGTCGGTCTCGCCGTACGCAAAATAGAACGCTTCTACGTGGCCGCCGACACCTTCGATGAATTTCTGCACCGCGGCTCGTCTGCCGGTTCCGCCCTCTTTGACGAGGCCGCGAGCACCCTCCGGACCGTACGACGCCTTGACCAGGAACTTCGCCATCACGTCCTCCCTTTGCGTTGGGGACAGGGCGGCTCGCGAGCCGCCCCTACTAGATCTCGCCTCGTTTGGCGAACGCGGCGATGTGCTCGCCGGCCCTGAACGCGAGCGCCGAAATCGTCTCCGTCGGCTGTCCGCGCGAGGACGTTACCATGCTGCTGCCGTCGCAGATGAAGAGATTCCGGACGTCGTGCGCACGGTGATACCGATCGGTGACCGACGTGCGCGGATCGTTGCCCATCCGGCACGTGCCCAGCAGGTGAACGGACTGGGTCTGCGGTTCGACCATCTCCGGCCATGTCTTGAGCGCGCCGGCGGCCTCTGCCATCTCGGTCGCGCGCGCGTTGAGGAACTCCGCGCATTTCAAGTCGTCTGGATGGTCCTTGTAGGTGACGCGCATGCAGGGCAGTCCCCACGCGTCTTTGAGCGCCGGATCGATGGTGATGCTGTTGCTCTCCAGCGGCAGCGATGTGCCGTGCGTCCCGAAGAACATCGTGCGTGAGTACTGCTCGGCCAGGCTGCGCGCGTACGATTCCCCCCATGTCGGCGACCCCGGTGGGAGGCCGCCAAGCGCGAAGATGATGGGGTACTTGCCAAATCGGGCGTCGATGCCGCCGCCGCCGTAGAAGCCGCGCTTTGCATCGCTGTCGTAGAAGTCGTGCACCATGCGGCTGTTCTGCACGCTCTTGTACTCGTTGAGCGGATGCTCGAACTGGGCGTTCACGCCGAAGTAGGTGTTGAACATCAAGTACTTGCCCACGGCGCCGCTGGAATTGGCGAGGCCGTTGGGGAACCGCGACGATTCGGAGTTGAGCAGCAGGCGCGGGGTCTCCGCGCCGTTCGCGCACAGCACCACCACCTTGGCGCGCTGCAGCTGCAGCTGCTTCTTCTCGTCGAAGTACGCCACGCCGGTCGCGCGGCCCTCTTTGTCGGTCTCGATCCGCGCCACGTAGCTGCCGGCACGGATTTCACAGCGGCCGGTCGCTTCGGCCAGCGGCAGCATGGTGGCCATCGACGTCGACTTCGATCCGTACTCGCACATGAAGAACAGGCAGAAGCCACAGTGCTGACACGCCATGCGCCCGTTGTAGCGCTGGGAGTTGATCGCCATCGGCGTCGACTGCGGGTGATAGCCGAGCGCTCGCGCCCCTTTCTCCAGCAGCACGCCGGACGACTTCACCGGGAGCGATGGCATCGGATACGGCTTCGACCGCGGCGGATCGAAGGGCCCCGGCTCGCCAGAGACGCCGAGCTCCCACTCGGCTTTCGTGTAGTACGGCTCGAGCTCCTCGTAGGTGATCGGCCAATCGGCGAGCGCCGTGCCTGGCACGCCGCCGAGCACGCTGGCCTCGTTGAAGTCGATCGGGCGGAGCCGCCAGAAATTCGCGGTGAAGTGAGCGTTGCTGCCGCCGACGAGTCGACCGTAGATCAGCGCGTACGCCTGCTTGGCCGTGTCCGTCGCCGAGGTCCGGAACGTCTGCGGCTGCGTCGCCGGGTTGTTGGCGAGCTTGCTCTGCATGAACGTGCCGAACTCGTCGTGATCGAATTCCGACGCCCTGAGCCGCGGGCCCTGCTCGAGCAGGACGACCGAGTGACCAGCGGTGGAGAGCTCCTTGGCGATGATGCCGCCGGCAGCGCCCGACCCGACGATGACGAAGTCGACCGTGTCGCTGGGCGAGAACCGTTTGCCTTGGCCGGGTTGCGGCATGTCAGCCTTCTTTTTTGACGCCGGCGTCGTAGTAGCCGAAGGGGGCCTGGAAACGCGGCTGGTGCTCGAAGCCGAGCATGTGCCAGCCGACGTAATCGCGATTGCCCCCGTAGGTCGGCAGCGCGAACGTGCCCACGATGGTGTCGAAACGAGCGGCCTGGAAGAACGGCGTCTTCTCGATATCGCGGATCACTTCGTCCTGCTGCGCCGCGGTGAGCGCACCGAAGCTCGCGGTGCCTTCCCACTTGCTCGCCGCACGTCGATTCAGATCCTGCACGCCCTCCGCGTACAGCGTCTTGCGGGGCGCGTTGAAGGTTTCGAGCGATTTGTCGATGAAGGAAACGACGCCCGCTTCGTGGGCTCCCGGCCTGCCACCGACTGATGGAATGATGCGCGACGTCAGCGCGTCGAGCACCTGGGCCTGTTCACCCGTGAGGACCTTGTAATCGCGCTTCCCTGGCGTCGTCGCCTGCCGCGCCGCAAAGTCCAGCGCCGCTTCGACGTATGCCACGTCGGCTGCGGCCCAAACCGCGCCCGCCGCCGCGGCGGCGCGGAGAAACGTGCGCCGAGTGTGCAGATCGGTCATGACCAATGGGATGTGCGTTCGATTTCCACGGGGCCCGCTCCGAAGGAACGGGCCGAAAACCGCATACGTTCCACGAGATGGCCTTACTCTCTCGCAGATGCGACTCAACTGCAACGCGTTTCGAGGGAACGTTTACCTTGAACGGTCGACATCGGTCCGTCAAATGCGATCGCTACTGTGCTGGTCACGGAGACCGGGAGGGCACGAATGGACAACATTGCGCAGATCGTTGGAGCTGCGCCGCCGCGGGATGTCGCGGCCGCGCGCGCGAATTTTCCGCGGCGCGATGCGGCGCACGCATCCCCGCAGGACTGGCGGGACGAGGTCCTGTATTTCCTGCTCCCCGATCGTTTCTCCGACGGGCAGGAGCTCACGCGACCGCTGCTCGACCGGACCGGTCTCGCCGCGCGGCGCGCGGCGTACGCGGCCGCCAACGGCCTTCCCGTGTGGCGCTGGGACCACTGGAGACAGTCCGGCGAAGGTCGATTCCAGGGCGGCACGCTGGCCGGCATTACCAGCCGGCTCGCCTACCTGGCGAATCTCGGCGTGACCACGCTCTGGATTGCGCCCGTGTTCCGACAGCGCGTGGAGAGCAACGACTTCCACGGCTACGGTGTGCAGGACTTCCTCGAGGTGGACTCACGCTTCGGCACCCGGGCCGATCTCGTGGCGCTGGTCCGCGCCGCCCACGCGATGAACATGCGCGTCGTTCTGGACATCATCTTCAATCACACCGGCTCGAACTGGCTCTACGACGCCGCCGAGACCGGCGATGCGTTCCGGCCACCGTACACGTCCGGACAGTACAGGAGCCTGTTTCCCAAGAACGGCTTCGGCACTGCGATCACGAACCCGCAGCAGCCGCTGGCTCACGATGACTACGTGTGGCCGCAGGACCTGCAGTTCCTCCAGAACTACACCCGCGCGGGGACGGGGAGCCTGGGAGCGGGAGACATTCGAGACCCCAATGCCGAGCACAAGCGCACCGACTTCGAAGTGTTGCGAGACCTAGCCGTGGAGCGCCCTGACACGCTCGCGCGTCTGATCTTCATTTACCAGTATTGGATCGCGCTCACCGACTGCGACGGGCTCCGCATCGATACGCTGAAGCACGTCGGCGGTGAAGAGGGGCGCAACTTCTGTGGCGCGGTGAAGGAGTTCGCCGAGTCCATCGGCAAGAACAACTTCCTGCTGCTCGGGGAAGTGGCTGGTGGCGACACCGCGCAGGACTTTCATCTCACGATCTTCGCGCGCAACCTGGACGCCGCGCTCGACATCGGCGAGATGCGCCTGGCGATCACCGGCGTGGGGCAGGGCCTGCAGAACCCCGCCGACTTCTTCGCGGGTTTCAACTTCTGGGACGAGCGGATGGGCTCCCATCGTGATTGGGGCTCGCGCCACGTCTCGGTGCTGGACGACCACGACCACGTATTCGGAGGGAAGGTGCGCTTCAGCGCGGACGCTCCGGTCGACCATCAGGTAGTCGTGCCGACGGCGTTGCAGCTCTGTGGGCTCGGCATTCCGTGCCTCTACTACGGCACGGAACAGGGGCTGCGCAGCGGTCCCGAGGCGAGCGAGCGCGTCTGGCTCGGCACGGTGAAGCAGGATGGCCAGGATGTGCCTGCCTTCGGCCGCATCGACGTCTTGCTGCGAGAAACGATGTTCGGCCCCGAGCATCCGCGGTCGTCCGGGTTTGCCGGCACGCAGGGCGGACGCGACGCGGCCCTGCCTGGTTTCGGTGCCTACGGCACCGCGGGCGCGCACGTCTTCGACGAAGCTCACCCGGCTTTCGTCCGCATCAAGGCCTTGATCGCCGCCCGTACGGCGTTGCGGCCGT
>DAINCF010000328.1:0-8020 GCA_036732565.1 Vicinamibacterales bacterium
ATTGACAACGTCCGACGACGTCAGGCCGAAGTGCAGCCACCGCGCCGCGGGACCGACACGCTCGGCGACCGCCGTCGTAAACGCAATGACGTCGTGCTGGGTGGTCTTTTCGATCTCTTCGATGCGCGCGATGTCGAAGCTGCCCGTGCGCGACAGCTCGCGCGCGGCATCGGCGGGCACAATCCCCGCGGCCGCCATCGCCTCGGCCGCTGCAACCTCGACCTGGAGCCACGTCTCGTAGCGACGTTGCTCGCTCCAGATGCGGCCCATGTCGGGGTGTGTGTAGCGCGCGATCATGGTCAGTCGAGTACCAAGCGCTCCGCCGGCAGCTGCAATCCGTTGACGGCGCCCAGCACCGTCACGCCAAGCCGGCCCGTTTGAAACAGATCCCGCGCCAGCTGCTGAACGCCGTCCGCCGTGACCGCTTCGATCTGAGCCAGCATCGCATCGAGTCCGTCAGTGCGGTCCTGATAGAGCTCCTGTCGCGCCAGATGCGACATGCGGCTCGACGTGCTCTCGAGATTCAACATCAGCGAGCCCTTCAGGTGATCCTTGGCCCGGCGCAGCTCCTCCGCCGGCAGCGCCTCGCGCTTGAGCCGCCGCACCTCGCCGATGACGACGTCGATCAGCTCGCTGACGGCGTCGTTGGCGCAGCCCGCGTAGATGCTCAGGGCGCCGCTGTCCTGGTACGAGCTCATCCCCGAGAACACCGAGTATGCCAACCCACGCTTCTCGCGCACGTTCTGAAACAGCCGCGAGCTCATCGAGCCGCCCAGCACCGTGTTCAGGACGAACCCGCTGTAACGATCGGGGTGCAGCTGCGGCAGGCCCGGCGCGCCGAGGCACACGTGGCTCTGCTCGAGATCTTTCTCCTTGATCTGCACGCTCGCCGAGGTCACCGGCGGATCGTCATGCACCTCACCGCCGCGCGACGTCACGCTGGCAAATGCCCGCTCGACGAGCTCGCGCACCCGTTCATGCTGCAGGTTGCCAACGGCGACCACGATGAAGTTGCTCGCCACGTAAGCATCCGCGAAGTAGGTCCGGAGAGTGGGATACTTCAGCGCGCTCACGCTCTCCGCCGTGCCGAGAATCGGCCGGCCGAGCGAGTGCCCGTCCCAGAACCGCTCGGCGAACAGCTCGTGCACGAGATCGTCCGGCGTGTCCTCGACCATCTTGATCTCTTCGAGGATCACCTTCTTCTCTCGCTCGATCTCGTCGGGCGCGAACGTCGGGTTGGTGACGAGGTCGGAGATGACGTCCACCGCCTTCTCCAAATGCTCGTCGAGCACTTTCACGTAGTAGCCGGCGTACTCCTTCGACGTGAACGCGTCGAGCTGGCCGCCGATCGAATCCACTTCCTGCGCAATGTCTTCGGCCGATCGCTTCGTGGTGCCCTTGAAGAGCATGTGCTCCACGAAATGCGCGACGCCAGGATGAGCCAGCGGCTCGTGCCGCGACCCACGCGTCAACCACACCCCGAGCGAGATCGAACGAACGTGTGGTGTCGACTCTGTAACGAGACGGAGACCGTTTGAAAGCGTCTCGCGGCGAATATGGGCGCTGGTCACAGGTTGTTGCGGGAGTCGCACTGCTCCCGAGTCTCTGGCGTAGAGGCGGCTCGCGAGCCGCCCCTAGCAAGCTAACTCGTTGCAGTGCAAGGAATTAAGCCTGATGATATCATGAGGATGTCATGGGCGCAAGAGCCGTCGACCTGGCGAACCTGGACCTCAGCGAGATGGAGGCCCTGTTCGTCGAACACGGCTGGGCCACGTTCCACGCTCGACAGGTCTATCGCTGGATCTGGAAGCGCGGCGTCAGCGACTTCCATCAGATGACCAACCTCGCGAAGAGCCTGCGCGAGAGCCTCGCCCACGACTTCGTCGTCTCCACGCCTGAGTTGGAAAAGACAGAGCTCTCGAGCGACGGCACGCGGAAGTTCGTGCTCTGCCTCGCCGACGGCAAGCGCATCGAAACCGTTTTCATCCCCGACACCCCGTCGCAGACGTTCTGCATCTCCACGCAAGTGGGATGCGCCATGGGGTGCGCGTTCTGCCTGACCGGGAAAATGGGTCTGATTCGGCATCTGACCGCAGGAGAGATCGCCGGACAGGTCCGCGTCGCCGCCAAGGCCGTCGGCCTCCTCGATCAGCCCTTCAACATCGTCCTCATGGGAATGGGCGAACCGCTGCACAACTACGAGCAGACGATGAAGGCGCTGAGGATGTGGAGCGAGGAGCAAGGTCTTTCGATTGGTCCGCGGCGGGTCACGCTGTCGACGGTTGGGCTCGTCCCGATGCTGGACAAGCTGGCGCAAGAGCCGTTGATGCCCAACCTCGCGATCTCACTGCACGCGACGACGGAAGCGCAACGGCAAGCCATCGTACCGCCGACGAAGAAGTATTCGTTAGAGGATATCCTCGAGGCGTGCCGGCGCTTCCCGCTCGCCAGGCGCAGCCGGATCACTTTCGAGTACGTCTTGCTCGAAGGCGTGAACGACTCGCTCGCCGACGCCCAGCGGCTCGCGAAGCTGCTGGCGGGCATCAAGGCGAAGGTGAATCTGATTCCGCTGAACGCCGCCGCCGGGATTCCGTTCGAGCGGCCGAGCGATCGGGCGGTCGACGCGTTTGCCCAGACACTCGCCGATCGACACATCACTGTGTCGGTGCGCAAGAGCCGCGGACGCGACATCCGCGCGGCCTGCGGTCAGTTGATCGTCGAAGGTCAACAGCGCAGCGCCGGCCAGCGGTTGGCAGCGGCGATGTCTTAATTTAAGAGCACGTTGCGAAATTGTAGGTAGCGCAGGCCGTCAGGCCTGCCTCAGCGATGAGAGCCGGCCTACCGACCGTGTTTGGCAGGCCTGAAGGCCTGCGCTACGTACGGTATCGGCTACAGTCGGTAACGGTATCGGCTAAAGTCGGGCCCCACGATTTTCCAGGGCGGTTCTTCCGATGTCGCGGCGGTAGTGCATGCCGTCGAATCGCACGTGCGCGACGGCATCATAGGCGCGCGCGATCGCGGCCTCGAAGGTCGCGCCGCCGCCGACGATCGTCAGCACTCTGCCGCCGGCCGTAACCAGTGTGTCACCGGCCGCGCGTGTGCCCGCGTGAAACACCAGCGCATCGGGGCATTCGCGCGTGACATCATCGAGACCGTAGATCACCTGCCCGGTCTCGACGTTCGACGGATACCCGCGTGAGGCCAGCACGACGCCCACCTGCGTGTGTCCACTGACATCCAATTCGCCAGCGGTGAGCTCGCCGACCGACGCGGCCCACAGCAGCGGCGCGAGGGGCTCGGCAATCCGCGGCAGCACGACTTGCGCTTCCGGATCACCCAAGCGCACGTTGAACTCGATCACCTTCGGCCCATCCGGCGTCAACATCAGCCCGCAGTAGAGAAACCCGCGAAACGGCGTGCCTTCGGAAGCCATCCCCGCGAGCACGGGCTCGACGATGTCGCGCAGGATGCGCGCGTGCAGGTGCGTATCGACGAGCGGGCTCGGCGAGAATGCGCCCATGCCCCCTGTGTTCGGCCCGGCATCGCCATCGAGCGCGCGCTTGTGATCCTGTGCCGACGGCAGCGGCAGCGCGCGCCGACCATCCGTCAACACGAAGAACGACACCTCGGGGCCCGAGAGGCACTCCTCGAGCACGATGCGCGCGCCGGCCTCGCCAAACGCGCGCGCGATCATCGCCGCGTCGATCGCCGCATCGGCAGCGGCGCGATCCGGCGCAACGACTACCCCCTTGCCCGCGGCCAGGCCATCGGCCTTGACGACGATCCGGTCGCCGAGCTCGCCACGCTGCACGACGGCATGCGCATCGTCGGCCGACGTGCAGACGCGATAACGCGCCGTGGGGACGCCGTGGCGGTGCATGAAATCCTTCGCGAAGGCCTTGCTCGTCTCGAGCCGTGCCGCCGCTTGCGTCGGACCGAAGACGCGGCGCCCCTGCGACGCCAGGACGTCGACCACGCCCGCCGCCAATGGCGCCTCCGGTCCGATGACGGTCAGGTCGACGCCTTCGGCCTCGATGAGGGAGAGCACGGCATGCGGATTGACGGCCTCCAGGGGGGCCGAATGGAAGCGCGTCTTGATGCCGTCGTTGCCTGGGGCGCAGAGGATCTCGACGTCGGGCTCGGCCGAGAGCTTCCACGCGAGGGCGTGCTCGCGCGCACCGCTGCCGACGACCAGGATCTTCATCACAACACCTTGCGAATCAATGAGTTACGAGAAAGAATTACACCAGGCTGGGTGTGTGATAGCCTAGCATATTCGGCTGGGCTGCCAACCCCAGGCAGACAGCCCACTCCAGGCAGAAAGGGGGTGACCACGATGGCCGAAGTGAAAGTACAGGAAGGTGAATCGATCGAGAGCGCGCTCCGACGATTCAAGCGCAAGGTGCAGCAGGAAGACATCATCAAGGACATCAAGAAGCACTCCTTTTACCTGAAGCCCGGCGACAAGCGTCGCGCCAAGCAGGCGCTGGCGCGGAAGCGCAACCGCAAGAAGATGCGGCGGGAATCGGAGTAAATTCGCCGTTGGCAGGCTGCCCGCCTTCGCCAAGGCCACGGCGGGTCCGCCGCAGCGCCGCGGGCGCGGAGGCGGAAAGGCCTGCGCTACATCGTTGACGGCCGGCGGGATCGCGGATAACATTCGGGCCCTTGAGGACGTGTAAACGCGCGTCTTCAAAGGGCTTTACCGCACTATTACGATTGGCGCGCTCGGCGCACCGTGCGGGCGTTGGCTTCTAGGTGGCGGGGAGGGATACGGGGCATGGAGATCGCCGAACGAGTGGTGGAGGGCGTCACGGTTCTCGACCTCAAGGGCAAGATGACCCTGGGCGAGGGTGACGAGCTGCTGAAAGACAAGATCAACAGCCTATTGGCCAACAGTCGGAAGAAGCTCGTCCTGAATCTCGAGGGCGTGCCGTACATCGACTCGGCGGGTCTCGGCGAGATCGTGCGGACCTACACGACGGTGAGCCGTCAGGGCGGCAGCCTCAAGCTGCTCAACCTGACCAAGCGCATCGAAGATCTCCTGGCGATCACCAAGCTGCTGACGGTCTTCGAGACGTTCGATACGGAGGCGGAAGCCATCAACAGCTTCTCTGCGTAGCAAGGTGGACGTCCGGTCCGCAACCCTCGGCCTGGTTCGTTCGCTCAGGCCGGAGCAGTGGACGAAGAATCTGATTGTGTTCGCGGCGCTGATTTTTGCGCGCCGCTTGCTCGATCCGGCCGCCGTGGGGCACTCACTGGCGGCCTTTTTGATTTTTTGCGCGCTGTCGGGCGTCGTGTACTTGTTCAACGACGTCTCGGATCGCGAGGCCGATCGGCGGCATCCGCTGAAGTCGCGGCGGCCGATCGCCTCGGGCGTGCTTGCCGCCAGGACCGCGCTCATGTGGGCGACGATCCTGGGCGCCGTCGCGCTGGCCGCAGCGTTTCGTGTCGGCCTCGCGTTCGGCATCGTCGCCGTGTCGTATCTCGTGCTCCTCGGGTTGTACACGACCTGGCTGAAGCACATCGTGATCCTCGACGTGCTGGTGATTGCGATCGGCTTCGCGCTGCGTGCGCAGGCGGGGGGCTTGGCTATTGGCGTGCCGGTCAGCGATTGGTTGCTGGTCTGCACGATCCTGCTGGCGTTGTTCCTGGGGCTCAGCAAGCGACGGCACGAGCTGACGCTGCTGGCCGGACGAGCAACGGAACATCGCCGGATCTTGGAGGAGTACAGCTCGTATTTGCTCGACCAGATGATTGGGGTGGTCACGGCGTCGACCCTCGTGGCCTATCTCATCTACTGCACCAGCCCGGAGACCATTGAGCGCTTCGGCACGGATCTGCTGGTCCTGACGACACCGTTTCCGATCTATGGGATCTTTCGCTATCTCTACCTCGTGCACCTGAAAGAGGGCGGTGGCAGCCCATCGGAAATGCTCCTGACGGATCGACCGTTGCTCGCGTGCGTGGGCCTGTGGGGCCTGGCAGTCATCGCCATCATCTATCGACCGTACGAGTGGTAAGCCTCCGTAGTGATTACGGACGCAATGACACCACGCTCCAAAGTCGCCATTCTGCGGACCTCGCCCGCGACGGTGCGGCGCGACTACCACGAGCTCTTGAACCTGGCCGGTTACCAGGATGTCCTCGTCAAGGACGTCGATACCGCCCTCAAGGTCAACATCTCGTGGCACTTCTTCTTTCCGGGATCGTCCACGACGCCCTGGCAGCTCGACGGCGTCATCGGCGCGATGAAGCAGGACGGCTTCGATCCTCGGCTCATCCACGCCTGTCACAACCGCACCGTCGTCATCGATGCGCATCTCGGCGAGCGCGAGAACAAGCAGCTGCCGGTCGTCGAGGCGCACGGGCTGCGCAACCTGCATCTGTACGAAGGCGACGAGCCGTGGATTCACGTTCGTGAGGCCGTCGGCGACCTGACGAAGAAATTCCTCTGCCTGAACGACGTCTACCCGGACGGCTTCATGATTCCTCGCCGCTTCATCGGCGAGAACATCCTCCACCTGCCGACGATCAAGACGCACGTCTTCACCACCACGACCGGCGCGATGAAGAACGCGTTCGGCGGCCTGCTCAACGAGCGGCGTCACTGGACGCATCCGGTGATTCACGAAACGCTGGTGGATCTGCTGCGGATCCAGAAGCACATCCACCGCGGCATCTTCGCGGTGATGGACGGAACCTTCGCCGGCGATGGTCCGGGCCCGCGCTGCATGATCCCGCACGTGAAGAACGTGATCCTCGCCAGCGCCGATCAGGTCGCGATCGACGCCGTGGCGGCGCGGCTGATGGGCTTCGATCCGCTGTCGATCAAGTTCATCAGGCTGGCGCACGACGCCGGATTGGGCTGCGGCGATCCGCGCGAGATCGAGATCGTCGGCGATGCGTCGGCGGCAGCCGAGAACTGGCAGTTCGTGGGCCCGTTCAAGAAGATGACGTTCGCGTCACGGATGCAGCACAAGATCTACTGGGGGCCGTTCAAGAAGCCGGTTGAATGGTCGCTCAAGACGGTGCTGGCGCCGTGGGCCTACATGGCCAGCGTGCTCTACCACGACAGTTTCTGGTATCCCGTGAAGGCCGCGGAGCTGATGCACCCGGTCCTCGACAGCCCCTGGGGCCGCCTGTTCCGGCATTGGGAACATGCGCACGCCACGCCTGACGGCTTTCCGGACGTGGGCACAGAGCCCGCAACCGTGCAGCTCTCGGGGCTGAAAGCATTCGCCCGGTCGATCGGCATCCTCGGGACCTGTATCAAGGAAGCGCCCGAGTTCGCCAGCCGTCGACGGCATCAGCCGCCGAGCTCGGCGGCCTAAGGATTCCCCATGGCCGATTTCAACATCCGCTCCGACTCGGTCGATGTCGAGCAGATCATGCGACAGATCCGGGCGCGCATCCAGGAGAAGCGCGGAGTGGATTACACCGAGGAGCAGATTCGCGAGCTCGCCGCCGTGCGTCTGGAGAAGTTCCTCGACTCCAAGAACCTGCGCTCCGATCTGATCGAGCAGTTCCGCAAGAGCCGGCCGCCGATTCCGTCGCCGCCGCCGCCGATCGAGCCGCCCTATGGGTTCGACGATCAGACGCTGTTCGCCACACACCGCGGACCGTTGCGCTTCGTTCGCAACCTGATGCGGCCGATTCTGAAGCTGTTCTTCAACCCGAACACGCTCAATCAGATTCTGTATACGCAGGCGAAGTTCAACGGCGAGGTGCTGGAGCGCGAACAGCGCGAGCACGAGCGGCGCCTCCAGTTCGAGAAGCAGCGCGCCGAATGGAACGCGCTCTACTACGAGATCCTCCACAACCTCGTCTTCGAGACCACGCGGTCGGGGATTGAGGTCAAGAACCTGAAGATGCGCGTCGAGTCGCTGTCGAGCCGACTGGACTTCAGCGAGCGGCGCGTGCGGGCGCTCGAAGGCGTCGTGCAATATCGACCCGAGGCCGTGCGCAGCCGCGACATCCGCCCGCTCGACGGTGAAGCGGCCGAGGCGAGCACCGCGCAGGA
>DAINCF010000329.1:0-8017 GCA_036732565.1 Vicinamibacterales bacterium
TGGCCGAGCAATGGTGATGAGCACTTCACCTTCCGTTGATACGCTCCACTAGTGGGATGTACTGTCGAAATCACGACGACCCGCGGACCCGGCCGCGGTCGCCGCTGACGAAGGCAGCTCTTCGTACGCGAGCGCCATGACGGCCTCCTGTGTGGCTTCCTCGCGGGTGAGCGGCTCGCTCAACGTGCCGTGTCGCATCACCGCGATGCGATCGCTCATGCCGAGCACCTCGGGCAGGTCGGACGAAATCATCAGGATCGCGAGCCCCTTCTCCGCCAAGTCCTGCATGAGGCCGTGAATCTCCGCCTTGGCGCCGACGTCGACGCCCTGCGTCGGCTCATCCAGGATGAGCACGGTCGGATCGGTGGCAAGCCACCGGGCCAGCGCCACCTTCTGCTGGTTGCCGCCCGACAGCGAGTCGACGGCCGCCACGAGCGACGACGTCTTGATCGCCAGACGATCGACATAGCGAGCGGCGGCGTCACGCTCGCGCGCCGCATCGATCAGCCCGAGCCGGCTCACCGCGCCCAGGTTGGCGAGCGTGATGTTCTCGGCTACCGACATCGGGGCGACGATGCCATGCTGCCGTCGATCCTCGGGAACGTAGCCAATCCCCAGCGCGATGGCGACATCGGGTGAGCCGATGCGCACGCGCGTACCCTTGACCAGAATATGCCCGGCGTCCGCCGGCGTGAGCCCGAAGATCGTTTGCGCCAGCTCCGTTCGGCCGGAGCCCACCAATCCCGCAATGCCGAGGATCTCACCGCGGCGAACGCTCAGCGACACCTCGTGCACACCGGTCGCGTGGCACGAGACGCCCCTGAGCTCCAGCACCTCGTCGCCAATCGGCACCGCTCGTTTCGGGAACGCCGCTTCGATCGTGCGCCCGACCATCAACCGAATCAGCTGCGCACGATCGCACTCCCGCCTGGCCATCGTCGCCACCAGACGCCCGTCGCGGAGCGCGGTGATGCGATCGGCCACGAGCAGGACCTCTTCGAGGCGATGGGAGATGTAGATGATGCCGACGCCGTCCGCGCGTAAGCGGTCGATTACCTGGAACAAGCGCGTGACCTCGGCCTCGCTGAGGGCCGCCGTCGGCTCGTCCATGATCAGGATGCGGGCCTCGGCGCCAACCGCCCTGGCAATCTCGACGACTTGCTGCTCGGGGAGGCTCAGCGTGTCGGCCAGACGCTCGGGATCGATCGCCGCGCCCACACGCTGCAGCAGGTCCGCCGCCCTGCGATGGCGGGCCGGCCAATCCAGCCGCTGCCATGCGCCGCGACGCTCGAGCGCCAGCGCGATGTTCTCCGTGACGGTGAGGTGAGGAAAGAGGACCGGCTGCTGGTAAATCGTCGCGATGCCGAGCGCTCGTGCGAGGCCGGGATCCATCCGGGCGACGGCAGTCCCCTGGACCTCGAGGGTTCCGGAGTCGGGGGTCTCGGCGCCCGCGATGATCTTGATGAGCGTCGATTTGCCCGCGCCGTTCTCGCCCACGAGCGCATGCACTTCGCCCGGCTGCAGGTCGAAGGTGACACGCTCGAGGGCACGAACGCCGGCAAACGACTTCGTGATGTCCGAGGCGTTCAGCAACACGTCATCCGCCCCTTGGCGTCGCTCCGGCAAGCACGGTATCAGGCATAGGCGGACACGGAGCTGGCGTTCCGCGCGGCCCGCTCACGGGAGATGCGCTCGAGGTAGCCGCTCTCGCGAAACGCCTGCATGGGATCCGCCGGCAACCCCTTGGCCGCGCGCCACTCGCGAATGGCGGGGCGCACGTCGGTCGCGAACGCGTCCTGGAGACACGTCTCGGCGCGGACCAGGTCGGTGGCACGCTGCGCGTCGGCCAGCGTCGCGTGGTCGACGAGCGCCGCCTTGGCGAACAGCTCCTGCGCCATGGTCACCGTCTGGATCATCGCTTCGATCTTGCCCTTGAGGTTGTGGCTCTGATCGATCATGTAGGCGATGTCCGCGGTGGCCCCGGTCTCCCACTCGAAGAAGCGGATCTCGTGGAAGATGCGGAAGACCTGATACGGGTCGATCGAACCCAACGTCAGGTCATCGT
Organism: Vicinamibacterales bacterium; assembly: GCA_036732565.1. Taxonomy (GTDB): domain Bacteria; phylum Acidobacteriota; class Vicinamibacteria; order Vicinamibacterales; family UBA2999; genus JAIVJN01. The sequence continues at coordinate 2,066 of DAINCF010000329.1, forward strand.
CTGCATAGCGCCGATCGTTGAAGTGAAAGCCGCCGAGCATCCCTTCGGCCAGCAGCCACGCCACGATCTGCTCGATGTTCTGCGCGGCGTAGTGATGTCCCGTGTCGACCAGCACCTTGGCCTTCGGTCCGGCCGCCAGCGCCATCAGGAGCGCCATCCCCCAGTCGGCGATGTCCGTGTGATAGAACGCCGGCTCGAACGGCTTGTATTCGACGAGCATGCGTTGATCGGGCCCTAGCGCTTCGTGCAGCGCGGCGAGCTGCTGTTCGAACCACTGCTTGCGCTGGCGGATGTTCGCGGTCCCAGGGTAGTTCGAGCCGTCCGCGAACCAGAGGGACAGATCGCGGCTGCCGACGTGCTGCGCGATCGCGATGCTGTCCAGGCAGTGTTGAAAGGCCTTGCCACGGACCGCCTCGTCGGGGTTGCCAAAGGAGCCGAACTTGTACTCCTGGTCCTGAAACAGATTCGGATTGATCGCGCCACACGCGACGCCGTAGCGGCCGGCCGCCGCGGCGACCTCGGGGGCATCGCCGACGCCGCGCGGAAAGTCCCATTGCACGTGCAGCGCGACGGTAGGACAGGCACCCGTCAGCGCGTGCACCTCGCCCGCGTCGCTCAGCTTCTCATCGGTGGTCGTCGCGGCCGCGGCCTGCAGGTACTTGCCGAAGCGCGTGCCGGTGTTGGCAAAGCCCCACGAGGGCAGCTCGATACGAAAGCCATCGAGCGCCCGAGCAACGGTCTCTGTGATCGACACGCGTGACGTCATGATTCAGTCCTCGTTTCGAGAGTGTACGCAGCGCAGCAATTGTAGGGGCGCCTCGTGAGGCGCCCTCTCAAAAACTCCAGGCCGTTTCGCAGTGCGAAACAGACGAGGCTCCGACATTTCGTTGTCACACCCATGAATGTGGCGCATAATGACGTCCGCGCCGCCGCGAGGCACACGCGTTCCACGAAGAGGTCCGTTATGAGCAGCGAAACTGCCGCCCGCGATCCGTATCTCGTGAAATCGGTCGTGCATTCGTCGCAAGTGCTGTCGGCGTTTCGGTCGACCGGCGAGGCCTTGCCGCTCCGGGAGGTTGCGGCGAGAAGCGGGCTGCCCAAGAGCATGGCGTTCCGCCTGCTCTACACGCTCGAGCGCTGCGGTCTGATCGAAAAGGTCAGCGAGAACCTCTACCGCTCGCACGTGCGGCCGTTCAAGCAGAAGCCGTTCAGAATCGGCTACGCCGCCCAGGGCACCGACTACCAGTTCTCGAAGGAAGTCTCCACCAGCCTGCAGCGCGCGATGGCGGCGGAGGGCATCGAGCTCATCTCCGTCGACAACCGCTACAACCCCAAGATCGCGCAGCGGAACGCCGACGTGCTGGTGCGAGAGAAGGTCGACCTCGTCATCGAGTTCCAAACCGACGAACAGGTGGCGCCGATCGTCGCGTCGAAGTACCGCGACGCGAACATCCCGCTCATCGCCATCGAGATTCCCCATCCGGGCGCGACCTACTACGGTGCCAACAACTACGAGGCGGGCCTGATCGGCGGGCGCTATCTCGGGCGATGGGCGAAGCAGGTGTGGCATGCCGAAGTCGACGAGATCATCCTGATTGCGTTGAAGCGCGCCGGCAGTCTGCCACAAATGCGATTGACCGGCATGCTGGTCGGCATGAAGGAGACGTGTCCAGCGCTCGAGAGCTGTCGGGTGACGTCGCTGGATGGCGACGGCAAGCTGGGCGACAGCTTCGAGGCGGTCCGGCGTCACCTGCGCACCAGCCGGGCGCGGCGATTCCTCGTCGGCGCCATCAACGATCCGAGCGCGCTCGGGGCGCTGCGCGCGTTCGAAGAAGCCGGACGGACTGACGACTGCGCCATCATGGGGCAGAACGCGTCGCCCGAGGGGCGTGAAGAGCTTCGACAGCGTGGCACCCGGCTCATCGGATCGGTCGCCTACTTCCCCGAAAAGTACGGCCCCGACCTCGTGACCGTGGCCCTCGACCTGCTGTCCCGCCGTCCCGTGCCCCCCGCCGTGTTCGTCAAACATCAGCTCGTGACACCGGAGAACATCAAGCACATCTACCCCAACGATGCGCTGATGCAAATCACCGCCGCCTCAGCGTAGGAACGCTTCCGGAAGCCCGCCATCGACGGGGATGACGTGGCCGGTGGTCTTCGCGCTCTGCTCGCTCGCCAGCCAGCAGATGGCGCTCGCGCAGTCGGCCGGCACGATCGGGCGCCGCGTGATCGTGCGCTGCGCGTAGAACGCCGCCAGCTTGTCGCGGAGCGCCTCGGTCGACTCGTCGTCGGTGAACGCGATTCCGTACTTCTTCAACGAGCCCATCACCCGGTCGCGCGGGAACATCGACGAGCCGGCCAGCACCGTCGCCGGCGCGATGCCGTTGACGCGCACGTACGGCCCCAAACCGATGGCGAGCTCGCGGATCAGGTGATTGATGGCGGCCTTGCTGACGTCGTAGGGCTCGCTGCCCGCCTTCGGCACGACGGCGTTCGCCGAGCTGGTCAGTACCACGCTGCCCGGCAGTTGCTGGGCCTTCATGACGTCGGCGGCTTCCTGCGCCAACACGTGATTGGCGGTCACATTGATGGCCATCGCCTGGTGCCACACCGTCTCTGGCGGTGTGGAGGCATCCGGTGTCGGGTAGACGGCGGCGGTGTTGATCAGGATATCGAGACCCCCGAAGCGCAGCGTGATCGCACGCAGCGCCGCGCGGATGCTGTCACGCTGCCCCAGATTCAGCTCGCACGCCATCACCATCTCGGAGGAGGACAGCGCCGCTGCCTCTTTCGCGACCGACTCCGCCGCGGCCTGGTTCAGATCCGCGGCGATGACGTGCGCGCCGCGCTTCGCCATCTGCAGCACGACTTCGCGACCGATGCCGCTGCCACCGCCGACCACCAGCGCGATCTGGCGACTGAGCTCGCGCTCCGGCGGCATGCGCTGCAGCTTGGCCTCTTCGAGGGCCCAGTACTCGATGCGAAACGCCTCGCGCCGCGGCAGCGCCACGTAGTTATGGAAGCTCGTGAACTGGTTCGCGTCCTCCGGCCGACGCGCTTGCGGCACCGGTCCCGTACGACCGCCGGCCTCCTCGAGCCCGTTCGCACCCGCCATCACGTGAATCGCGTTGACGAAGAACTCCGTCGTGATCCGCGCTTCGCGTTTGTCCTTGCCGAACCCGAACAGCCCGAGACCGGGAACCACGACCACTGACGGGTTCGAATCGCGCAGCGCCGGCGACGCGGCGTCGGCGAACGACGTGTAATAGGCCGCGTAGTCGACGCGATACTTCGCGGCGCGATCGTGAATGCGCTGCCGCAGCTCCGCGAGGTCGTCGCGATTCGGGTCCCACGGCACGAACATCGGGCAGATCCGCGTGCGCAGGAAGTGGTCCGGGCAACTGGTGCCCAACTGGCTCAGCTCTTCGGCCCACGCCGCGTTCGCGAACGTCAGCGCATCGTCCGAGCTGTCCCAATGCCCGACGACGCGGCGGTTCGACGACACGACACCGCGCAGGTACGGCAGGATGGCCGCCGCGGTCGATTCGCGATCGAGGGTCGCGGTCACCGCTGCGCCGCCGAACGCCGGCCGACCCGCCCGCTGCGCGTGATCGTCCAGGAACTCGCCCATCTGATCGATCGTCTTGATGCTGCTGACGTAGCAGTCGCGCTGGGTCTCGCCCCACGTGAACAGTCCGTGGCCGCCGAGGATGATCCCGTCGCAGCCGGCGTTCGATTCCACCGCCTCGCGCAGCATCAGCGCGAGCTCGAAGCCGGGACGCTGCCACGGAATCCACACGATGCGCCGACTGTAGCGCGCGTTGAACTCGTCCAGCTTGGCCTTGCCGTTGGCGCTGGCTGCGAGCGCGATCGCCCAATCCGGATGCAGGTGATCCACGTGCGGAAACGGGAGAAAGGCATGCAGGGGCGTGTCGATCGAGGCGGCGACGCGATTCTCTCCGAAGGCGCAGAGCGGGTAGAACGCCACCATCTCGTCCTCGTGGGCTTCGCCGCGGTAGCGGGGAATCAGCGCCTCGAGCTTGCCTTGATACAACACCGCGAATCCCGAGGTGCCGATCGACCGGAGATCGCCACCGCTGCCCTTCACCGCGAGGACACGCGTCGGCGCGCCCGTCAGCGGATCGGGCAGATCGAACTTCGAGCTGGTGTTGCCGCCGCCGAAGTTCGTGATGCGCAGATCGGCGCCGAGGAGATTCGAGCGATACCGCAGCAGCTCGAGCGGACGCTCGTTCAAGCTCGATGCGGTCTGGTCGTTCCAGAGGTCTTCCAAGCGTGTCGTTGCCACGGTCACCAGTTCACTCCCGTAGGGGCGCCTCGCGAGGCGCCCCCGCAAAGTCGTCGACGAAATCACCTCTACGCGTCGCGGTATTGGCCTTGCGAGATGTCGAGGAATCGCCGGTAGTGCGTGTCCCACCGATCCGCTTCGCGCGGCTGGAAGCGCTCCACCGGAAACGACCGCTCGATGACGTCGCGGGCATCGTCCAGCGACGGCACCGCACCCATCGCCACCATCTGGATCGCGACGTTCCCCAAGACGGTTGCCTCCACCGGACCGGCGACGACGGTGCGGCCGGTCGCGTCGGCGGTGAACTGATTGAGCAGTCGATTGCGCGCGCCACCGCCAACCACGCGGATCGACTCGATCGGCGTGCCGGTGAGAGACTCCAGGGCCTCGAGCACGCTGCGGTACTTGAACGCAAGGCTCTCGAGAATGCAGCGCACGTACGCGTGCGGGTCCTCCGGCTCCGGTTGACCCGTGTGCCGGCAATAGGCGGCGATGCTTCGAACCATGTTCTCCGGATGCAGGAAGGACGAGTGGTCCGGATCGATGAGCGAGCGAAAAGCGGGACTCTGGCTGGCGCCCTTGACGAGGGCGTCGTATTCGAAGTGCTGACCGGCCGCATCCCAGTTCCGGCGACACGACTGCAGCAGCCACAGCCCGCCGATGTTCTTCAACAGGCGGGTCGTGCCGTTCACGCCGCCCTCGTTGGTGAAGTTGAGATCGCGCGCTTTCGGCGTGACGATCGGCGCCTCGAGCTCGACGCCGAGCAACGACCACGTCCCCGAGCTGAGGAACGCCGTGTTTTCGCTGCTGCGGACCGAGGCGACAGCCGACGCGGTGTCGTGACAGCCGGGCACCACGACCGGCGTGCCCGCGAGATCGGCGGAGACGCTCGGCAGCACCGCGCCGGCGATGCTTCCGGGCTCGACCAGCTGCGGCAGCAACCGCGTGGGCAGATCGAGATCGCGCAGCAGGTTCGTCGCCCACGATCGCGTGCGGATGTCGACGAACTGCGTCGTCGTCGCGTGCGTCAGCTCGGCGTGAATCTGCCCCGTCAACCAGTAGTTCAACAGGTCGGGGAGCGAGAGCAGCGTCGTGGCGGCGTCGATCAGCTTGGGCGTGCGGCGACTCGCGGCGTAGAGCTGATACAGCGTGTTGAACGGCAGGAACTGGACGCCGGTCTCGGCGTAGATCCGCTCGCGCGAAACCCGGCCGAACACCTGCTCCATGACGCCGTCGGTGCGTGGGTCCCGATAGTGGTGGGGGTTCTGGAGCAGGGTGCCGTGTTCGCCGAGCAAGGCGAAGTCGCAGCCCCAGCCATCCAGACCGATGCTGTCGAGTCGCAGCGAGGAGACGCGACCGAGCGCGCGCGTCACTTCGAGCCACAACCGCAGAATGTCCCAGTGGAGCGAGCCGTTCTCGCGCACCGGCTCGTTGGCGAAGCGGTAGATTTCCTCCAGCGTCACCACACCGGACTCGAAGCGGGCGAGCATCGCCCGTCCACTTTCGGCGCCGAGATCGAGCCCAAGAAACAGACCGGTCACGAGTGTCCCCAGCATATGGAGCACGCCCGCGAACGCAACGACGATTCCGGGATGGCCCCTTGTTTCGCAACCCACAACGCGCCGCCGGCGCTCATCCGCCCCGGC
>DAINCF010000330.1:0-8016 GCA_036732565.1 Vicinamibacterales bacterium
CGCGACGCTGCCGATCGCCAGGCGCACCTCGTCGCCGCGCACGCCGGCCATCATCACCTTGGAGATCGCCTGCGCGCGCCGCGTGCCCACCTTGCGCCACCATTGGCGACCATCAACCTTTGGAATCTCGATCGCCACGATCAGCTCGTCGGGAGAGAGCACGGTGGTCCGATAGCCGGTGTAGAACCGCGTGAGCTCGACCTCTCGTCGGCCCCTCGCGCTCTGCAGAATCAGCCGTGCGTTGGCCGCGGCCAACACCGGCAGGGTATCGCCGGCGGGCGAGCCGTTGGCGACGTTGCCGGCGATGGTGCCTCGATGCTGAATCTGTCGTCCTCCGACCTCGCGCGCGGCGGCGACGAGCATCGGCACGCGTCGCCGCACGAGTGGCGACGCAATCACGTCAGTGTAGGTGGTGAGCGCGCCAAGACGAAGGACCTGACCACGGCGCTCGATGCCGCGCAGCTCGCGGAGGGGCCACAGATCGAGGAACCGCCGGCTCGTCGCGGTGCCGAACTGCAGTGCCACATAGACGTCGGTGCAGCCGGCCAGAGGCGTCAGCCGCTCGTCCGCCATCATGCGCAGCGCATCGTTCAGCGTCCGCGGGCGCTCGAGCGTCAGCGAAGAAATCGCCGTCCTCATCGCCGCCGCCTCTTCGCACGTCGGGCACCTTGGGCACCCCGAGGACCTCGGGCGCCTCGCGCCCCCTGAGCAACGGCGCGATAGATGCTTCCGTAGCCCGTACAGCGGCACAGATTGCCAGCCAGCGCCTCTTTGATGTCGTCGAGCGAGGCGCCTTTCTTCACGACCGTCGCGGCCATGATCATGCCCGGCGTACAGATGCCACACTGCGCGCCGCCGTGCACGACGAACGCGTCTTGCAGCGGCTGCGCGTCGAGGCCTTCAATCGTGCGCACGCTTTCGCCGTCGACATGCGCGATGGGCACCAGGCAACTGTTGATGGGGACATCGCCGATGAGCACGGTGCACGCGCCGCACTCCCCTTCGCCGCACCCTTCCTTGGTGCCCGTCAGGCCGGCGTCCTCGCGCAACACATCGAGCAGCCGCTTCATCGGATGCACGTCGAAGCGCCGCATCCTGCCGTTGACTCTGACGCGAATCATCGTCGGCTCCGAGCCGACATGATCCGCTCAGGCGTCGCGGGAATCGCGCGAATGTCGTAGCCGGCATGGCGCAGCGCGTTGATCACGGCGGGGGCGGGGCCGTCGATGGGCATCTCGCCAACGCCCTTCGCGCCGAACGGCCCGTGCGCGTACGGCTGCTCGAGCACCACGACGTCGATCGGCGGCGTATCCGGCGGCGTCGGGATGATGTAGTTGGTGAGTTGGGCGTTGGCCATGCGCCCGTCGCGCATCACCACTTCTTCGATGAGCGCGTAGCCGACGCCTTGAGCCGTGCCGCCTTCAATCTGTCCGCGCACCATCGACGGATGGATCGCGCGTCCGATCTCCGCGACCGCAGTCACTCGAGTGGGCGTCACTTGCCACGTGTCGCGATCGACCTCGAGCTCCACGACGTTGCACCCCCATCCGTAGCTGCCGTACGCATCGCCGTGGTAGGTGTCGTCGTCCCACTGCAGCCCCGGTGGCGGGACGTACTGCTCGACGATCGTGAACGACCCATGACGGCGGCAGTACTCAGCTGGTGTCAGAGCGCCAAGGCGCGTGCGCATCTGCGCCGCCGCACGTTCCAGCAGCCGACCAACGATCATGCAGGTGCGTGACGCCACGGTCGGACCGCTGTCGGGCACTTCCGCGGTATCGGGCTCGTGAACCTCGATCGCCTCGAGCGGCAGGTCTAGCGTCTCCGCGACGATCTGCGCATGCATGGTCCGCGTGCCTTGACCGATCTCGGTGCTGGCGACGCGAATGCGCGCTCCGCGTCGCGTCAGCTCCAGCGCGACCTTCGAGGCCAGCTTGGTCTCGCCGCCGCCCGTGAAGCCCGATCCATGGAAGAACAGGGACAGCCCGATGCCGCGAGAGGTCCCCGCCCAGCGGCGCCGCTTCTCGTTGAAGCGCGATCGGCGCACGGCCTCGCGCAGCACGGGCAGCGCGCTGGTATCGGACCCGAGCACCTGACCGGTAGCGGTGACATCGCCCGGTCGAAACGCGTTCACCTCTCGGACGCGCACGGGATCGACGCCAAGGGCATCGGCGATGCGATCCATGTGAACTTCGATGCCGAACTGCGTCTGCGGAGCGCCGAAGCCGCGAAACGCGCCGTTGGGCGGCGTGTTCGTCATCATCACCCGACCGCGAATGCGCACGTGATCCGCACGGTACGGCCCGGTCGCGTGCAGCACGCCGCGTGACAGCACGACGGGGCTGAGCGTGCAGTACGCGCCGCCGTCGAGCACCACGTCGATGTCCATGGCGGTGATGCGTCCCGCGCGCGTCACGCCGGTTCGATGCCGGACGATCGCCGGGTGGCGCTTGGTCGTCGCCAGCAGATCCTCGACCCGGTCGTAGATCATCTTGACCGGACGTCGAGCCTTTCGCGCGAGCAGGGCGGCGTGACACGCGAGAATCGAGGGGTACTCTTCTTTGCCACCGAAGCCGCCGCCCGTTTCCACCTGCACGACGCGCACCTCGCGATCGCCGACGCCCAACAGGACCTTCAGCGCGCGATGCACGTAGTACGGGCACTGCAGCGATCCGTACACCGTCACCCGCTTGCCCTCCGGCACCGCGATGACGCCGTTGGGCTCGATGTACAGCTGCTCCTGGTGTCCCGCGCGATACTCGCCCTCGACGATGACGTCGGCCTCGGCGAACCCGGTTTCCAGATCGCCTTTGTCGATGTGAATGGTCTTGAACGACGTGGGTGACCGTTCGGGATCGTAGATGGGCGGCGTCGGCTCGTAGTCCACGCGAACGACGGCATCGAGCAGCCGCTCGCGATCCGCGTGGGCGATCAGCAGCAGCGGCTCCGCGACATGCCGCACGACGCCATCGGCAAGGCACGGCTGATCCTCTTCAATCAGCGCGACGATGTTCTTGCCGGGAATGTCGGAGGCGTCGACGACCGTGAAGCCCTTGCCGGACACGGGGTGGATCTTCGTCACGCGACCGCACGGGATCGTCGACCGAATCGTGGTGCCGTGGATCATGCGCGGGAACACGAGATCGTCCACGTAGCGCGCGCGACCCGTGACTTTATCGTCGCCATCCTTGCGGCGCACGTCGCGGCCAACGACTTTCAAACCTGAGCGAGGAGAGGCCATACGGACTGAATCGGACTCTACTGTAGTGTCTCTTGTTTTGGCCAACATCGGCTGAGCTGTGGCACGGCCGCCACGCTCATCTGTGGGCTGGCTCGACGTTTGATACGTCCAACCGCCATGAGAACCCACATTCTCGTCCTGCGCGCGTCGGTCCTCGCGGGGTTGCTGTTTTTCGCGGCTCCTTTCACCTCGTCGGCTCAGCCGGTGCCCAATACCGGTCAGATGGCCGCGGGCGGCGAAGCCGGGATCTTCCTCCCGTCCGACGATCAATTGGATGGCTCGTTCATCGTCGGCGGATCTTTCGAGTACTACTTCACGCCACGGCTGAGCATACGAGGCAGCCTTTCGGAGACGCGTCCGAACTACGCGCGCGGCAACGACGAGCAAGAGCGGCAGCTCCGGCTCGGTGGCGACGTCATCTACAACTGGGAGCACGGCAAGATCCACCCGTTCGCCGGCGGCGGTCTCGGCATCCACCATTTGCGGTTCTTCGATGATGGCGACAACTTCGGGGACAACGACACCAACGTCGGCGTCAGCGGCCTTGGAGGCGTGGAAGTGTTTCTGAACCGCGCGTGGACGTTCAAGGTCGAAGGCCGCTTCCAATGGGTGGACGATCGCCCGCTGAGCGATCCGGACGGTTTTGCGCTGACGTTCGGAGTCAAACGTTACTTCTAGACAAGAGTGCCTGGGTGCCTCAGTGCCTGGGGCACCCAGGCACCTCAGGCACTCAGGCACCCAGGCACCCAGGCACCCTCACTCGGTTAGAATCCCTAAATGATCACGGTCGCGGCGCAGATGCCCGGCGATCGTCCGGCGGGGAACATCCACTCGACGCGCTCGGCGGCGATGGGTCGGCGCGGCATGATCGCGACCAGCCAGTCGCTGGCGTCTGGGGCAGGACTGAAAGTGCTGCAGGACGGCGGCAACGCGATCGACGCCGCCATCACCGCGGCCGCGGTGTTGGCGGTGGTCGAGCCATCGATGAACGGCATCGGCGGCGATCTGTTCGCGATCGTCTTCGACGCGAAGACCCAGAAGCTCTACGCCTTGGACGCCAGCGGGCGGGCCGCCCAGGCAGCGACGCCAGCGGAATTCAGCCGCCGTGGCCTCGTCGAGATGCCGAATCGCGGTCCCCTGCCGGTCGATGTCCCGGGCGTAGTGGATGGCTGGCATCAACTGGTGACGCGCTTCGGCACGATCGATATCGCGAGAGCCGTGCAGCCGGCCATCAGCTTCGCGCGTGACGGCTATCCGGTGCACGAGATCCTCGCTGGCGACTGGGCCGGTGCAGAGGACGTGCTGGCCCAGGATCCGGCGGCCGCGGCGACCTTCTTGCCGAACGGGCGCGCGCCGAAGCCCGGAGAGGTCTTCTCCAATCCCCGACTCGCGAAATCACTGGAGCTGATCGCGCAAGGTGGATGCGACGCGTTCTACAAGGGGCCGATCGCCACGGCGATCGCCCTCGACATGAAGACGCGCGACGGTCTGCTCGACGAACGGGACCTCGCCGCGCACGCCTCGGACTGGGTCGAGCCGCTGACCACGAACTACCGCGGCTACGACGTCTACGAAATGCCACCGAGCACGCAGGGGTTCGTTGCGCTCGAGATGTTGAACATCCTCGAAGGCTTCGATATCGAGGCGATGGGCCACAACAGCGCGGCCTATCTCCATGTCGTCAGCGAAGCCAAGAAGATCGCGTTCGCCGATCGCGCGGCGTACCTCGCCGATCGCGGGTCGGTGCCGCCCCACGCGATGGCCACGCTGCTGTCCAAGGCATACGCCGCGGCGCGACGGCAGGAGATCGACTCGAAAAGGAGCGGCCTCTACAAGCCCGGCGCGTTGTCGTCCGGCTCACAGCAGGTGGCGGAGCTCTCGTCCGACGGCCGCGATCACGGGGACACCATCTACATGACGGTCGCCGACGGTCAGGGCAACGTCATCTCGCTCATTCAGTCGCTGTTCTCGTCGTTCGGTGCCGGCATCGTCGCCGGCGAGACCGGCATCACGCTGCACAATCGCGGCGCCGGGTTCACGCTCGAAGCGGGACATCCGAATCAGCTGGGCCCGCGCAAGCGTCCACTCCACACGCTGGTACCGGCCATGGTGCTGAAGGACGGCCGGCCGTGGTTCTCGTTCGGCGTGATGGGCGGCGACAACCAGGCGCAAGCGCACGTGCAGGTGCTGGCGAACATCATCGACTTCGGCTTCAACGTGCAGGTCGCCGGCGAGGTCGCGCGCATGCGGCACGGTGGCGACCATCTGGCGCTCGAAAGCGGGATCGGCGCGGAGGTCCGCACCGCCCTCACCGCGCTCGGCCACATCATCGTCGACGGTCGCGGCGCCATGGGCGGCTATCAAGGCATCCTGATCGATCCGAAGAGCAGGGTGCTGATGGGCGGCTCCGATCCGCGCAAGGACGGCTTAGCGATCGGCTGGTGATCAAAACACACGTTCGCACATTGTGGGCGAGGCAGATCGCGTAGGGGCGATTCGCGAACCGCCCCTACATCGATTCACGGAACGTGAACGATCACCTCGTTCGTCGAACCGCCGGTCCCGCAGGAGCCGACTCCTCGAACACGAACGTGATATGTGCCCGGCGGCGCGGGGGCGGAAACGATCGTGGTGTTGACGTTCGTCACGAGCAGATTCGACGCACCGGGCGCTGAGCCCACCTCGATCCGATACGCCGTCGCGCCCGGCATCGGCGGCCACTGCAGCGTCACGACGTTCCCGGCCATCGAGGACGTCAATGGGCCTGCGGGCGCTGGCGCGGCGCAGCCGCCGACCGACACGACACGTTCCGGCGACGCAGGCCCGGTGCCGCATGCGTTCTGTCCGCGCACGCGCGCGTGGTACAGGCCTGGGGGCGCTGCCCCGGTGATGGCGGTTCCTCCGATGACTGTCTGCAGCAGATCGCTTGCGCCGGATGCCGAGCCGACTTCGAGCACGTAGCCGCTGACGCCCGGCACGGCGGACCAGTTCAACACGACGATCGATCCGTTGACGCTCGAGGAGAGTTGACTCGGGGCCGCGGGCAGACTGCATCCGGACGGCACGATGGCCTCCGCCTCAGCCGACACCGCGCTCCCGCACGCATTCTGCGCGCGCAGCCGGAAGAAATAGTGTCCTGCGGGAAGGTCGCCTGCCAACGTGGTCTGCCCAGCCGGCAGCGTGAAGGTTCCAAGGTTCGAGGCCCCAGGTTGGTTGCCGACCTCGAGCACGTACGATTCCACGCTCCCGGACGAGGGCACCCATGAAAGCGTGACTCTGGAGCCCGAGACGCTCGCCGTCAGGGAGGCGGGCGCGCCGGGGCTGGAGCACGGCCCGGACGTCCCGCGCCAACCGAGCTGGATGACTTCGAAGTCGCTGGCTTTCAGCGACGCGAACGCCGGGTTCAGCACACCGTTGTTCCATCGCGGGTCGAACGTGCCCGTGATGTACATGTTCGATCCGTTGTCCGCCACGATGAGCCCGTAGCGCTGCATCGCGCGGAAGATCTTCTGCATCTCGGGCGGCCGGTTGGCGATGTTCACGCTCGACTTCAATCGAAGCCGCGCGCCCATCGGCAACGCGCCTTGCGTGCTGCCCGCACGATGCGACGCCGGCCACACGTAGCCGTTGGTCTGCGCCACGGTCACCCGGAACGCGTGGCGGATCTCGTCGGGCCGTTCGTACACTTCGTCGTAGCGCACGAGCCCGGGGAAAATCGCGAGACCAGCCGCATCCGCAGACGTCCAGGTGTCCGGTCGTCGATCGTTGCGATTGAGATCGAAGAACGCGCCCGATCCACCCTCCCACCTCGTCCCGGTCCAACGCAGATCGAACAGCTCGTAGAGATGACGATTGTCGCGATCGAGGATCAGCATGTGCCGATCGCCGCCTGGATCGGCGTTGCCGGGCGGGCCGCCTTCGATCCAGTACGACTCGGTCTTGGCTTGCTCGGGAATCGGGTAGAACGGGAAGCTCACGTTGCCTGGATGCGTGACGCCGTCACTCTGATTCGCGTAGTAGAACTCCACCGCCTGCTTGGGCTGATCGCCACCGACGACCACGTACGGAATGCCGTAGATGTAGGCCGGGTCGTCGAGATCGTAGCCGCCGAAGTCCGGATGCAGCGTGCGACCCGGGCCGATGAAGGTGATGAACTGCGCCGAACCCGGATCCACCGGCGCTGCGCTGATGTCTTGGTTCCACCAGTTGTCCGCGGGGAACACCGGAAGCGGGCCGGGCACCTCGCCGCCGCGCACGGCGTCCGCAGGCGCGACTTGCGCGCGTGGCTGGCTGGCGAGCGCGAGGACGGCGAGGAGTACGACCTGGAGTCGGCAACGCATCACGTCGGCCACAGGCAAAGGCCTTGCCGCGCGTCAGGTCGCGCCAACGCACGCTTTGGCACGGCGACGCTGCACACTTCTGCGATCGGACCGACGAATTCCGCCGTCGCGAAGACGCTTCGGTGGACACGTCACGCGTTCTCCGTGCAACGCTGTCGCCGAATCACGCACTACAGACGAGGTATCATGACGGGCTGGTGAAGAACGCCCCGTGAGGAGATCGACCATGTCTCGTGTGTGGAAGCTGGGAGTGACGCTGGCGATAGGGATGCTGATCGCGTGCAGCCCATCGGAGGCCGAGCGTCGCGCTGAAGAAGCCAAGAAGCAGGCCGAGCAAGCGGCGGTGGAGGCTGAGAAGGCCGCAAGCGCCGCCAGCGACGCGGCGGCGAAGGCCGGTAGCGACATGGCAAAGGGTGTCGAGGGCCTCGCCAAGGG
>DAINCF010000331.1:0-7996 GCA_036732565.1 Vicinamibacterales bacterium
GGCCCACTCGGATCCGCGCTCGTTGTCGCGCAGGTAGCCTTATCGCTCGTCCTCGTCATCGGCGCTGGATTGTTCGTGCGGACCCTCCACAACCTTCGCACCGTGGATCGCGGGTTTGGGGTCGACGATGTCGTTCTCGTCGATGTTGACGCCGCCCGTGCTGGATACTCAGGACCCAAACTTCAAGCCTTCAATGATTCCCTGCTCGCTTTCATGGAGAGCCTGCCGGGCGCTCGCGCGGTGAGCGTGGCTGCAATCACACCGCTGGCGGGCGGAGGCATCAGCCAGGCGATTGCGATCAACGGCACCCCCGCACGCGAGGACGAGCTCCACTTCAACAGCGTCGGCCCGCGCTACTTCGACGTCATGCGAACGGCTGTCGTGGCCGGACGTGACTTCAGACACGAGGACTCGCCCAGCGCGCCACTCGTCGCCATCGTCAACGAGGCATTCGTTCGGCAATTCATGTCCGGAATGAGCCCGCTCGGCCAGCGCCTGTCGGTCATCGGCTCGACTCGACCGGACATGGAAATCGTGGGGGTCGTAAGCGATGCGGTTTACGAGAGCTTGCGGGATGCGCCGCCACCGACTGTCTACTCGGCGCATAAACAACGCGTTGCGCCGGCGACGTTCGTGATCCACGCACCTGGCGTCGTCGCGGACACCGCGGCGGCCATTCGATCGGAGGTCCAATCGCGGCTGGGAGGACGATCGCCCCGCGCCCGCTTGTTGTCCGAGCAGCTGGAGAGCAGTCTCGTACTCGAGATGATGCTGGCGCGGGTCGCCGTCGTCTTCGGATCGCTGGCGCTGGCGTTGGCGGCGATCGGACTCTACGGCTTGACGTCGTACTGGGTGAGCAGCCGGACACGCGAGATGGGCGTTCGCATTGCGCTGGGCGCCAGGGCCGCGCAAGTGATGCGGCTCGTGCTCGGAGACACGCTGCGCCTGGTCGCCGTCGGTGTCGCAGCCGGCGTTCTCGGCGCCTGGGGACTGAGCCGCCTTGTGTCGACGATGATCTTTGGACTGAGCGCCACCGATAGCGCCACGATCGCGTCCGCAGTGACGATACTTGGCGTCACGGGATTACTCGCCGGCCTGGTGCCTGCGCGACGGGCAACACAGATCGATCCGCAAACGGCGCTCCGGAACGAATAACGAGGCTAGGGGCGGGCATGGTGGATCGCGCGTCCGCAAAGAACGGGCGCATTCGGTCGTCGGGATGACCGAATGGTTGGCGATGGCACTGACTGGACGAACCCGTCCAAGATCACCGAGAGGCTCCCGACTATCGTTGAGGTCACCATGCGCATGGGTCGTCATGTCGAGGCATTGATTCAGGACGTGCGCTTCGGCATCCGCGTGTTGCTGCGAGAGCGAGAGTTCACGGCGACCGTCCTCGTCACGCTCGCGCTGAGCATAGGTTTGACGTCGGCGGTATTCACGCTGGTCGACGTCCTGCTTCTTCGGCCTTTGCCGGTCAGCTCCCCGGAAAATCTCTTCAACATCTCTGCACGAGGGAGGGACGTCGATCTCAATCCTTCGTACTACTCACACGAGTTCTATGAGCGGCTGCGGACCTCGGGTTCGCTGTTCCGCAACCTTCTGGCATCTGCGACCACCGTTTCATCCGTGAGCGACGCATCTGGCAGCGTCGCTTTGCAGGAACGCCGGACGTCGTCGGGCGCGCGGTATCCGTCAACGGCACGGGTACCGTGCGCCCTCCTGGGCATTCAGCAGCGCGACGCTGGACCTGATTCAGAAGAAGGGTTTTCTCTACGACAGCAGCTTGCAGGCGCTCGACGAGCCCTACGAAATCGAGTCGCGTGGCAAGCCGACCGGCATCGTGGAGCTGCCGATCGATTGGACGCTCACAGAGACGCCGTTCCTCGGCCAGAACGGGCGGATGCCAAACCCGGCGTTCCTCTATCAACTCTACAAGACGAATTCGACGGCGCTTACGAGGAGCGAACGATGTTCGTGCTCACGCTGCACCCATACTTGAGCGGACACCGGGCGCCGATGCGGCATCTCGATGAGTTCGTGACGTACATCAAAATCGAAGCCCGGCGTCTGGTTCGCGACGGCGGCGGACATTGCGCGGTATGTCAAGACGGGGAAGCCGTAGTGCCCGCGTTTCGATCGGGCGAGGCTTCTAGCGTCGGGAAACCCCGAGGACTTTGATCGGCGGAACCAGCGACTCGCTGCCGTAAGGTCCGGTGAGCCCCGTCGGGGACGCCTGAATCGCTCTGACCACCTCCATTCCCCGGACGACCCAGCCAAACACGGCGAACCCCTGCCCATCGGGGTTTCGACGCCCGCCGAAATCCATCTCCGGCTGGTTGCCGATGACGATGGAGAACGAGGCCGTGGCGGTGTCTGGGCCAGTGCGCGCCATCGACAGCGCACCGTCGATGTGGCGAAGGCCGGTGACGCTCGTGCGTTCGAGTGCAATAGGCGGAAACTGATTCGGCCGACGTGCCGCGTCTATCTGGAACTGAATGACCTGGATTTCGACGTCGTGTCGTGTGGTGTTGTCCGGTCGCACCGCGCGATTGACACTGCCGCCGGCGTAGAATCCGCCGTCCACATACTTCAGGAAATTCGCGGCCGTGACCGGCGCGTGCAGAGTGTCGACTTCGACCTCGATCGCGCCTTTCTCGGTTTCGAAGACGACGACCTGGTTCTGCCGGAGTGCCGCCATGTGCGTCGCGGCGACGGCAACCAGCGCCACGGCCGTGACCGTGCGAATCATCAGCGTTGCTCCTTGTCTCTCGGTTGTTCGTCAGCTTGGTTGAAGCGACGCTTCTGCTACTTCGGGAGCCCGGCGGCGAACTCCTTGTCCTCGAGGACCTTCTTGTAGGCCGCGGTGGCGGTGGCATTGACGGCGCCGTCGAAATTTGCCCGATACGCGTTCGGATCGAGCTGCTGCGCTTTCTCGAACGCCTCGAGCGCCTTGGTCTTGTCACCGGTGAGATAAGCGAGAAAGCCTTGATGAATCCGGTGGGCGCCGCTCTTGGGCGCCCATCGCACGAGCTTGTCGGCGAGGGTCATCGCCTCTTCGAGCTTGCCTTCCTGCACCAGCGGCCCCCGCTTGCCGCCCAAGCTCCACGCGAGCTGCAGCGGAACGAGCCGACCGAGCTCGAGCAGCGGATCGAGACTGTCGTCGACGTTGATGTAGCACAGCCGGTCGTTGTTCAAGCTGGAACCGCCGCCCTTACGGACGACCAGCACCGACGCGGATTGCCTGCCGCGGCGGTCGCCACCCGCATCGTCTCCCGCTTTCAGCGCCGCAAACAGTCGCTCGGCCAACTCACCCTTGGTGCTCTCGAATGCCTTCGCCATCGCTTCCGCGACGTGAGGGCCCGTCAGGATATTGCCTTGCACCGAGTAGTGAACGCCTTTGATGTGCCCCTTCCACTCGTTTGCCGCAGCGCCTGTGTAGACGGCGATGTTGCCCTTGGCATCGACGACGGCAACCTGACGGCCTTCCTTTCGCTCGAACGGATCTTCGGCTAACAGCTGGTCGACCACCTGCTGGGCGGTCAGACCTTGCCGCAGCAGCTCCAGGCCGCGCGGCCCATATCCGCCGTTCATCGCTGCCTGCGTTGCCACGGCGCCGACGCCCGCTTCGGCCCACGGCACGTGATTCCCGACCGCGAACACGCGCGACGCCACGGCGACGCCGAGGTCGCCGGTGGCGGGATCGAAAGCGACGATTGAGAACGTGGCGAACGCCGGCCGCGCCGCCAGGACCATCAACATCACTGCTGCAGCGATTCGCATGACAGCGCACACCGTAGTGCGCCGGTAATACCGGTGTCAACCGACGCTGGTTGGCCTTCGCAATCAGATCCGGCCACTTGTGGCTGCGAAACACAGCCAGCATGACTGCCGACCGCGTTGTGGTACCGACGCTCAGCTGAGTGCTTGGGCGAGTCCGATGAGAAGCCCTTCCGGCCCGCGGATGTAGCAGAGCCGATACGCGTCTTCATACCGGACTACCTCGCCCACGAGCTGCGCTCCGCGCTTGCGCAGCCTCTCGAGCGTCTCGTCGATGTCGTCAACGGCGAACATGACGCGCAGGTAGCCTAGAGCGTTCACCGGGGCGTTTCGGTGATCCGCGACGACAGGCGGCGTGAGAAAGCGCGAGAGCTCGAGCCGGCCGTGGCCGTCAGGCGTGCGCATCATGGCAATTTCGACGCGCTGATCGCCCAGTCCCGTGACACGTCCGGCCCATTCTCCTTCGATCGTGGCCCGCCCTTCGAGCTCAAGGCCGAGCTCGCGAAAGAAATCAATCGTCGCCGCAAGGTCATCGACGACGATTCCTATGTTGTCCATCCGTTTGAGCGCCATGTGTCCAATCTACAAACTATCGTCTCTTCTGACAACGAACGCGAGCTCAACACAACAGAAACTGTGGGTCAATCGCTTCTGAGCGCAGTCATCGGGAGAACGGTTGCGGCCCGTCGGGCCGGAATGATTGACGCCGTGAACGACGAGATCGCAAGAATCCCGGTGGTGGCTCCCAGAGTCACCGGATCGAGCGGGCTGATTCGATAGATTGCTGCCCGCAATCCCCAGCCGAGCAGCGTCGCCAGGCCCAGCCCAATCGTGAGCCCGACGGTGGTGGTCGCGAGGCTTTCGCGAACGACGAGGCGCAGCACGTCGGCAGGCGATGCGCCGATCGCTCCCAGACCTTAACGGACGGTCTCTACGAGATGTCGGCCGAACCGTATCGGCCCCATCCGGCCTGGGACGCGATCGTGTCGTTCGAGCATTCGGCAGCTGGCTGACTCAGACGTGGACGCCGGAGTGGCGGCCAATTCCCTTTCCAGAAGGCAATGGCTTGGCCACCGGACATGTGGCATAGTCCTGTGGCGCTACCACAGGACTCGCTATGAATCCAAACAAGCTTGATTTGGTCCAAGGGACATTGGACGTGATGGTCCTCCAAACGTTGGCGACAATGGGGCCACAGCACGGGTACGGGCTCGCGCGACGGATCGAACAACGGAGCGGCGATACGGTGCTGCTGAATCAGGGCACGATCTACGCCGCACTCGTGCGCCTGCAGCAGCGGAAGTGGATCAGAGCCGAATGGGGCGCCTCAGAATCGAACCGCCGAGCCAAATACTACAGCGTCACCAGGACCGGCTTGAAGCAACTCGCTGAGCAAAAGTCTTATTGGACTCGACTTTCTGCGGTGCTTGGTCGTGTGCTGTCCACCGAGGTTGGCGAGTGATGGGACGATGGCGCGAGCGTATTGCACGGCTGTGCGGAGTCGGCCGTACCCACGTCACCCATGGAGACCTTGACGCAGAATTTGCCGCCCACTGCGACATGGCGGTCGACGATTACCTGAAGCAGGGCTATCCGCTGGCGGAAGCGCGTCGTTTGGCGGCTGTGCGCTTTGGCAGCTCGTTGTCATCGCGCGAGCGCGTCGACGATCAACGATCACTCCCAGCGCTCGACCATATCTTCGCTGATCTGCATCACGCTGGACGTGGACTGCGCCGGACGCCCGGTTTCACCGCGCTGGCGATCTTCGTCCTCGGCATCGGTATCGCAGTCAATCTTGCCGTGTTTACGGTGACGAGCGCGACGCTGTTCAAAGGGTTCCGCGGCATTCCCGACCAGCGTGACCTCGTCTATTTAGGGATAACCAGCGGACGCGGCTGCTGTCTGTCGTATCTTGATCTCACAGACTGGAAGTCGGCAGCCAAGAGCTTTTCTGGCATCGAGGCCGTTGCAGATCAACGCGTCTCAGTGGACGCGGGCGGCAGCCTTGGAACGGCGACCTCGACCGAAGTCACTGCCGGTCTTTTCTCGTTGCTCGGTGTCGCACCTGTGATCGGGCGCGACTTCACCCCTGGAGACGATCGTCCAGGCGCAGCACGAGTCGCCATCCTCAATTACGACTACTGGCGCACGCGCTTCGACGCGAATCCGGCAGCAATCGGCGCTGCGATCACAGTCAATGGCGAGCCCGTGACCATCGTCGGTGTCATGCCGGATGATTTCGTGTTTCCGCAACGACAGGATTTGTGGATGCCGATGGGTCCCCGGGTGTCAACGCAGCCGCGCAACGCTCGAGGCCTGTGGGTCGCGGCGGCGCGTCTTGCGCCTGGGGTGACCATCGACCAAGCACGCGCCGAAATGCAATCGCTCGGCGGGCACTTCGCCAGTCTCTATCCCGATACCAACACCGGCGTCACACCGTTTGTGCAGACCTTTACCGAGTTCTTCGTCGGTCCGGATGCACCGGCTGTCTATGGGTCGCTCTGGGCCGGGGTCGCCGCGCTGCTGCTGATCGCCTGTGCCAATCTCGTGACCCTGCTGCTTGCGCGCGCGAGCCGACGAGAGCGTGAGGTCGGCGTGCGGCTGGCCCTTGGCGCCGGACGATCGCGCATTGTCCGCTTGCACGTCTTTGAAAGCCTGCTACTGTCGGCGGCCGGCGGCTTGCTGGCGTCGTGGCTCAGTCCACTTTTGTTACGAGGGTATGCCGCAGTCGCCGTCCCGCCGACACAGCCGTGGGCTGCGCAGTTGCTTGATTATTCGATCGACGGCCGTGCCATCGGATATCTGGCGGCGATCGTCGTGGTGACGGGCGTCGCGACCGGATTGATTCCGGCGTTGCGGGCTTCAGCGGTATCGATCCAAGGCGTACTCCGCGACGGCGGACGCGGCACGATCGGCCGCAAACAGCAGCGGCGCATGACGAACGTGATCGTGATCGTGCAGGTGGGTCTTGCAGTGGTGTTGTTGTCAGCTGCGGGCGTGCTGCTGCGAAGCGTGCTCAACCTGCATCAGCGGTCACTCGGCTACGACCCAAGCAAGGTGGTTGTATCGCTGTCGTCGCTGCCAGCGGCATCGTATCCGGATGCCGACTCACAGTTCCGCTTCCTCGACCGCGCGGCTTCCGGCGTGCGATCGGTTCCTGGTGTTGATGCCGTGGCCTTCGCCGATGGAGCCCCGGGTCAACGCTCAGGTGCCAGCGGTATTGAAATCGAAGGGCGGCCATTTTCGGCGGACGCGCAGCAACGCGAGGTCAGGCAGTCGGTGATCAGCGGCGGCTATTTCACCGTGTTAAGTACGGCACTCGTTGCCGGTCGCGACTTCGACGCTCGCGACACCGCCAGCTCTCCGGCCGTCATCATCGTGAATCGGCGGTTCGCTAAGCAGTATTGGCAGACCGACGACGTGCTGGGGCGCCGCATCCGCGTGCACAGCGGAGGCACTCCGGGCCCGTGGATGGCTATAGTTGGTCTCGCACCCGATCTGCATCAAGGAGACCGCGCCCGCGCGGATGTGGAGCCGACGTTCTATCGGCCCTTTCGCCAGCGGCCAGGCCGCGGCGCGTGGATCCTCGCACATACCTCGTCTGTTCCGCCGCAATCGGTGATCGCGCCCATACGGCAACAGATTCAGCGAGCTGACCCAAGCGTGCCGATTTGGCTTGGGCCGTACTCGCTTGACGTCTGGAATACCGGCTCATACTGGCAGCGCGCCGTCAACGGTGGTCTGTTCATGGTGTTTGCGTTGATGGCGTTGTTCCTGGCATGCCTGGGCTTACTTGCCGTGATGCTGGCCACGGTTGCCGAGCGGCGCCAGGAAATCAGCGTCCGCATCGCCCTTGGCGCAAGCATGGCCGATGTCGTGCGCTTGGTTACGCGACAAGGCATCACGCCGGCGCTGGTTGGCCTCTCCGTAGGTGTCCTTGTCTCGCTTGGCACAAACCGGCTTCTTGCCAGTCAGCTCGTGGATGTCAGTCCCTGGGATCCCGTGGCGCTCGCTTCGGTTGCGATGATGCTCATGGTCGCGACGCTTGTCGGCTGCATCGCACCTGCGGTTCAAGCCACTCGGGTCGATCCACTGCAGGCGATGCGCGGCGACTGAGCAACGCGCCGTGAACGTCCCGGTAATTGCCAAGCGTTCGCCGGGACGGTCTTACCGTGGTCCCCCTGGATCGATTTCGAAGATGAGATCGTTATTCCCG
>DAINCF010000332.1:0-7985 GCA_036732565.1 Vicinamibacterales bacterium
CGGCGGAGGGCTCGCGCTCGCCGGCGGCGCAGCGGACTTCGGCGGCGGCTCACCGAATCTCGTGTCGACCGAAGCCATCCGAGAGTTCCGCGTGATCACCTCCAACGCGGACGCCACGTTCGGCCGCAGTTCCGGCGCCCAAGTGAATGTCGTCACGCGATCGGGCACGAATGGCTTCGACGGATCGACCTACTACTACGGACGCCACAACACATTCGACGCGCGCGACTTCTTCAACTTCGGCCCCTTCTTCGACGACCGTGGACGCGCCGTCACGCCGCCGTTCGAGCAGCACCTATATGGCGTGACGCTCGGCGGGCCGCTCCAACGCGATCGCCATTTCTTTTTCGGCAGCTTCGAGGGCTTCCGGCAGAAGCTGGAGCAAACCGCGTCGGCAACTGTCCCGAATGCCGCATTGATCGGTCTGATCCCAGGCGATCTCCGCCGCGTCTATGAGACGTTCTACATCGGTCAGGGCATCGTGACGCCCGCGGGCAATCCGGCCGGACGCTTCAGCGCGCTACCGGCGGCGACGCGCACGGCAGCCATCGCGGCAGGCTTTCCCGCGGCGCCCTTCGACAGCGATCTCGGCAACGACGAGGCCGGCACCGTGCTGCTGAGCACGACGAACACCCGCAACGTGACGCAGGATGGCGGCCTCTTCCGCACCGATCATCGGCTGTCCAATCGTCTGACGGCGTCGGTACGCTACGCGCTGTCGAACCCCGACCTCGAGTCGAATACGCAAGCGGTGACGGGCAGCGCGACCGAGACGATCCGGCGCTGGCGATCCGGATCGGCGCAAGCGTTGTGGACGCTCTCTCCACGGCAGCTGCTCGAGGTTCGCGGTGGCCTCCTTCAGAGCCGCCGCCGCGATCGACCAACCAGCGACGTCGACCCGCAGCTCCTGGCCATGGGCGTGACGTCGGAGTACGGCTTGCGCGCTCGCGTCAACGGCACGTCATTGAGCATGCTCGAAGTGCCGCCCGGCCTTGGCTTCGTCGACAACCAGACGGTGCCACAGTTCTCCGTGTCGCATACCTGGACGCGCGGGAACCTCATCCTGCGATCGGGTGTCGACCTCAGGCACACGGACGTCGACGTCACCGTGGTCAGCAACGTGGCGTTCTACAACTTCAACGGTTTCATCGGGCCGACCGGGATCCTCGGCACGACGTTCGGCCAACCCCAGGCGGTCGCCGGCGAAACCGTGGCCACGCTGTACGGCGTGCCCGAAGGACCGCCGACGCCAGACCGGCATTGGCAGTCGACCGAGCACGAGTACTTCGCGCAGGCGGACTACGCGTGGCGACGCAACCTCACGGTGAACGTCGGCCTGCGCTACAGCAACTACGGCGTCTACGCGGAGCGCGACGGGGTCGCCGCCAATCTGTACGCCGTGGATGCCAGCGGCAACATCGTGCCGAACATCTCGCCGTTCACGTTTGGCCTGACGGCGAATGTGATGGCGCCGGCAACGGAGGATCGCCCGCTCTATGCCCCGGACAACAACAACTTCCAACCGCGTCTCGGTCTGGCGTGGACGCTTGGAGAGACCTCGAGGACGGTCGTGCGGGCCGCCTATGGCGGATACGCTGACCGACCGTTTCAGGGCTTGTGGGACTTCGGCGTGCTCAACCCGCCGTTCGCGACATCGCTGAGCGTCTTCAATCTCCCGTTTCAACTCACGAACCTGCCCATCGCCAATACGCCGACGCAGACACGTCTCATCGATCCGGCGCTGCGCAGCCCGTACACGCATCGCTTCAACGCCACCATCGAACAGCAGGTCGGCCGCGCGACGAGCGTGAGCGCCGCATACGTCGGCGCGCGCAGCGACGGACTGTATCGATTCTTCGAGCCGAACGCACAGGCTGAAGTGTCGCAGGAACGGCGCCCCGATCCGCGCTTCGCTCGCGCCCGCTTTCTCACCAACGCGTCTTCGTCCTCGTACGACGCGCTGCAGGTGGTGGCACGGCGACGTGTCCACGCCGGTCTCGACGCCACCGCCGTCTACACCCTGGCACGGGCGCTGGACGATTACTCGTACGACGCCGGCTCCACGACGGCCCAGATGCCGTCGGTGATCAACCTTGGTGCATCAGCGGCCGCGGGATTCCAGGGCGGGCTCCCGGGCCAGTGGGTGGCGCGGCCGGTCGACGTCGACTGGGGTCCGGCGGATTTCGACGTGCGCCACAGCCTGGTGGTCAGTCATCTCCTCGACCTTCCGTTTCGTTCCGGCCGGCGCTGGGTGAACGGCCTGGTGTCGCGGTGGTCGATCGCGGGAATCTTCGTGGCGCGGAGCGGCGAGCCGTTCAGCCTTCGCCTCGGTCCCGATATCAACGATGACGGCAATGCGTTCTCGGATCGACCGGCCTTGCGGCGCGGCCCAGTGGACGACCTCTATGCGCAGGGCGGCGATCGCACCCAGTACCTCGTGCCGAAAGCTGACGCCGATCTCGTGCTCGGCATTCCCGATCCCGTCACGGATCCCTTCGCGATGATGGCTCGGAACGCCCTGCGCTCGCCGTGGATGCGCACCTACGATGCGTCCGTGCGCAAACGTGTATCGATTGGCTCCGGTCGTGAGCTGAGCCTCGAATTGAACGCGTTCAACCTCTTCAACTGGGCGAATTTCGCGGCGCCCGTCGAGATTCTGAGCGACGCCAACTTCGGTCGCGTGCAGCGGACGCGCGCAGGTGCGAATCCCAGGCAGATTCAGTTCGGCGCCAAGCTCGTCTTTTGAGTTGGCAGGCCTGAAGGCCTGCGCTACGTACGATCTTGCAATCGACTGTAGTTGTCGACACCTCGCACACCACGGCACGTCGTCGACACTCGCACCACGGTACGTAGCGCAGGCCTTTAGGCCTGCCGAGGATCACGGACCATGACCTGGACAATTGCACGGCGCGAGATTGTGGACGTGATCAGGGACGGTCGCTTCCAGTGGGCGACCGCGATTGTCGGAGCGCTGCTCCTCGTGTCCCTGCTGGCAGGCTGGAAGTTCCAGCGCGATATCTCCTCGGATCACGCCAGCGCCGGACGCCTCGCGCGGACGCAATGGCTGTCGCAGGCGCCAAAGGATCCGCATTCGGCCGCGCACTACGGCTCGTACGCATTCAAGCCCCGCGAACCGCTGACCCTGTTCGACTCGGGCGTCAACCCCTACACCGGCGTGGCCGCCTGGCTGGAGGCGCACAAACAGAACGAGTTCCAGTTTCGGCCGGCGCAAGATCAGAGCTCGATCGCGCGGTTCGGAGAGCTGACGGCGGCAACGACGCTGCAGATGTTGGTGCCGCTGCTGACCATGCTGCTGGCGTTCGCGCGGCTCTCCGGCGAGCGAGAGGACGGCACGCTACGACAGATCATCGCCGCCGGTGTGCCACGACGGGTGATCGCCGCGGGCAAGGTGGTTGGCGTTGGCATGGCGCTCGGCATGGTCCTCGTACCGGCCGCGATCGGGGGCGCCGTAGCGATTCTGCTGGCGTCGACGGGAACGGGACTCCAGGCGACTCTCGGACGCATGGGGTTGCTGGCGGGTGTCTACAGCGTGTATTTCGCGATCGTGCTGACTGTGGCGCTGGCGGCGTCGGCCGTGGCTCGCAGCTCGAGCCAGGCGCTGGCGGTGCTGATTGCGTTCTGGATCGTCAACGCCGTGATCGCTCCGCGCGTCGCCTCAGACGTCGCGCGCCGGCTGCATCCCACGCCCACCGCGTTCGAGTTCGCCGAAGCGGTCGAGCGAGACACTTACGATGGCTTGCGCGTGCACGAGTACAACCTGCGGCGCGCTCGCGACCTGCGACAGCGGCTGCTTCAGCAGCACGGGGTCAGCCGGGTCGAGGATCTCCCGGTCAACTTCCGCGGCATCGACTATCTGGAGCGTGAGGCACATTCGAATCAGGTCTGGGACGAGCACTACGCCACGTTGTGGCGGTTGTTCGAGGCGCAGGTCCACACCCATCAGATCGTCGGATTCGCGGCGCCGCTGCTGGCGGTTCGGTCGTTGTCGACGGGCCTCGCCGGATCGGACTTCTCCCACCATCAGCATTTCGCCACCGCGGCGGAACGCTATCGGCGAAGGCTCGTGGACATGATGAACGGTGACATCGCCCACAGCTCCTCGTCTGCGCAGCTCGGGCACACCGCCGGCGCCGAGCTGTGGAGCCGGTTGCCAGCCTTCGATTATCGGGCGCCGGAGGTGATGTGGGCCATTCGACGCGTCGGCTGGAGTCTGACGGCGCTCCTCGCCTGGCTCGCCGTCGGCATGGTCGCGCTCCTGGTCGCCATTAGGCTCATGCCCATCGAGTAACCGGTGCCCTCTCCTCTGTTCCTGATCGTCAAGCATGACCTGCGCCTATTGTGGCGCGGCCGTACGTGTCTGGTGAGCCTCCTGTTGCTCGGCATCGTCATCGCCTTCGGGGCGGCGAACGGCGCGGCATGGGTCCGACAACAGCAGGCCACGATTGCAGCGATCGAGCATCGGGATGCCGAAGCATTTGCGGAAGCGAAGGCCGAGCTCGCCGATCTGGCAAGACGAGGCAACCCGCGACCCGCGTTGAATCTCGCCGGTATGGCCTGGTATCTGCTGCAGCCCGGTGCGGTCGACGCCCCCGCGCCCGCGCCGCACCTCGACCCGCGCAGGGCCGAAGCCGCCGGCAGCGAATGGGTCGGCGCTCGATATGCCGTGCTCCCGCCGGCGCCGCTCGCGATCTTGGCGATCGGCCAGAGCGATCTGCATCCGTACTACAGTCGCGTGACCATTCGCACCCAACCGATCCTGATCAACAGCGACGAGATCGAGAACCCGGCCAACCTCGTGAACGGGCGTTTCGATCTCGCGTTCGTGCTGACGTTCTGCTGGCCGTTGCTGGTGCTGCCGCTGACCTACAACCTCCTGTCCGAGGAGCGCGAGCGCGGCACGCTGGGCCTCGTCCTGGCGCAGCCGGTCTCGTTGCGGACCGTCCTGATGGCCAAAGTCATCGCCCGCGCGGGCCTCGTCTTCGTCGCGACGGCCGGCGCGTCGCTGGCGGCCACGACGATCGCCGGCCTGTCGGTCGACGCGTTGACGTTCGTCGATGCGCTGCTCTGGACTGTGCTGATCTTCGTCAATGCCGGGCTGTGGTTTGGCGTGGCGGCGTGGGTCAACAGCGCGGGGTGGCGCTCCGGCGTGAACGCCGTCGTGATCACGGCCACCTGGCTTGCGTGGGCCGTGGTGATGCCGTCACTCATCGGCCTCGCCGCCTCCCTTGCGGCGCCGGTGCCATCGCGGACCCAGCTCATCAATGAAGTACGCGAAGCTGGCAATCTCGCGGCGCCCACGCTGGCGCAATTGATGGCCACTTATCAGGAAGAGCATCCGGACGTCGCGCCCGCACAGACGTCGGCGGATGCGGTGGCAATGCGCGGTCTCGCGCTGCAAGACGAAACCGATCGCCGGATCGCCCCGGTGCTGTCGACCCATCGCGACGCGCGCGCGCGGCAGCACACCCTGGCCGCTGGGTTGCGCATCCTCTCTCCCGCGATTCTCCTCCACGATGCCATGACCGAGCTCGCGGGCACGTCGACCACCCGGTATCGGCGTTTCGCCGACCAACTGGACCGATTCCATCGGGAGTGGCGTGACTACTTCTATCCGCTCGCTCGACGACACGTCTCGCTGACAGCCGAGGACTACGAGCGGGCGCCGCAGTTCACCTTCCGCGACGAAGCGCCGGCGGCGGTCCGTGGACGTGTAGTCCTGTCGCTGTTCGCGATCGCCGCGATCGCCGCAGGCATGTTTGCGCTCGGGCTGCACGCGCTGAAACGCTCGAGCGCGCTGTAAGAGACCCTCTTGTGGCGAGCACCGCTTTTCGCGGTGGCCGAGGGCATCCTGTAATCTCTCGGGAACGTGCATGCGTTCGAATCGCTGATTCTGCTGCTCCTGGCGGCGGTCGTGCTGGCGGCGGCCGCTCGTCGCGTTGGCGCGCCGTATCCGGCGTTTCTCGCGCTGGGCGGCGCCGTCTTGGCATTCGTGCCCGGAGCGCCGATGTTCGTGCTGGAGCCCAATCTGGCCCTGGCGTTGTTCGTCGCGCCCGTGCTGCTCGACGCCGCGTTCGATTCGTCGCCCAGGGATCTCAGGGACAACTGGCCTTCGCTCACCGGACTCGTGGTCGTCGCCGTTGTCCTGACGACGATCGCCGTCGCCTGGGTGACTCACACGCTCGTACCCGCGATGCCGTGGGCCGCGGCCATCACCCTCGGCGCGGTGGTCGCGCCACCTGACGCCGCCGCGGCCACCGCCGTGCTCCGACAGGTGAACCCGCCGCACCGCATCATGACGATTCTCGAGGGCGAGAGTTTGCTCAATGATGCGACGGCGCTGTTGATCTATCGCCTCTCCGTCGGCGCCACGCTCGCCGCGAGCTTCTCCATCGCCGACGTCGCGCCGACGTTCCTCCTCGGCGTCATCGGCAGCATCATCGTCGGGCCAGCGCTGGCGATCGGGTTCACGCGCGTCATGGAGCGCGTCGAAGACGTGCCCAGCGCGACCATCCTGCAGTTCATCGGCACGTTCGGCGTGTGGATTCTCGCCGAAACCATCGGCCTCTCAGGCGTGCTCACGGTGGTGTGCTTCGCCATCACGGCGGCCCGTTACGCGCCCGCGATGACGCCGGCGCGTATCCGCGTGCCCTCCTACGCCGTGTGGGAAACGGCGGTGTTCGTGCTGAACGTGCTGGCGTTCGTGTTCATCGGCCTGCAGATTCGACCGATTCTCGAGAGCCTCGAGCCAGCGGTCCGGACACGGTACGGCCTGGTGGCGCTCGCCGTGCTGATCACAGTGATGGTCATCCGCATCGTCTGGGTGATGAGCTACAACGCCGTCATCAGGTGGCGGGTCCGCCGATTCGGATTCCATCCGCCCCGGCCGATGCTGCCTCCCACGGTGCGGGGCGGCCTCATCATCTCGTGGTGCGGCATGCGCGGCGTGGTGTCGCTGGCTGCCGCAATGGCACTGCCACCCGAATTCCCCTATCGCGATCTGATCGTGCTGACCGCATTCAGCATCGTCGTCGGCACGCTCGTCGTGCAGGGTCTGACGCTGCGGCCGATGCTGCAGTGGCTCGACCTGCGCGATGACGATCCCGTCGGTCGCGAGGTCGATCGCGCGCGGGAGCGCGCGGTGGAGGCGGCCGTGCGCGCGTTGGACGGTGAATCGACGCAGACCGCCGACCTGCTGCGCCAGAAGTATGCGGCGCTCCTCAGACGCTCGGGACGATCGCCGGCGACCGCGACGCAAGACGACGACCTGCATCGACGCGCGCTCGCGGCAGCCCGACGCGCGGTCCTGGAGATGCGCGCCACCGACGAGATCGGGGACACCGCGTTCCATCGGCTCGAAGAAGAGCTCGATTTGATGGAGTTGAGCAGCGTGGCACGATAGCCGTCGCGTTGCGACATTGCCGGTAGCGTACCGTAGCGCAGGCCTTTAGGCCTGCCAAACACCGTCGGTGCCCGGCTGGCGGTCAGGCAGGCCTGAAGGGAAGGCCTGCGCTACGTACAATTTCGCAACGGGCTCCAACACAGATGGCATCGATAAAGGCCGCCGCAGATTGATGCGACTTGCGCGGACCCACCAACAGGAGCCGCAGATCCGCGACATCTGCGGCCCGCATGTCACATCGTCGTCATGCGCCACGCTTTCAATATGAACGTCCTGAGGATCCCTTGATGCATCGACTGTCGTCCCTTGCTCTCGTCTTCGTCATCGCGCTCGTCGTCTCGATCGGTCTCGCGGTGTCGCCGCTGGCCGAACGCGCGGGCGACCCGCCCGAGTGGCCGGGCGTCAAGGGGCGCGGCGTCACGCTGCTACCGAACGGCTGGAGGATCGCGCCGGCGGGCCGCAGTTTTCACGTGGGCGACTTCCCGCTCTCGATGATCCCCTCCGTCGACGGCCGCCACGTCATCGTCAGCAACAACGGGTGGTCACGGCCCACGCTGACGATCGT
>DAINCF010000333.1:0-7972 GCA_036732565.1 Vicinamibacterales bacterium
CAGTGGAAGATCGATCACCGGCGAGCCGGCATCCCGTCCCACGCGGAAAGGCTGCAGGTCCGTTTCGGTCAAGTCCAGCACACGCACGATGCGCGGCGTCAGCGTCAGGATGATGTCCGTCTCCTGCGTCTCGCGGCGGTTGTGCGCGAACAGTCGACCCAGCACGGGCAGATCGCTCAGGCCAGGGATGCCCGAGAGCACGCGGCGTTCGTCGTCACGGATGAGACCGGCGAGCATGTTCGTCTCGCCGTCCTTCAAGCGGATGACGGTGTTGATCGCGCGGTTGCCGAACGTGGGCAAGCCCTCGAATCCCGTGCCCGAGACGCTGCTGACCTCCACCTTCACCGCCAGCGAGACCTCATCGTCATGATGCGTGCGCGGAGTCAGGTCGATGTTCACGCCGATGTTCTCGTACTGAAATGACGTGATCGGCTGCGTCTGGATACCGCCGGCGGCAATCGGCGCAAACGTCGTCACCGGCACCGGCACGCGCTCGCCGAATCGCGCGGTTGCCGCGATGCCTTCCGAGGTCCGCAGCTGCGGGTTCGCGAGGACGCGCGTCGCCGTGTCGTTCTTCAGCAGTCGGTAGTAGAGGCCCGGCAGGTTCGTCAGGAACACGTTGGCCTGCGTCAGATTCCGCAGGTCGCGCAGCGTGAAGTCGTCACGGTTGACGCTCGCTTGACCGTCGATGCCGGTCGGCGATCCCCCCGACGCGGGCGAGGCAATCTGCAGTCCGTATTCCTTGAGGCGCGTGCGATCGACCTCGAGCAGCTCGACGTCGATGACGACCTCGGGCCGCGCCTTGTCGATGGCGCGGATGATGCGCCCGGCCGCGGCGATGCGCTCCGGCGTGTCCTTGATGGTGATGGCGTTGGTGGCCGACAGCGCCGCCAGCCGCCGCGCGTCGACGACGATGCGCAGGATGTCGATCGTTTCCTTCAAGTCCGCGTTGCTCAAATAGAACGTGCGGACGATTTCCTCTTCGTACTCACGACGCTTCGACGGCGTGTCGGGAATCACCATCACGAGCCGCGGGGCCGTGACCTTCCAGAAGTTGCGCGTCGCGCCGGTGAGCGAGTCCAACGCTTGATCCAGCGGCGTTTTCCGCAGATCGATCGTAATCGGCACGTCTTGAAATGCCGAATCGAAGACCACGCTGATGTCGGCGAAGCGGCCGATGGCGGTGAAGACGTCGCGGCTGCTCGCTTCGCGGAAGATCAACGTCTCGGGCAGCGTGATATCCGGCGGCAGATCGGCGCCGGGCAGCGGCGCCGTGAGACTGCGATCGACCAGCGTCTCGAGGCGCGTGCGCCCGTCTTCGTCGACGGTCACCTTGGCCCGCAATTGCGCGCGCGTCGCGCGCATCGCTTCCTGAATCTCGTTTCCGGCCGGGTTGAGCTCCGCCGCGATCTGGAATTCGACGAGCGCCTCTTCGAGCTTGCCCGTGCCGGCATGACGCCGGCCGCGCGTGAAGTGCTGCTGGGCGGCGCGCAGCTTGGTCTGGTCGAGCGACGCGCGGATGTTGCGATCCGTGGGCTTGGCCTGCAGGGCCTTGGTGTACTCGACCACCGCCAGGTCGAAATCGTCCTGCGCCTCGGCGGCGTGGGCGTTACGCAGCGCCGTGGACGTCGCGCAGCCCCCCAGCGTGACCAGGGCGGCCAGTGCAACCAGCGTCAGCGCGGCGGTTCTATTTCGGGGGCACACCATTCGTGATCACGTCGACCCCACGGGGGATGCGGAACTCAAACATCTTATCGGAAAGCCCCCGGTTTTCCTTCATATCGCTGAACGTGAAGGTCGAACGCCCGCCCTGATGGTCCGCGGCCGCGAGGTAGCGAATCTGCATGCTCGCAGGATCGACGCCAATGGCCATCCATTCGTAGTCGGGATCCCCGCGGCGCGGCACGAGCTTCAGGCCGGTGAGGCCTGCGGGCGCCCCGGGCAAGTCCGTGAAGCTCGCGGTGAAGTCACGCACAATGTTGCCCTGCCCCGAGAGGAAGAGGGCCGGCGTCGTGCTCTGGTCGCTGGGCACGGGCGCCACGATGACCTGTTTGTCGGCGGGGAGGTAAGAGTAGAGGCGCGCGCCGTCCGAGACGAATTCTTTCCGCTCTGGCGCGGTGTAGACCCACCTCATCCGTCCTGGGCGCCTGATGGCGACCGTGCCGCGCTCGGACGTCTTCGTGCGCAGCACGCCGCCCTCGTAGGTCTGGGTAAACGCCGCCTCGAAGTCGCGGATGCCATCCAGGCGCTGCTGGATCTTGCTGGCGAGCTCGTCCGGTGTTGATGTCGACTGTGCAACGACAGCCAGGCTCAGAACGAGCGCGGGCCACAACCCACTCATGAGTTCAGTGTACACCCGCATGCCGCGCACCTGACGCCGCGGTGTCTGGTGCGCCCACGACCGAATGCGATTGCACACTGCCTCATGGAGGCCCTAGAATGCGGACTCGCTTTTCATTTCCAAACACCGCTCGATTCGAGGTGACCGGTGGGCAAGATCGCACGTGAAGCCGGCATCGGACTGAATGAACACGCCTCGTCTCACTCCTATCGAATAGCAGGCCCCCTGCTGATCGCGCTTGGCGTTGTCGCCAATCATTGGCTGATCGGCATCCTGTTCAGCGGCGACGGATCCATCGATTGGATCGGCTACAAGATTCCGGTGTGGATTGTCCAATCCTGCCTGATCGGCATCGGCTGGCTGATGTATCGCACTGACCCCGGCCAGATGCGGCGGGGGTTGACGCAGGTCGCGCTCGTCCTCGGCGCGTTCGTATTCTCGCTCGGTCTTTCCGAGGCGTACTTGCGACTCTTCGTCTCCGGTCCTTTGTTCCATCCGAATCTCCCGTTCTATCCCCACCGCCAATTGACGATGTATCCAAGGCTGCCCGGGGTATCTGAGCAAGTCACCGTGACGACCAATCAGTGGGGGCTGCGCGGAGATCCCATCGGCGACGACTGGCAGGCAAGGACAACGATCTTGGCCGTCGGGGGAAGCACCACGAAAGGATCGTTCTTGCCGGACGGGAAGACCTGGCCGGCTCAGTTGCAGGGGCGGCTCCGCGTCGAAGCCCCCGAAATCTCCGTGCAGAATGCCGGCCTGAGCGGCCACACGACGCGAGGACACTTGCTGTTGGTCGAACGTCTGGCGCTGCGCATCAAGCCGGACATGGCGATCTTTCTCGTGGGCGTCAACGACTTGCAGTTGTCTCTCGACCAGGCCACGGTCGAGAGAGGCGAACGTTCTCCGGGATTGATCTACACCCTGTTCGCCTCTAGCCGGGCGCTGCAGTCCCTCTATGCTTGGTACCGCGTCTTGGTGGACAAGGTACCGACGGAAGAGATCGTGCAGCACAACACCGATGGCGTGAATACGCTGGAATTGAAGCCTCTGACAAGCGAAACGCCCTTGCCGCCAGATCTCACTGACGTCCTACCATCCCTGGCGCTCTTCGAGAACAACATCAGGGCGATGATCGCCATGGCTCGATTGAGCAATATCGAGGTGATGTTCCTGACGCAGCCGCTCCTGTACGGCGACGGTGAGGAGTGGGCTGGCGTCCAGGGCGAATCGTTCTGGTTCAGCAACCAGGAACTGTCGGTATCAGCAGCCACCTACTGGCGCATGCTCGAGATCTTCAATCGACGACTGCTCGACATTTGCCAGCAGGAGGTTGTGCCGTGTCTCGACCTCGGCGCCGAAATTCCGAAGCATCAGGACTACTTCTACGATTCGATGCACTTCACCGAAAAAGGCGCGGAGCTCGTCGCGCAGAAGGTCTCGTCCTTCATAATCGAACAGGGTCTGATCCCGCAGAATCGCCACTGAGGGGAGGGAGGCTCTTCGACTCGCCTGAGCGCGATGCTCGCTCAGGACATTCGACGCAGCCACTTTCGCTGGCTAGCCATGAGCGAGAATATGCGGCCGCGCCAGCGGGCGCATTTGAGTCGAATGGTGGACGGCAGGAGGCTCGAACTCCCGACCTCCGCGTTGCGAACGCGGCGCTCTCCCAACTGAGCTAGCCGCCCACATCCCAGTGGCGCTGGACGCCAAGCTGGACAAACCCCGATTGTATCAGATGTTCGCGTCCGGTCTGCCCCTGGCCACGGCTCCGACGGAGCCTTCCAGGAAGTAGAGTGGGCGGCCGCGGGCTTCCGTGGCGGCTCTCCCGAGATAGGCGCCGACGATGCCGAGGTTCAGGAGCACCAGGCCGCCGACGAACGCCATCGCCAACACGAGAACGGTCGTGGGCTCGGTGAGCGGGTCCCAGCCGGTGACCAGCGCGGCGAGGCCGGCGACGCACGTGATCACCAGCAGCAGCACGCCAAACGCGGCGGAGAAGAGCAATGGGATCTGCGAGTAGTCCAACACGACGTCCGCGGCCATCTTCAGCGAGCGGCCGAAGGAATACGAGCTGCGCCCGTGCTTGCGCGGACGATGGGCGACGTCGAGAAACGTCGTACGCACGTCCATGAACGCCATGATGGCGCTGACGTTGCGGCTGCGCTCACGATAGGTGCGGAAGTACTCGACCGCGCGCCGTGACAAGAGGCGGTAGTTGCCGACCCGATAGTCATACCGCACGTGCACGAGCAGCGCGATCGCGGCGTAGAACAAGCGGGCGAGGATGCGCTTCATCACCGGATCGCGCCGGCGGATCCGTCGGACCAGCACCAAATCCGGGCCCTGCTCCGCGAGGCGCACCATGTCGGGAATCGCCGCGGGATCGTCCTGCCCATCACACGCGATGATCACGACGTAGTCGGCATCGACGTGCTCCAACCCCGCCGAGATCGCGACGTGCTCGCCGAAGTTGCGAATCAGACGGAGGCCGGCCACGCGTGGATCGCTCGCGGCGATCTTCTGAATGCGCTCCCAGCTGGCGTCAGGACTGCCATCGTCCACGTAGAGCACATGGTAGTCATGCGACGCGCGGGCCAATGCGGCGACGAGCTCGGCGTTGAGCTCTGCAAGACCTGCCTCCGCACAGTACACCGGTACGACGGCTGCTATGCGCGCCACGATCGGAGTTGGAAGGTCCCTGGCATCTCCTGAGCGAACATCATCGGGAACGTGAGAAGGTCCACTCTGGTCTCGGGAGATGCCCGCCCCGCGGAACGGGGCAAGGAGATGCCGTCAGGCAGGCACGCTCACACTGAGATCCGACGCCGCCGCCGGCGCGCCAGCCGTTGGCCTCGAGATGTAGCGCTGCTCGACCATCGACGCGAATCGGCACGCGTGCCGGTAAGTGATGAGACGCTGCAGGGCCGCGTCCGCGACCCGTGGATACCGGAACAGCACACCCGGGAACAGTCGAAAGAAGGCCCTGAGCAGCTTGGCCCGATTGGAGTCGGCCACGTACCACATCAGCACCCACAGGCACCCGGCGAGGATCAGCGGCATTTTATAGTTGCTCGCCTTGCCGCTCGCGCGGTTCAGGTGCTCCAGCTCGCCCAGCACACGGTCCGTGTAGTTGACGGGATCGTAGAGCGCGGCGACCATCGTTCGATAGCCCTGCTCGAGCTCGTCCATCGTCATCAGCTTGGGGATGATGTTGGTGAAGAACGTGTTGCCCTGGGCCTCGTTGTCGGGAATCAGGCGGCCCTCGGCGACCATGCGATCGTAGAGCGGCGTCACGGGCAGCGCGCCGACCATCGACGGCATGGGCAGCGGGATCTTCGCGTCCTGGATGAAGTCCACCTGCTCCTGGAAGATCGCCGTGTCGTCATGATCGAAGCCGACCATGAGACCCGAGTACACCGCGATGCCCTGCGACTGGATGCGCTCGATCTCACCAAGGGTGTTCTTCCGCACGTTCTGAAACTTCTGCGTCTCCTGCAGCGATGACACGCGCGGCGTCTCGATACCGATGAACACGCTCCGCAAGCCGCCGTCGTACATGGCCTGGAGCAGCTTCTCGTTGTGGGCCATGTTGATCGTGGCCTGGGTGGAGAAGACGAACGGCTTCTTCATCCCCTTGCGCAGCGCCGCCAGCGCCTCGACGAGCTCCATGGTGTAGCGCGGGTCGCCGATGAAGTTGTCGTCGACGAAGAACAGACGGTCCCAACCCAGCGACAGGACGTACTCGACTTCCTTGAGGATCTGCGGCACTGGCTTGGTGCGGACCTTGCGGCCGTAAAGCGTGATGATGTCGCAGAACTCACACTTGAACGGGCACCCGCGCGTCGTCTGCAGGCTGATCTGCATGTAGTCGCGCCGCGAGATCAGATCGTAGCGCGGCACGGGCGAGGTACGCAGATCGACGGTTTCGGGTGGCGCGTAGGACTCCTTGACGCTGCCGCGCTCGAGATCGGCGATGCACTCGGGCCAGATCTGCTCGGCCTCGCCGAGCATCAGGACGTCCGCGATATCGCGATAGCGCTCCGGGACGGCCATGACCGAGGGGCCGCCCACGACGATCTTGGCGCCGCGCTTGCGGAAATGCTCGGCAATCTTGCGCATGCCGGGCCGCTGGAGGTGCATCCCGGTGATGCCGACGACGTCGCAGTCCTGATCCCAGTTGATGGACGAGACGTTCTCATCGCACAGCGTGACTTCGTGTCCGGCGGGAATCATCCCCGCGGCCGTCAGCAGCCCCAACGGCGGGACTGAGTATTTCTTGAAGATCATCCGGGCCGCGTATTCGTTGCTGGTGAAGCTCAGCGGCAGTCTGGGGTTGATCAGATAGAACTTCATTGAGTCGGTGCCGCGCAGATAGTACCGCAAACTGTTCATTCTGTAAATCTTAGGGTGCCTGGGTGCCTAGCTATCTCCCGTTTCCCCCAGCCACGCATGCAGCATGTACTCCCCCCGAACGTAGGTGCCACCGGCGGCCTCGTACACCCGGATAACGGGGAAGTTGTAGTTCTGGGTCTGGCATTCCGCGACTCCGCGCTGTGCCTGGGCCCAGAGGGCACCCGCCCGAATCAGGGCGGGGTAGGCGCCGGGGCTGTCGCGCCGACAGGCGCCCAGACCGCCGCCGAAGACCGGGACGCGGCCAACCGTCGAGGCCGGCTCCCGTCGTCGGAAGAACAGAAAACCAATCACCGCCCCGTCGGCGTTGACCGCGACGAGCACCTTGTCCGCCATGGCTCCAGCGAGGCCTCTCCCGGCCCATTCCAAGTAGAACGCCTCGCCCCGGTCGGCCGGGATGTGGGGGTCGTGCTGAAAGCGTCCGCTGTATCCGGCGAAGGCGTCTCGCGCGATGTCCATGACCGCATCAGTGTCGCGGGCATCGAAGTCTCGAATGATGCCGACCTCGCGCACCTCACCGGGCTGCTTGTTGTCGGGTCGAATACGGTAGCTGACGAGCGCATCCATCAGCCGGAAGCCGCGCTGCTCGAGCAGCTCCACGGCGCCGACATCTTCGACGTCGACGCGGGCGGTGACATGGGGGATGGCCGCCGCGCGACAGGCGTCGAGCGTCGCGCCGAGTGCGGCATCGAGTACGTCCCGCGACGCTGGCGAGGCGACGAGGTAGTCGATTCGCGCCATCGAAACGCCGAAGAAGGTCGAGTCCCAACTGAGCGGCCGAGCGCTCGCGATCGCCGATCGTTCGCCATCGGAGGCGCAGAAACTGAGATTCGGCGTGAGGTCGACGGCGGCGGCCACGTCCGCGCGCAGAATCGCGCTCTGCGCCTTGCGCGAGTAGGCACGGTAGTGGCGGTACGGCTTGAAGGGGTAGGACGCGAGCAACGACTCGACGCGCGTCAGGTCGCTCGCGGTCAGCGGCTGAACCGTCAAAGCGCGATCAGCTTACCCCATCAACCCCTGGCGAACTCGAGGTGGGTCACGCCGGGTGCGGCGACCGCGCGCACCAGCTGAGGCCGCGCAACCCCCCCTGCCGCCGAAGCGCCGCCGGGAAGCATTGTGAAACGCGCTCGAACTTAACTAAGAGCGCATTGCGAAATTACCGATAGCGTACGTAGCGCAGGCCTTCACGCCTGCCACACATTTCAGTCGGCCGGCTTT
>DAINCF010000334.1:0-7970 GCA_036732565.1 Vicinamibacterales bacterium
AGGTAGGCGCGGCCGAGGTCGCGCGGCGCCCAGCCGGCCCGCGCGCACACGTCGACGTCGACGATCGCGTACAGCTTCGGCAGCGTGAGCGTCACGCCGTCTCTGCGAGCTTGCCTGCCTTCGGCTTCGGCTGGAATCGTTCCATGAAGTGCGTGCTGAGGCGGCCGGCGACGAAATCCGCCTCGTTCAGGATGCGCAGGTGCAGCGGAATGGTGGTGCGGATGCCTTCGACGACCGTCATCTCGAGCGTGCGCTTCATGCGCGCGACGGCTTCCTGACGATCGCGGCCGTGGACGATGACCTTGGCGATCATCGAGTCGTAGTACGGCGTGATGGTGCATTCGGAGTGGGCCGCGGTGTCGACCCGCACGCCGGGACCGCCCGGGACGCTGAACGCGTGAATGACGCCGGGCGATGGCACGAACGTCTCGGGATCCTCGGCGTTGACGCGGCACTCGATGGCGTGGCCGGTGAACGTGACTTCGCTCTGCTTGAACGACAGCCGCTCCCCCGCCGCGATGCGAATCTGCTCTTTGACGATGTCGATGCCCGTGACCATCTCGGTGACAGGGTGCTCCACCTGGATACGGGTGTTCACTTCCATGAAAAAGAAGTTGCCCTTGTCGTCCATCAGGAACTCGAAGGTGCCCGCGTTGGTGTACTGCACGGCGCGCGCCGCGTCCGCCACCAGGTTGCCCATTTTGCGGCGCATCTTGTCCGAGACGGCGACCGATGGCGATTCCTCCAACAGCTTCTGGTGGCGTCGTTGGATGGAGCACTCGCGCTCGCCGAGATGGATGACGTTGCCGTGATGGTCGCCGAGAATCTGGAACTCGATGTGACGGGGCGCGTCGAGGTACTTCTCGATGTAGACGTCACCGACGCCGAACGAGGCCTCGGCCTCGCGCTGCGCGGTCTTGAACGCGTGCGGCAGCTCGCCGGCGGCTTTGACGATGCGCATGCCGCGGCCACCGCCGCCGGCCACCGCCTTGATGATCACGGGATAGCCGATGTCCTTGGCGATCTTCAGCGCCTTCTCTTCACTTTCGACCGGACCGTCGCTGCCGGGCAGCATCGGCACGCCGGCCTTCTTCATCGCGCGGCGGGCCTTCGCTTTGTCCCCGAGCAGACGAATGACCGTCGGGTCGGGTCCGATGAAGCGGATATGGCAGGCCTCGCACACCTCGGCGAGATAGGCGCTCTCCGACAGGAAGCCATAGCCTGGGTGGATGGCGTCCGCCCCAGTGATCTCCGCCGCGCTGATGATTGCCGGTACGTTCAGATAGCTGTCGGCGCTTCGCGCCGGACCGATGCAGATGTCTTCGTCGGCGAACCGGACATGCAGCGAGTTCTCGTCGGCCTCCGAATAGACGGCAACGGTCTTGATGCCGAGCTCGCGGCACGCGAAGATTACGCGCAGCGCAATCTCTCCACGGTTCGCGACGAGGATTTTCTTGAACATATGGTCGTTGGCAGGCCTGAAGGCGTGCGCTACGTACGAAGCCGAATGGCGAAGAGCCGCTCGCCGTATTGCACCGCCTGACCGTTCTCGACGTAGACGCTGACCACGTCCCCGTCGTACTCGGAGTCGATCTCGTTCATCAGCTTCATCGCTTCGATGATGCAGAGGACCTGGCCCTTGCGCACCGAGGTGCCGACCTCGACGAACGACGCCGCGCCCGGTTCCGGCGATCCGTAGAACGTGCCGACGATCGGCGACTTGACGATGGCCAGCTCGGGTCCCTCGTCGACGTCCGCCGGGACAGGCGATTGCGCGGCGGACGGATGGCCTGGCGCCGAAGGGGCCGGTCCCGGCAGATGCGAGGAATGGGGTGCTGGGACGGTCGAGACAGGCGCCGGAGCCGGCGCGGACCCCGTCTTCACGCGGATCTTGACGCCATCATGCTCCAACTCGAATTCGCTCAGGTCGTGCTCGCGGATGAACTCGATGAGTTCCTTGATCTCGTCCAGGGTCATTCGTTGCTCACGTTGTCGCCCCGCCGGAGGCGGAGCAAAGCCAAGACAGGCTCCAGCGAGGCGAAGCCTCGCTTCACTAGACGTCCGTCAGCACCTCGGAACCCGTAGCTGTCACGACCACGTCATCCTCCAACCGCACACCGCCCCAGCCTGCCAGGTACGCACCCGGCTCGATCGTGAACACCATGCCGGCCTCGAGCAAGGGCTCGGGCGCGCCCGGGCGTTCGGGGCCGATGCGCGGCCGCTCGTGCACTTCCAGTCCCAACCCATGACCGGTGCTGTGACTGAACGCGTCACCCAGACCCGCGCGTTCCAGTACCGCGCGCGCCGCGCGATCCACGGTCTCGGGCGCCTGCCCCGGTGCGATCGCTCGCAACGCCGCCGCCTGCGCGTCGGCGACCGCGCCGATCACCTCTTTCTCCCGTCGTCCTCCGCCGCCGAGCGCCAGCGTACGGGTCATGTCGACGGCATACCCGTCCAGCACTCCGCCGAAGTCGATCACGACCAAGTCGCCGGCCGCCAGCCGTCGGTCACCCGCCCGATGATGTGGCAACGCGGCGTTCGGTCCGGCGGCGACGATGGTATCAAACGCGGGTCGGTCAAACCCCACAACCCGCATCTCGGACTCGAGCTCGCCAGCGACGTCTCGCTCGGTCCTGCCCGCTAAGGCTTTCGGGAGTATACACTTAGCGACGTCAGAAAGTCTCCCGGCGGCATCCCGCAGCCTGGCCAGCTCCCACTCGTTCTTGACCACGCGGAGGTCTTCGACGAGCTCCGCGGCCGCGATCAGATCCGGGAACGGCCCCGACGCTCCCATGCCTTCGAGCCCGCGGAGACGTCGAACCGAGACGTGGGCGTCTTCGAATCCAACCCGCAGCCCCGCAAGATCGCGGAGCTCGCGCACGAGAATCTCGTCGTAGCTGGTGCCCAGCGGCAGGACGACCGGTGTCAGCGTTGGCCAATCACGCACGCGGCCCAACAACATCTCGTGATAGCGATGGTCGGTCACGAGGCGCACGTCATCCTTCGTCACGATGACGGCGCCGGCTGACGCGAAGAGGCCAGTCACGTAGGCAAGGTTATGGAGACTTGTCACCAAGAGGCCGTCAAGACGCAGCGCCTCGAGAGCGGCGCGCAGGCGCACGAGTCGCGCGGCGTGGACGTCTGGCGGCGCCAGTTGCATCAGGCGCGTGCCCGCTGGTGCCGACGGACCGTCACACCCTGGAGCCATTGCTCGAGGGCAGCGAGCACGATACGCTCGGAAGTCGGCAGTCGGGAGTCGCCAGTCACGATGCTCGGAGATGATAGCGGGACATCGTCAGGACTGCCGATTGCCGACTCCCGACTCCCGGCCGGCGTGTCCCGTTGTTCGAGCCGCCGAAGATCCTGTTCGAGTTGAGCGAGGAAATCGGCATCCAACGCATCTGAGGACGAGGTCGCAGGCGGAACCGCCGCCGGCTCGATGGGCGCGGGTGGCGCGGGCACTTGACCGGACAGCCATGCTTCGACAGCGGGTGGCGCCGGCGCGTTGGGCTCATACCCGAGCGACTGCAGGACGTGCGCGAAATCAACCGGTGTCTTCGGCGGCACGAGCGGGACGCGGGACGGCGCGTCCAACAACTCCTTGCGCGCCTGCTCGAACGACAGACCCTCCTCGTTCGCGCGCGCATGCGGGCGGTCCAACTCTTCGGCGATGGCCCGCACGGT
Source organism: Vicinamibacterales bacterium (assembly GCA_036732565.1). GTDB lineage: Bacteria > Acidobacteriota > Vicinamibacteria > Vicinamibacterales > UBA2999 > JAIVJN01. The sequence continues at coordinate 3,685 of DAINCF010000334.1, forward strand.
CTCGTCGAGGTCGGGATCGTAGTGCGCCATCTCCAGGGCCCGGCGGTAGTAGCCGAGCGCGCGTTGCAGGTTCCCCTTCTTCTCGTGGATTTCCGCAAGCCCGCGGAGCGCCGGCAGATTGTCGGGAGCCGTGCGCAGGACGTACTCGAACTCCCGCTCCGCGTCGGTGGTCTGCTCCAACTCCTGCAGAGCCCGCCCGAGGGTCACGCGTGCGGAGAGGTAACCGGGATGCCGTTGCAGCCCCTCGCGGCACACCGTGACCGCCTCGTCGAACTGCCCGGCTCGCCGATACTCCTCGGCGAGCTGAGCAAATGCAATCGACGTCGGGTCCGCCTGCAGGCGGCGCTTGAGATCGGCGATCCGCGTTGCGTCCACACCCCTAGGGTAGCAGCGTCAGCGTTTGAGAAGCGGTGGCCGTGAGACCGGCACTGTCCGTTACGGTCAACACGACGACAAATGTCCCAGCACTTGCGTAGGGATGTGACGTGGTTGGCCCGGTCACGGTCTGCTGCTGCCCATTACCAAAGTCCCACCGGTAGCTCACGATGGTGCGACCCGGTCCGGCTTGTGACCCCGACGCGTTGAAGTTGACCACGACTGGCGCGCTCGCGTTGTTCGGTGAGAACGTGAACTGGGCGGTCGGCGGCGTTGTGCCGACTGGCACCGTCAGGGAGTTCGTGCCGACCTGTCCCTGATCGTCGGTTACCGTCAACGTCACGGTGTACTGCCCAGGATTGATGTAGGTGTGCAATGCCAACGGACTCGGTCCCGTGACGATTGGTGACACGTCCCCAAAGTTCCAGGCATACGACACGATTCGACGACCGGGTCCGGCTGTGGATGCACTCGCGTCGAACACGACCCCCTGGTTGGGCGTCGGCGTTGTCGGCGAGAACACGAACGTAGCCGTGGGAGGCGTCGCGGATCCGCCACCGACGGTGACGGTTTGTGAGGTGGTGCCGGTCTGGCCCATGTCATCTGTCACCGTGAGCGTAACGACGTACACCCCGGGTGTGTCATAGCCCTTCGAGACGGTTATCCCTTCGCCGGTGCGTCCGCTGCCAAAATCCCAACGATAGGACACGATTCGTCGGCCGGGCCCGGCCGTGGACGCAGACGCATTGAAGAAGATCAGCTGGCCCGGAGTTGGTGTCGACGGCGAGAACGCGAACGCCGCCGTTGGCAAGGTCGCTGATCCGCCGCCAACGGTGACAGTTTGCGTCGCTGTCCCCACCTGATTCGCGTCGTCAGTCACCTTCAGCGTGATCGCGTACGAGCCCGCCGCGTCAAAGGTCTTCGAGACGGTCACCCCCTGGTCGAAGCGGCCGGTTCCAAAGTCCCACTCGTACCGCACAATGCTTCGACCGGCCGCCGCGGTTGAGGCCGAGGCGTTGAAGAACACGGCCTGGCCGGGCAGTGGCGTGGTCGGCGAGAACGTGAAGGTCGCCGTCGGCGCCTGACCGGCGCCGACCGTGACCGTCTTGATGACCGATTGCGACTGTCCGCGCTCATTGGTGGCCGTCAACGTCACCGCGAACGTACCCACGGAGCGGAACTCGTGGGTCGCGAGCATGCCCGCGCCGGTACCGCCATCACCGAAATTCCAGCTGTAGATACAGCGCGTTCCGCAGGCCACTCCATCGCTTGTCGTGGCTGACGCATTGAAGGTCACCGCGGCGAAGGTCGCCGGCGTCTCGGGTGTGAAGCTGAAGTCCGGGACCACCGCGTTGGGCGGCACGATGACGCCCGGCGGCACGAGTCGAATATCGACGACGCGATCCACCTCACCCCTGTAATCGTTGCCCACGGGCGTCACCACGACGGTGACGAGGACGCCGGGCCCAGTCGACTCCAGTGGTCGCGGAGGCGCCGTGTAGGTCACTCGCGCGCTGCCGTTGAAGTCGGTCACCGTCGACTTGGTCGACAGCGTCCCAACATCCTGCGGAGTGCCGTCGACGAACGTCTGCAACCGCAGCGGCACGTTCCGGACCGGACGTCCGTCCGGTCCCTTCGCATCGATCGTGATTAGCGACTGAGAGACGCCGTCCCACTGAACGCTGTCAGGCGTGGCGTGCACGACGATGCCGAGCGCGAACTCGGAGGGCCCGGCCAGCGGCGGCGCGGGCGTTTCGTCCACGCTGCACGCGCTGACCGCCGCGAGCAGCACGAGCGCGGCGCAGCGAACGTAAACGCTCATGACGGGTCTCCGAAATCACCGAAGTTCACGGTGATGTTGCCGGTCACCGATACTTCGTTGCCCGCCTGATCTCGCCCCCAGAAGGTGACTTCGGCGATCGTGTTGATCAACTGTGCGCCGCCACCGTTGACCAAATTGCGGATGGGCGGCTCTTCCTTGGTGGTGTGGCGGACGAGATCGAAGCCGGCTGAAACCGTCGTCCCGCCGGAAACGGTGACGGTGAATCCGCCGTCGAAGCCATACGGCACGTCGACCCCGGGCGTATTGCGCCCGTCGGCGCGCCTGAAGGTGACTCGATACCGCGTGACGGTGATCGCGTTGAGCGGAGATGGGGACGTCGGGTTCGCCGGCGTGCCTGGGTCCTTGAGCCCGAGGCTGAACGTCACCCGCCCGTTGTCGCCAAAGACCGTGGGGACACGGACCGCCTGTCCCTCGACCTGGCGCTCGACGATCGTCAAGACGTCGGAGAACAGGATGGTGCCGAACTCGTCGGGCTCGGCCCCTGAGGCGCCTTCGAGGACGCTGATGACCAGGTAGCCGGGTGAGCGACCGGTCCTCGCGACTTCCCCGCATCCTGCGAGGCCCAACGCCACGATGCTCGCGAGCACAGTCAAGGTGCCGATTCGACGGAAGATGACGCGGGTCACGTTCGAGTCTCCTTAGCTCTTCGAAATCCGCGGCGTGATGAAGATCATCAGCTCGTCCTGGAACTCACTCTGTTGAGAGTTCTTGAACAGCCAGCCAAGCAGCGGCAGACGCGACAGTAGCGGCACGGCGGCTTGACCGGTGATCTCCTGGCTCTCGAAGATGCCGCCAATCACGGTTGTCTCTCCGTCGGCGAGCAGGACGTTGGTCACCGCGCGCTGTGTATCGATGGGCGGAATGCCGTTGATCGACCGGCTGAAGTCCGCTTGGGCCTTTTCGAGACTGATCCGCAAGATGACCGTGCTCGAGGCCGTAATCTGCGGTGTGACCCGCAGCGTGAGCGCCGCGTCCTTGAACGTGACGCTCACGGTGTTGTTGGCGACGGTCTGCAGCGGGATCTGCGTGCCTTGCGTGATCTCCGCTTCGATGTTGTTCTGCGTCGACACCCGCGGCGACGACAGCAGTCGCAGCTTGCCTTGGTCTTCCAGCGCCTGCAGCGCTACATCCAGCCTGAACGCGCCGTTGACCGATCCAAGCGCGAGACCGATCGCGCCGGTCGGCGCGCCCTGCACTGGCAAGTTCACGGCGGTGTCGGTAGTCTCGGGTCCTTGCGTCCCACCCGTGCGACCGCCGAGGCTTCCCGTGTTCGGAAACGCCAAGCCGGTCGTGTTCCCGAGGTCCGGTGCCACGCGTCCATTGACACCCCAGAGGATGCCGAGCTCGCGCGAGTAGTCGCGACGAATGCGGACGATGCGCGCCTCAATCTCCACTTGACGCTCGGGTCGATCGAGCGTCGTGATCAACTCGTCCGCGGCGGTGAGTCGATCGCCAAGGTCGCGGATGACGAGGGTGTTGGTGCGTTGGTCCACCTGCACGTCGCCGCGCTGCGAGAGCGCGCTGCGCGTGAGAATCGGCACCAGCTCCGCCGCCTTCGCGTAGCTGAGCGGCCGTGTCAGGACCTGCAGCTCCCCCGCGAGGGCCTGGGCTTCGGCGAGCTTCCGTCGCTCACCTTCTTCGTCGGCGAGCACCGACATTGGCGCGATGCGAACGATGGTGCCGTCGACCGTGTAGCCGAGTTTGTTCGCCTTCAGGATGATGTCGAGCGCCTGATCCCACGGCACGTCCCTGAGCGCCAGATCGACGCAGCCGGCGCCGGACGGCGCGCAGGCGCCGATCGTGGGATCCAAGACAATGTTGAGGCCGCTGATCTCCGCGAACGTCCGGAGCACGGCGCGAAGATCCGCGCCCTGGAAATCCAAGGTGACCGGATGGCCCGTGAAGCGACGCGGCTCACCCGGCGCCGGCGGCTGCAGCGGAGGCTCTTGAGGCTCTGGGGGAACGGGCTGAGGCGCGGGCTGCCCATTCGACTCGCGTGGCGCAACGCCGCGCTCACTCAGGGCCGGGACGCCGCCGGCTGCGCGAGCTGCAGTTCTACATCAGACCC
>DAINCF010000335.1:0-7968 GCA_036732565.1 Vicinamibacterales bacterium
TGAGCCATGGCTGGGTTATATCGCAGATCGCACGCGCAGTCGCGCGGGCCTTCCGGCCCCGCGTGGTCCGCCTGAAGGCGGACCCCACGACCGTCAAGACGCGGGCGTAGCGACGGAAGTCTGGCGTGGAGAGTTCCCCTCTGGCGTGGCGTCCGGCTTCTTGACCGCCGGAGCCTTGGCGAAGGTGGTTGGCCGGACCTTCATCAACGCGAGATCACGAACGGTTTATTGTCAGCGTAGAGTGCCGCGCGTTCGCGGATCTCGCGGGCGCGCGGACCGGCAGGATCGATCGCCACCGCCTCCTGCGCTGTCGTCGCCGCTCGTCGGAAGTCTCCCGTGCTCGCATACGCAGCGGCGAGGACATCGAGCGCGTATTGATCGCGGCGCTGCGTCAGCGTGGCGGCGCGTTCGCCAAGGGTCACGGCCTCGGCGCGGTCAGCGGCCGTGCTCTCGTCGTTCACCGCGAGTTGCCACGCGAGGTTGCTGAACGCCTGCGCATGCGTGGGCTCGAGGCGTATGGCCTCGCGGAAGTGGGCGATCGCGTCGGTGCGCTGCCCCGTCGACGCCAGCACGCTGCCCAGGTTGTTGTGCGCGTTCACGTAGTCGGGGCGAAGCTCCAGCGCGCGGCGGTACTCCGCAATCGCATCCGGCAGGCGCGAGGTCACGCTCAGGGCGGTGGCAAGGTTGAAATGTGATGCGGCGACACCGGGTTTGATTCGGGCCGAGGCTTCGAAATGCCGGACCGCGTCCGCGGCACGGTTCATCCCCAGATACAGCACCGCGACATCGTCGTGCAGCTCCGCATCCGCAGGATTGGCGATCAGCATCGTCTCGTAACCGACGATATCCTCGGCGACCATCTTGGCGAGGACCTCGCCGTTGAGACGCTCGCGATCGCGGTCGTTCTCCGCGAGCAGCTGGAACCAGAGATCGCCCATCTCGTCCTGCGACCGCTGGCCCCAGAGCACGCGGGCAGGCGGCTGCTGCGGATTCCGCACGTTCTCCGTGGAGTTGTCGAACGTGTATCGCATCGCGAGCCTCGTCCCCTTGGGGAGCGCGATCGGCTGCTCGTAGCGATACACGTGCTGCCAGCGGAAGTCCCATCGCTTGATCTGCATCAGGGATCGCGACGTGCCATCCGGCAGCGTGGCCGTGCCGATGATCTCCTTCGCCCGATAGTGCGCATGCGGCTGCACGGCGAGCAGCGTCACGTCCACGGGCAGGACGTAGCTGTCCGTGATCACGTGATTCGCCTGGCCGGGCGCGATATCGATGCCCTGCGAGCCAAGTCGAAGAATCGACGGCGTGCGCGTCGGCGGCGTGTCGCTGAAGTAGATGCCGATCGACGGCTGCACCCGCTCCACGGCGCCGCTCGGCTGCATGTGCAGTTGAAGCACGAGATCGGTGCCCGGATCGAGGCGCCACGCGAGATCGGGGGATACCAGCGGCGCGACTTGCCCGGGCGTCCATCCCAGGAAATGCCCGTCCGGATACTCGGCTGAACGCGGCATCAGCCCATCGTACCCAGGCGCCGGATCCGCGTCATCGAGCCGACGTGATGCCGCCGTCCGATCCAGCCGAATGTTGGCGTGATGAACGACGCGCGCGTTGCCGGGTCGGAACTCGATGCCGCGTACGTACCGCGTGCGGCCCACCGGCAGAGGCAGCGCGAAGATCCGGAAGACGTCGCTCGCCTCGGCCTGCAACTCGTATGCGGCCGGCACGGTGACGACGAGGTCCGGCGTGCCGAGCTGCCAATCGTCGGCAAACGTTGGCGTGGGCGGCAGGTCGCTCGGGTCGCCTTCGGCGGCGCCCTCGTCGACCCAGCGACGAATGGTGTCGCGCTCGGCAGGTGAGAGCGGCTTCTGCCCCACGAACGGACCCACCGCCGCTTCCGCCTTCCACGGCGGCATGAAGCCGCTGTCCGTGACCGTCGCGATCAATCTGGCGCGCTGCTTCACTTGCTCGTACGTCAACAAACTGAACGGCGCGGGCCCGGTCGGGCGGTGGCAGCTCGCGCAGCGATCGAAGACCACCGGCGCGACGTCCTTCGCGAACGTGATGGGCGACGCCGTGTCCCCGCGGCCAGACGTCTGGAAGGCCGCCGGTCCGTGCATTTGGGTCGAGTTTTCCCGGCGGCCTTCAAGACGTCTCCGCCCCGCCGGAGGCGGGGCAATGCCAACGCTGTCACTGGCGAGGCGGAGCCGCTCCCGCAGATGTTCGCCTGACTGAGGCGGAGCCTCGCCAGTGATGAAGCAGCCCACGGCGCGCGTCGTTGGCACGGCCACCGGTTTGTCGGCAACGACCGCCTCGAGCGCGAGCTGCAGATCGCGGCGAGTCGGCGCGGGCCGATCGACGCCGAAGTCCGCATAGCGATCGTCGATGCGGCCGCGATAGACCAGACGCCCGACCGCATCGAAGACGGCCGTTTCAGGTGTGACGGTCGCGTGCGCCATCCGCGCCAGCTCGTGATCGCGGTCGCGGAACGTCTCGCCCGGAAACTGAAACGTCTGCCAGTGCTCGAGAATCGCCCGCTGATCGTCGTTGGCGTTGGGGTAGACGAGGAAGAACCGGACGCCCTGCGAGGTAAACGTCTGCGCGATCCGCGCGAGCTCGGGCGCGTAGCGGTTGGAGATGGGACAGTCGGTGGAGACGAAGATCAGGACGGTGGCGCGGCGGCCGGGCGTCGGCCGGAAGACGTCGGCCGGACGCGGATTCGGCAAGGAGCTCTGCGCCGAGCCCCCAGCGCTCGCGCCTGCGCTCACCAGCAGCAGGACTACAAGAACGCACCTGAGACAGCGCACATGGACCAGTATACGTACGATAGCCTCGAAGGCACAAAGGACACCGAGGAGTCAGCCACCAAGACACAAAGGCACGGAGAAATTCTTCCAAAGACAAAGCCTGGGTGTCTTGGTGCCTTGGTGGCCAGCGCGCATTTTTGTTTGTGTTCTTCGTGTCTCCGTGGCTAGTCGTTCACTACCACCTCACATCGGCACCAACGCGGATGATGCGACCCTGCAGGATCACCGACGGCCGCAGGTACGACGACCCGGGCGGGCCATACTGCATGCTGGCCACCGCGGTGTAGTCGTCGGAGTTGAGGATGTTGAAGATGTCCAACTTCGGCAGAATGCTCAGCCGTCCAAAGCGCACTGTCTTGCTCGCCGAGAAGTCCACCTGGTTGACGCGAGGGGTGTACTCCGTGCCCGGCGGCGCCATCAGCACCCGGATTTCCGGGCTCTGCATGCTGGGGATGACGAGCTCGCCAGGACGGCACGGTCCCGTGCAGTTGCTGGCGTACCGGGTCGTCGGCGTCACGAGGAAGTACGAGCCGTCGCCCGTGGGGAAATCGAAGCCCGTGCCCGCGGTGAAGACGCCGTACTGAAGCGACTGCCTGCCGAGCAAGTAGCCGTTCAGCGACTGCCATGCACCACTCACGGTGACACCCCACGGCAGCGGGTAGACGGCCGTGGCCTTGAACTGCTTCTGCCACGGAATGCCCGACTCCCATTGATCGCAATACAGCTGGTAGTTCGGGTCCGTGCCGGCTGCGCAGGTGTCGGACAGCGTCTGCTCGAGGTTGAAGCCGCCGAACACGCGCATGCCGCCGCGCACGCGTGCGTTGAACCCGAGATCGAAGCCGCTGTAGGTGCGCTTCAAATCGGACTCGGTGCGATCGATGTTCGCCTGCGCGCTTCTGAACTGCGACTTCACGTCGAAGACGCGCACCACCTGACCATCCGGCGTGACCACATCCACCGGATTGTAGGAGTTGAAGTCCCGCAGGGTGTTGTTGCGCTCGATCATGCTCCTGAAGTCGTTCCGGTACCACTCGAACGACATCGAGATGCCGGGCAGCAATTCCTGTGACACGCCCAGGTTGTAGGAGAGTTGGTATGGGCGCTCCAGATCGGGATCGAAATTCGTGAGCGATCGGATCCCGAAACTCGGCGACAAGGGGCCGAAGTCGATCTCGCAGCCAGGCGTGAGGTACGCGCACCCGCGCTCGCCTTGGGCGATGTCATCGTTGTTGATGTCCTGCCACGGCAGGTTCGTCGTGTCGGCGAGCGCTGTCGGGCTGTAGAGCTGGGCGAAGCCGGTGCTCGCGGCGGTCACGAATTTATTGAAGCCAAAGCGCACGGCGGTCTTGCCGTTGCCGAAGATGTCGTAGACCGCGGAGGACCGCGGCGACCACGTCGCCCATGTCGGCAGCGTGATGTCGTCGTAGGCCGGCGAGTTCGCGAACCGTCCGATCTGCGCGTCCTGGCCGACGATGGTCTGCTTCAAGTAGTCGAAGCGAACGCCGTAATTGATCGTCAGCTTGTTCAGACGCCAGGAGTCCTGCGCGTAGATGCCGACGTTGGAGTCCATGTCCTCTTGCACCCGCAACGGTGTGTTGAGAACAGTCACTTGAAACGGCCGGCCGCTCTGGTACCGCTGATAGAGGTCGGCGTTGGCGTTGTTGTAGCGCGGGTACTTGCCCCACGCGTAGAGAAAGCCGGTCTTGATGTTGTGGGCGCCGCTCACGCGCGTGATCGAGCTGGCGATGTTGTAGCGATCCGGGTAGTTACCAAGCTGCGCGCTCGATGCGCTCCAGAGGAAACCGGACGTGGTGTCGAATCGCCGCACGTTCTGGTACCACTCCGGCGTGCCGCGCTCGGCGAGAATGCCCGGCTGATACAGGTTGTCGTAGCGCTCGCGATTGAACGAGAACCCGGTCTCCAGCAAGAGGCTCGACGACAGCGTCGAGGTGTACTTGAGCGAGCCGGTCGCGAACGTCGGCGTGTTCCAGATCACCGACGCCGTCTCTGGATCGGTGTTCGCGGCCATGGCATGACCACGGAGCCGCAGGGCGCGATCCATGTACCCGGCCAGCTTGCTCCGGTCCGACATCTGCCACGTGAGACGGACGACGGGGTTGTTCATCTTCTCGTCCGACACGCCCTGGTCACAGCTGCCTGGGTTCGCGACGCAGCTATTGAACGCCTGCAGCGGCGCCGTGCCGGCCGGGAGAATGAAGGAGTTCGCGATCGGTTTGTCGTAGTGCGCCTGGCGGAAGGCCCCGTAGAACCACAGCTTGTTCCGGAGAAGCGGACCACCCTGCTCGACGTTCCACTCGTAGAAGTTGTCGATCTTGTCGACCCCGGCCACGCTCAGGCTCTTGAGATGGTCGGTCAGGTTGTCGCCCTGCCATGACGCCGGCGACTTGGTCGCCTTGAAGCTGCCGGCGAACATGTTGCCGCCATCTTTGGGGACGATGTTCATGTTCAGCCCGCCAGTAATGGTCTCGGCCGAGCCGCCGGCGGTCTGGTACACCGCCTCCTGGAACATCGCCTCGTTGTGATACGCCTGGACGGCGCCGTCACCCATCAAACCGTTGGTGATCAATCCGTCGACCATCACCATCGTCTGCGCGCCGCCGGAGCCGCGCACGGCGAAGTAGGTCTGCTGCATCGCGCGCGAGCCACCGACGTCGGGGCTGTTCAGCGTGACGCCCACCACGAGCTGTCCGATTGACTGGATGGTGCGGGCGGTTGGAATCGCGTCGAGCACGTCGCGGGCCAGCACCTGCTGCTTGACGTTGGTCGCGACGTCGACCACCGGCGACTCACCAGAGACCGTGACCGATTCCTCGAGCGTGCCGACTCCCAACGTGATGTCGATGGTCGCGGTGAAGTTCGACGAGAGCTCCAACTCTCGCTTCACCGTGTTGAAGCCTTGAAGGGTATAGGTCACGTTGTAGACCCCTGGCCGGAGGTCGACGAGCCGGTAGAGCCCGCCTTCGTCGGTCACCGCCGCGCGACTGCCTTCGATGAGCGCAGGGCTCGTGGCTTCCACGCTCACGCCCGGCATCACTGCGCCGGATGAATCCTTGATGACGCCCTGAATCACGCTCTGAGCCCGTGCCGGCGTGGCCAGCGCAGCAAGACCCAGAACGGCGATACAAACCGCTAACGCGATCTTGCCGGTCCTGACCATAGCGAGTCCTCCGTGTCCAATCGAACACCACTGCCATCGCGCGATGAGATGAGTACGAGACCCGCGATCGATGAAATCGATGAAACGCGACACAGGCTAGCCCTACGTAGAAGGCCAGTCAATGGGTCGATAAGCAAAAACACAACTAGTTACACATGATCACCGCTTGGAGAAATCATGCGTGCAAGGCATGCGTGCCGCGGACGCGGCAAACAGCAGCCCCGAAGTGCGCGCCATTGCAGTAAACACAAAGCATGCGGCGACGCGAAACTCGCATCGTCGCGGCACCCATCACGGGAGCCCTACACCCACGGTGTTTGGCTCAGCGACCAGCGGTCGTCTGAGGCTTGACGCTGACCTTCACGTACGCGTTGGTCCAGCAGCACTGGAACCCGCCGCCGCCTTCCCCTGACGAGTCGTTGCCCTGCACGCGCAGGATGTACTCGCCCGGCCTCGAGAACGTTGCCGTCGTCGTGGTCTTGCCCGCTGCATCCATGTCGACTTTCGGCTTCTCTTCCGCGAAGGTGACCTCGCCGTCACCGCGATGTAACGTCCACGTGACGGTCACGGGTGCGCCGGTCATCGGCGCACGGCGGCGCGGATCCTGGAAGGCATCGTCTTTCGCCCACATGGTGAGCGTGACCGGCTGGCCGACCGTGCCTTCGAGCGTTGTCACAATACCGCCAGTGGGTGGCCCGGTGTACTCTTTACCGTCCATCGCGAACTTGAACACGGGAGGCGTGTTGCCCATCGCCGCGTCCTTGAACGGCTCGATCTGATAGCCCTTTCGCAGCGACAGCGGCACCGACATCGGTTGCCCGTTCGCGACGATCGTCCAGGCGTACTTCTTCTCGCCGAAATCGGCGGGGACCTTGATCATGAAGACCCCCCATTGGCGACGAGGCAAGAAGTGCGTCGGCTGCCCCATGTCGGGCCCACCGGGCTCGATGCGATTGTTCGGCCCGATCGGGATATCGAACGTTTCTTTCAGGTTGCGGTTGAAGTAGCCGACCAGGAGCGTGAACGTCCCGTCGTCGTTCTTGAACCAACCTTCGTATGCGGGTGTGACGCTGTTGCCGGCCTCGCGCGGGGGCTCGAGCGGCAACTGGGCGGACGGACGCGCGCCGGCGACCAGCACGACCCCAAGCAGGGCGACGCCACAGGCGAGCGGCAGTGAACGATGCACTCTCATCCGAGCACTCCCTCGATGTTGGGTTGAAAACAGAGACAAAAAAGGAGGTGCCCGTGAGCACCTCCCTTTCTGGCATCGCTCTTATCTTTGCTGCTGTCGCTGGTCGACCGTGGTGGTCGTGGTGGCCGCCTTGCGCTTCTCGACTTCGACCTTGAAGTCCTCGTCGTTCATGTAGGTGATGTTCACCCACGCATGGGCCATCTCGTCGACCGTGCGGTCGCCCCAGCCCACCCACTGATCCGGATCGGGGTTCATCTTGTTCGCCTTCGTGTTGTCGTGCCACGAAGTGATCTTGAGGATGGTTCCCTTCGGCAGCAACGGCGCCGCGTCGTCCGCATAAACGTAGTTGTTGTGCCAGTTGAAGCTGTAGTTCGACACCATGCTGATCATGCGCGTCTCACCGGTCGGCAGAATCGCTTCCATCGACATCGCCTTGCCACGCAGGTGCATGTGCGGCTGGAAGTTCTCGACGCGGCCGGCGCGGCGCATCACGTGATGGTTGGTGCCGACGTAGACGGAGTTCGGCGCGATATCGAGGTTGCGGTTGCCAGCGGTGATGCCGCTGAACAGCGCCAGCGTCTGGCGGTACTTCGGCTCCTGACCTTTCGGATACAGGTAGACGCCGAGCTCGATCGAATCGGTGATGTCCTCGCCGGCCGCGGAGTAGTGAATGTCGAAGACGATCTTCGATCCGGGGAGCAGCAGCTTGCCGCTGTCCGGACGCATGATCTCGCCCTGCTTACCGACGGCCCATTCCATGAAGAGACCGGCGGCGCCGTCGTCATCCGATCCAG
>DAINCF010000336.1:0-7940 GCA_036732565.1 Vicinamibacterales bacterium
CGCTTCGATCGCCGCGAGCGATCCTGCGCGCTCGCGCCAGCCCTCGAACGTGGCGTAGCTCACGGTGCGCGGCGCGGCTGCAGGCGCGTCGAGCGGGGTCTCGCCCAGAATGACGAGGGCGTCGGGGTTCGCGAACGGTGGGGGCGTGAGCAAGACAGCGTCCACAACCGCGAAGATCGAGGCTCCGGCGCCGAGCGTGAGCGCGAGCGTCAGGATCGCCGCTCCGGCACTGGCCGGAGCGCGGCGCAGGGTCCGCAGAAGGTGAAGCAGGTCGAGCCGTGCCATTTGGGCCCCATCCTAGTGCTTGAAATCTCCGTAGGCCGCGGCCATGATCGACGCGCGTTCTCCGATCCAACCGCTGACCGTCCTTCAAAGTCAAGGGTGCGTCGATGCAGGTCGATTTCGAGAAGTTCCGCGGCCGGCTGCCGTACGCGAGCGAGCTCTTTGGCATCTACCAGCCGCTCATGGGATGGAAGTCGAAGATCATCCAGCGTCGCCTCGAGGACTCCCCGCCTGAGGTGGTGGGCCTGCCTCGTGTCTTCACGGTGAAAGACATCTCCCGGATCCTCCTCAGTCAGGGGGCGGACAACATCCTGGTCATCGACGGAAACGGCGACGTCGGAGCGGTGAGCCACGATCCGGATCTCTTTCGCGAGGACGCGGTTCCGATGCTCCTGGATCCGCCGGAGTTCCTGGACAGTTTGATCGTCCGTTTTCTCCAGCCCGACCTCGAAGCCGCCCTGCGCGCGCACCCACTCACCGACAAGCCGTTCTGGAGGGCGAAGTGGAACGATGTGCTCAGCGAGGACGGCCTGAACCACGCCTTCCGGAAGGCGCTCGACCTGATCGAAGGGGCCGACCGTGGCCTCTTCGAGCCGAAGCGCGTCGACCCGAGCGACCGCCTGGCGGACTACGTCACGCGGACCCGCACCCTGTTCGCTTCACGCGTGGAGACGGCGGATCATCTCTTCAACAAGGAAGCGTACATCGCGCGCTTCCTGAATGGGCTCCTGCCCAAACCCGGCGATGCTGCGTCTGCCGCGCGGTTTCCCGACAACGTGAACGCGCTCCTGCTGCGGGTTCGACCGTCGATCGACTACGCCAAGGCCCTCGCGCTGCTCGACCCGATGACGTTCGCCACGGGTAAGGGACGCGAAGCCGTGCTCTCGCCGCTGGGCATCGTGAACTTGTTCCGTCAGTACTTCTTCGAGTTCGGGACCTTCCTCGGGTCGCCCGTCGAGCACATCTGGCTCAGTCCCGGCGCCACCACCGAGCTCATCGAGATCAGCACGCGACGCGTGCTCGAGGAGCGCACGTTCGAGGAGTTCACCGAGAAGATCCTGCGCAGCGAATCCACCACGACGCAGCAGGACGAGCTCGCCTCGGCCGTCAAGGACGAGAATCAGAAGAACACGAAGCTGGGATCGTCCCTCTCTGGGGGCGCGACCATCCTCATCGCGCACGTCGAGGCGAGCGGGACGGTCAGCGTCGAGGAGACTCAGCGCCGCGCACGCGAAGAGAACCACAAGAGCATGCGTCAGCAGAGCGCGAAGCTCTCGACGGAGATTCGGGCGAACTTCAAGTCCACGTTCCGCACCGTGACCGAGACCACCGATACGCGCAGCAAGCGATACGTCATTCAGAACACGACCCCGAAGCTGCTCAACTACGAGCTGCGCCGGAAGATGCGGCAGGTCGGTGTCCAGATGCAGGACATCGGCACCCAACTGTGCTGGCAGGTCTACATCGACGACCCGGGCGCGGCGCTTGGCGTGTCGCAGCTCGTGCACCTGGCGTCGAAGGGCGACCTCGGCCAGTATGCGGCGCTGCCCACCAAGCCGACGCCACAGAACTCCACCGACGTCGTCACCATCCTCCTGCCGGTGCCGAAGCCGGGACAGCGCAGCAACCTCGGGCCGATCGCGGCCGCGGGCTTCATCGGTCTGACGATGGGGAGCCTGCCGGGCGCGGCGGTCGGCGTGGCCGCGTACGAGGTGCTCGACAGCTTGTTCGGCGACGACGAAGAGGAGCACGACTGGTACTCGATCGATCCGCCCAAAACCATCCATCAGCCGTTCAAGTTGGCGCTGCCCGAGGGCTATCACATCGCGCCGGGCGCCGATCAGGTGGAGGACGACGTTTTCAAGAAGGCCCCGGGCATCGCCGACTCCGTTCCCGTGCGCTGGCTCGGCAAGAACGGCATGCACCTCAAGTTCCACATGACGACGCTGAATCCCGGCGATGGCACCATGGACCTCGTCGTCAACGGCGGCGATGTGACACCCGGGGAACTGATCGAGTTCCAGGCCCAGATCACGATCGCGCCGACCGCCGCCAAGAAGGCCGCCGTCGCCGAGGAGAACAATGCGGTCGCCGCGGAGAACAAGAAGCGTGAGATCGAGAAGGAGCGGAAGATCAAGGAGGAGCTGATCAAGAGCGTGAAGGAGCGCGTCAAGTTCGCGAGCGAGATCGTGGCGCGCAAGAGCGAGGATCTGCGCGAAGAGGAGCGGACGGTCGTCTACCGCCGGCTGATCGAACAGCTCATGCGCGAGGCGTGGAGCCTCTCTGCGGACCGACCGGTCGCGCACCTGCGATCGGAGCTGGTGAAAGCGCTGTTCGACGTGGACAAGATGCTGTACTTCGTGGCGCCCGAATGGTGGCAGCCTCGGCGTCACCGCTCCAGTCTGCAGATCAGCGCCGACGTGGGGGATACGTCCGGCGCCAAGAGCATCGTGGCCAAGACGACGTCGGCGAGCCTCGAGCTCGTGAACAAGTCGATGGTGAAGCTGTCGGCACTGGGCGCCCGCGCGAAGATCGGCACGCTGGGGACCGAGGACATCGTGGGGTGGGGCGGCGAAGGGCGGCCGGACAACTATCTGATCACCGAGAACTCGGCGCCGGCACGGCTGGGCGCGTCGCTCGGCTGGTTGCTGCAGCTCGATGGCGACAACCTGCGGAACGCGTTTCTCAACGCGCCCTGGGTGAAAGCGGTGATCCCGATCCGGCTAGGTCGCGAGCTCGAAGCGCTCGAGTGGCTGAAACAGTCCGCGGTCGAAGGCACGCAGGGGCTCGCGGAGGTGTACGCGGGCGACGATCGCGCGCTGTTCAAGGAGAAGTACTTCGAGCGTCACAACATCCGGAAGGATCCGACGGTCGAAGAGGTGCTCGTGATGGTGGCCGAGGATGTCACGGGCAAGCACAAGGAGTCGCTCAAGGTCGTCACCGAGGAGGGCGTGGCGTATCTCCCGCCGGACAAGGTGTTCGAGAAGGGCTTCGACCCGCTGGCCGGCGGCTTCCGCGCCACGTGGAAGAAGAACTTCGAGTTCGTCGATCAGTGGATCGAGATTCTGCCGACCGATCAGATCGTGGCCACCGAAGTGGAATATGACCCCGAGACCGGACTGCCGCGATAGCGTAGTCCAGCGGAGGCTCAGTCTCGGCGCCGCCGCGCGGCGTAGGCCACGGCGAACTCGTAGGCCTTATTGTGGGTCGCGTTAGGATCCTCGCCGTCCTTGCCAAACGCGGGCCGCACGTCCTTGAGGTTGGCCGATTTCGGATTATCCGGTTCCGGCGCACCAGGATCCGGCACGCGCAAATAGGTATACGACACTTGCAGCCAACTGACGCGCCCGCTGAATCCTTCCTGGATCCAGCCGGCTTTGCCGCGCTTGGCCGGCGCCGCCAGCCGGATCAACTCCGGCGCCACGGCATCGCCGAGGCCTGACGGCGTGTAGAAGCCGACGAAGCGGCGCTGGTCTCCACCCTTGAGCCACGTCAGCCAGGCCTTCACGGCCGTGCTGCCGGCGGTGGGGCTGCCAATACCACCTTCCGAGATCGCATCGAGGGCCCAGAGGTGCTGCCACGACTGCTCGCAGTAGCCGTTCGCGCCGCCGAAGAGCGCGGCGTCGAACGGCGCGGGCACTTTCGCGCCCGGCGCATGGCCCGCGAGCGCCATCAGCGGCACGACGCCGGCGCTGTGGGTCACGACCGTGGTGAGGCACGAGCGTGGAAAGCCGTTCGGCGCCGTCGCCGGCCGATCGCCCCATACGGTCACGTGAGGTGGCCGGAAGCGAAGGCGCACCGATCCAAGCGACTGCGGCAACGTGAGCAGTCGACTCCACAGGAAGCGAAGCACTTCCGCGATCAGCCGGCCCATCGCTTCGCGGTTGGTGAACGGATCGCGCAGCGCACCCTTCTTCGCGATCAACGCTGGGGACAACGTGATCACGATCGGGCCGTTCGGGCCGTTGAAGAGATCCGGGCGCGACGCATAGAGCTGGTAGACGATCTTGTACTGCCCAAAACAGCGGTTCGCCGGCAGCTCGACGTACGCCTGGCGCGCCAGCTCCAGCGGAAGCGTGCCCGTCTCTTTGTCGGGTGGGGTGGCGCCAGGCACGCAGCCATAGGGGTAGAGGCCCGTGAACGGCACGGTGTCCGCCGGGTAGTACGGCTCCCGCGTGTTTGGTGTGATCTGAACGACGACGTGCGGGGTCGTGCCCGAGAAGCTATGCGGGGCCCAGACGCCAAGCAGTTGGCGCCAGGCGTCGGCGCGCCCGGACGGATCTCCATACTCGAGCAGCAGCCAGTTGCCGCCGTTCGCGAGCTTGACCTTCTCCTCGCTCCACTGAAATCGATCCCATCGGCTCGGTGCGTCAGGGTTGCCTATCGCCGGCTGGCGCAAGGCCCGGCACGTTTCGTCCGGGACGCCAAACGTGCGATATCCAGTCTGGTCCACGAGGACGCCGCCGGGGTTGAACGGCGTCTTCACCTTGTGATCCTTGGGCAGCGAGACGATGGGCGAGAACCAGATACGTCCGATGAAGACGTCGAGGTCCGCGATGGTGTTGGCCTCCTTCACCGACCACGACGCGTTTGTCGACTGCCATCGTTGCTGCGAGACGCCAAAGGTCAGGATGCCACGTTCGTCGACGTAGCCAGGCGCGGAGGCATCCACTTCGATCTGAACGAAGTTTGCCGGGATGGCGTGGCTGAGCGGGGCCGGCGCCGGGGGCTTTTCGACTCGCCATTCCACACCACGGCGGAACACGACCTTCACCGTTGCGCCGGGCACTGGCTGGCCGACCGCCGTGAGCACTCGAATCCGCAGCGTATCCGGCGACGCCATGTCGAGCGGGATCTTACTCTCGAGCGCGGCCGGCAACGAGATCCAGGCGTGTTTGGCAGGCCTGAAGGCCTGCGCTACGTACGCCATCTGAAATTTCGCAACGCGCTCTTGGAGCGCATTGGAAGACTCGCGCGTGGGTTTGAAACACCCTCTCAGTTGACAGCCGTCGCGGACCATTGCGAGGATGAGCGGCCCGGTCGCGGTCGAGGTGCGCCGTGGCCGATCGGATACGTCCATGTACAAATCGCTGATCGCGCTCGGTGTCGTCTCGCTCTGCGTCATTGGCTGTGACGTCGCCCACGCCCAAGCCGACGCATCGCTCCTGGCCAACCTGAAGTGGCGGTCGATCGGGCCCGCGGGCGCGTCAGGGCGAATCGTCGACGTCGCGGTCGTCGGCGAGTTCCCACACCGCGTCTACGTCGCCGCGGCGACCGGTGGACTGTGGAAGACCGACAACAACGGCCTGACCTGGGAGCCCATCTTCGATGGCCAGCCGACGAACTCGATCGGCGACGTCGCGGCGATCGCCGCGGCCCCCGATACGGTGTGGGTCGGGACCGGCGAGGCCAACGTCCGGAACAGCGTCTCGTGGGGCGACGGCATCTACAAGTCGACCGATGCCGGCGCGACCTGGAAGCACATGGGCCTGCGCGACTCCCATCACATCGGTCGGATCGTGATCGATCCGCGCAATCCCGATGTGGTCTACGTCGCGGCCGCGGGTCGCCTCTGGGGGCCGAACAAGGAGCGCGGCGTGTTCAAGACCACCGATGGCGGCGCGACCTGGACGTCGAGCCTGTTCATCGACGAGCACACCGGCGCGATCGATCTCGTGATCGACCCGCACGATTCGAGCACGTTGTACGCCGCCACGTTCCAACGCCGGCAGACGTTCGTCGGCGGCCCGCCCGCGCAGGTCACCGGTCCGGGCAGTGGACTGTACAAGTCCACGGACGCCGGGCGGACGTGGCGAAAGCTGACCGAGGGCCTGCCGACGGTTGACATGGGACGCATCGGCATCGATGTCTCATTGAGCACGCCGAACGTGCTCTACGCCATCATTCAGACCGCCGCACCGACCCGCGGCGGCGGCGGTGACGACCCCGAAGGCGAAGCGGCGAGGTCAGGGCCCAGCGAGGCCAGCTCCGCCAACAGCGGCGGCGTATTCCGATCGGCGGATCGCGGCGAAACCTGGACCTGGGTGAACGGGACCAACAACCGGCCCGAGTACTACAGCCAGCTTCGCGTCGATCCGACCAACGAGAACCGCGTGTTCATGCTGGACCAGAACCTCTCGCTGTCGCTGGACGGCGGGCGCACGTTCCAGGTCCTTCGCATCAACGTGCACGTCGATCACCATGCCATGTGGATCAACCCGAAGAACCCGCGGCATATCGTCTTGGGCAACGATGGCGGCGTCTACTTCAGCTACGACGGCGGTGTGAACTGGGACTTCCAGGATCACATGGCCATCAGCCAGTTCTACGCGGTCGACGTCGACATGCGAAAGCCGTACTACGTCTACGGCGGCACGCAGGACTACTGTTCGTGGGGTGGCCCGAGCGCGACCCGCGCGCAGATCGGCATCACCGTCGCCGACTGGTTCAAGGTGCAGACGGGAGACGGCTTCCAGGTGCGCGTCGACCCGACCGACCACACCATCCTCTACGCCGAGTCGCAGAACGGCGGGATGATTCGCCACGACTTGAAGACCGGGCGCAACACGAGCATCCGTCCAGTGCCACCGCGCGGCGAGAAGCCCTATCGCTTCAACTGGGAAACGCCAATCCTGATCTCGCCGCACGATCCCGCCACACTCTACGTCGCGGCGAACGTCGTCTTCAGATCGACCAACCGCGGCAACGCGTGGACCGTCATCAGCGGCGATCTGCCTGCGACAGCCACCGGCACCATCACGACGGTGACGGAATCACCGCTGCGGGCGGGTCTGCTCTACGCCGGCACCGACGATGGCCGCGTGCACGTGACGCGCGACGGCGGCAAGGCGTGGACCGATCTGTCGACCAAGTTTCCCGGCCTGCCGGGCCCGCGCTGGGTCAGCCGTCTGGTGGCCTCGCGCTTCGATGAAGGCACCGCCTACGCGACGTTCGACGGTCACCGCAACGACGACTTCGCGCCCCGTGTCTACAAGACCGCCGACTTCGGCGCGACGTGGCGCGCCATGCACGGCAATCTGCCCGCGTTCGGCACCGTGCGCGTCATCCGCGAGGACTACAAGAACCGCAACCTGCTGTTCGTCGGCACGGAGTTCGCCGCGTTCGTCACCATCGATGGCGGGCGCACCTGGACTCGTCTGATGAACGGTCTGCCGACGGTGGCGATCGCCGACCTCGTGGTCCATCCACGCGACGGCGACCTCGTGGCCGGCACTCATGGCCGCAGCTTCTACATCCTCGACATCGGCCCGCTGCAGCAGCTGACCGACGCGATCCTGTCCTCGCCCGCGCATCTCTTTGCGGTGAAGCCGGCGATGGCGTTCGATCCAAAAGTATTCAGCGACGATCAGTTCCTGGCGCAGGGACGATGGGTGGCCGAGAACCCGCCGGTCGGGGCGACGATCTACTACTACCTGGGAAGTGATGCGACCGGAGACGTGACCGTCACCATCGAGGACAAGGCCGGGCGCGCGGTGCAGCAGTTGAGCGGTGAGAAGACAAAAGGGCTGAACAAGGTGTTGTGGAATCTGCGGACGACGCCGGTTCGCTTGACACGCCGAGCGGCACAGGGGCCCGGTGGCGGCGGTCAAGGCGGCCCACCGCAAGGCGCTCTCGTGGATCCCGGCGAGTACACGGCC
>DAINCF010000337.1:0-7913 GCA_036732565.1 Vicinamibacterales bacterium
GTTGGTTCGACGCGGGCGAGCGCCCGTTCGATGGCTGCCATGATTGACGCACGCGTGGCAAACGGCGCGACACCCGTCAGCAGCTCGTAGAGCACCAGACCCAAACTGTATTGATCGCTGGCCGTACCGACGGCCTGGCCGGTCAGCTGTTCCGGGCTCGCGTAGGCCGGCGTCAACGGCGCCGGCGTCATCGTCGACAACCGCTCTGGCTGCAGCAGCGTGGCCGTGCCGAAGTCGACCACTTTGACGTGCCCATCGGAGGCGACCAGGATGTTCGACGGCTTCAGGTCGCGATGCAGCACCAGGTTGCGATGCGCGAACGCCACGCCGCGGGACACGTCGGCGAAGAGACGAAGACGCCCGGCGATGTCGAGCCGGTGCCGATCGCAATACTGATCGATCGGCTGGCCTTCGACGTACTCCATCACCAGGTACGGCTCGCCGAGGCCGGTCACACCGCCATCGAGAAGACGGGTCAGCGTCGAGTGCTCGAGCGCGGCGAGGATCTGGCGCTCCGCTTTGAACTGAGCGACCAACGCGGGATCCGACAGCCGGAGGTCCATGATCTTGATGGCCACGCGTTGGCGGAACTGATCGTCGGCTCGATGCGCCTCGTAGACCGCCGCCATGCCACCACGGGCGATCAGGCGATCGACCTGATAGCTGCCCAACCGGAGTCCGACGTGGGGATTGACCGGCGCCTCGGTGACGAGCAGGGACTCGTCGGCCGCGAGGAGCCCGAGAACGTCGGCGGCCAGTCCCTGGTCCTCCCCGCAAAGCTGGGACACTCTGGCCCGTCGCTCCGGGCCGGGCGGCACATCGACGGCGGCATGGAAGATTTCTTCGAGCCGATTCCAGCGTGTGACATCCATCTGGCGATCCGTCATAATATCGTGTATGGCTGAGCTAGCTGCCGGCAATCTGACGCAGCTCCTACGGCAGTGGAACCAGGGCGACCCTGGGGCCCTCGATCGGGTGGTCCACGAGGTGTACCCGGAGCTGCGCGCGATGGCGGCCCGCCACCTGCGTCGCGAGCGCCCCGGCACCCTCCAAGCGACCGGCCTGGTCCACGATCTCTACCTGCGCCTGCTGAAACAAGAAAAAGCGAACTTCGTGAACCGCCGGGCGTTTTTCGGGTTCGCGGCCGGCGCCATGCGCCACATCCTGATCGACCACGCTCGTGCCCGCCGGTCCGAGAAACGTGGGGCGGACCGGGTACGTGTGCCGCTGAGCGACGAGCTGTCCTTCGTCGACGCTGACTCCGACGACATCCTCGATCTGCACCAGGCGCTCGAGGAGCTGGCGGAGATCGATCCGCGGAAAGCGGAGCTGGTCCAGCTATCGGCGTTCCTGGGCTGCGGCCGCAGTGAAGCCGCGGAGCTGCTTGGCATCTCGCTCGCAACCGCGAAGCGCGATTTCCGCATGGCCCGGGCGTGGCTCGCGCAACGGCTGAATCGACCGATGGCCGAAGACTGACGCCGGCAGAGCCCGCTGCGAACTTGTACGTAGCGCAGGCCTTCAGGCCTGCCTCAGCGGCGAGAGCCGGCCCACCCGCCTTATTTGGCAGGCCTGAAGGCCTGCGCTACGTACGCCATCCGTACTCTCGCAACGCGCTCTAAGGCACGACGACCGTGACGTCGTTCGACGCTGGGCTCGTGCCTCCGGCGTTCACCGCGTTGTTGGATCGACAAGTTCTGGGCCTGGGCCGACGGCGCGGCGCTGAGGACCGCGCTCGCGGCGAGCGCCAGCACCGAGAGGAGTCTGCGTCCGTTTCTCATTTGGGGAGATCTCCTTTCGAGAAGGCCTCGATCGGACAAACGAGAACGGACGCAAACCGGGCTCATGGCCCGACGGCGCTCAGCGGACGCTGAAGCGCTGTTGGTGCAACACCTCGCCGTCGGCGGTGGTGATCTCGACTCGCCAGTCCTCACCGCCATCCACCGCCTGCTGGCTGTAGGTGCGATAGCCTTCGTTCGCGCTGGCGCGAATTTTCAGCGGCACCGACTTTTGCAGCGTGTCTCCTCGGTACCAGCGATGCATGACGGTCGCATCGCGCGGCGACCGGACCCGTGTGTAGAACACGACTCTGCCCGGCGCGACGGAGTCGCCCGCCGGATTGCATTGCCAGCTTCCGCCGCTCGTCGACAGCGTCCGGCACACGTCCACGGTGGCGAGGCTGATGCCGTTCGCCGAGACCGTTGCGGGCGCCTCGACCGGCGGTGGCGCCGATGCACGCTCCGTTGCAGCGGGTGCGGTGGGTGCCGCGGGAGGTGGAGTGGGCGTCGCAGGTCGCGCCGTGGCAGCAGCGGTCGGCGCGGTCGTCACGGTTTCGCGTGACGACCACGTTCGCGCCACGACGAGCGCGGCGCTCCCGACCATGACCAGGGCGATCGCCGCCCACGCAAACGCGCGCGATGCGCGACGCGGTGGAGTTGCCTCAGCCGGAACGGATCTCGCCGTCTCGGGAAGCGGCTCGAACCTCATGGTCAATAGGGCATCGTCGAAGTGCACGGGCGCGGGGGCGGCGGTGGCTTCTGGCTTGTCTTCTGGCTTGTCTTCTGCCTTGTCTTCGTCCGCGAACAGACCCAGGCCGAGCTCCGTGTCCTGCTCCGACAACGTCATGAAGGCGGGCGCATCGATCGGTAAGCCGGCCGCGTGGCAGAAGTCCTCGAGGTTTTCTCGGCTCGCCGCGACCATCGGGTGCTCAGGAGGCAGCGAGACAGCGGTAATCGCCGCCGCCCGACGATAGAACTTCTCCGCGTCGGCCTGCCGTCCGGTCCGCTCCGCGACGATGGCCAGGTTGTTCAGGGTGTTCGCCAGCTCCGGATGCAGGGGACCGAGCTCGGCTTCCTGAATGCGGGCGGCGTCTCGAAGCAGCTCATCCGCAGACACCAAGTCGCCGGCCGTTACGGAGCGTTCCGCCGATTCGAGCATGCGATGAGCGTTCGGCAATTCCGACATGACCTCTCGTTGCCTCATGCGACCGTCGCCGATAAGTGTCTCATTGTAGACCACACCCGCCTCATGTGTTTCAACGCGCGCGCGTGGTCACGACTGAGTAACGGCCGTGTGCCGACACGTCGACAAGTTTCGCGTAACGTCGGGTCAAGAGCCAGTTCATTTGGAGACCACGATGACTTCCCCGTCTTGTATTCGACTGTCCCTGATCTGCTGCGTGTTGGTGTCGGTCGTGATCGTGGAGCCGGCGCGCGGTCAGACGACGGCGGCGTCGCTGACGGGAACGATTCGAGACGCGAGCGGCAGCGTCGTGCCGGGCGCGAACGTCACCATCGTGAACGCCGCCACCGAAGCCGTGAGCTGGGAGGGCACGACCGACGAGAACGGCAACTACCTCGCGCCGTCGCTGCCGGTCGGCACCTACAACGTCACCGTCTCGCTCCAGGGTTTCAAGACGATCGCGACGCGCGGGCTGCGCTTGGAGGTCAGTCAGCGCGCGAGGCTCGACAACGTGCTGGAGCTGGGGCAGCTCGACGAAACCATCACGGTCGTGGGCGCGGCCGAGGCTCGGCTCGAGACCGAGGATTCGTCGATGGGTCTCGTCATCGACACGTCGCAGGTGCAGGGGCTCCCGCTGCCGGGGCGCAACGTGCTCAACCTTGCTGACGTTGGCCGGCGGTGTGTCCAGCGGCGGCGCGGCGACGGGCATCACGTCCTCGCAGCTCTCGATCAATGGCAGCCGTACGCTCAACAGCGAGTTCACGATCGATGGCGTCTCCGTCGTCTCCGGATCGACCGGTGCTCCGGGACGGCTGCCGTCGACGGAAGCGATCCGTGAGTTCAAAGTGCTGGCGGCCAGCTACTCCGCGGAGTACGGGCGTAGTGCGGGCGGCACCATCAGCGCTGTCACCGATTCCGGCAGCAATCGCTTCTCGGGGGGCGCCTGGGAGTATTTCCGTCACGAGAAGCTGAACGAGAACAACTACTTCAACGAGCTGCGCGGTCAGGCCAAGCCGGTCGATCGCTACAACCAGTTCGGCTTCAAGACCGGCGGGCCGGTCAAGCTTCCTGGATACGACGGCAGCAGCAAGACGTTCTTCTTCGGCGTCTACGAAGGATTGCGACGCACGCAGCCGGCGACGGTGACGTCGACTATTCCCGATGAACGGTTCCGCATTGGCGATTTCTCCGCGTCGCCGGTGGCGATCGTCGATCCGTTGACGGGCCAGCCGTTCCCGGGCAACGTCATCCCGCAGGATCGCATCGACCCTGCCGCTCGCAAGATCATGGCGCTGCTGCCAGCCCCGAACTCGTCGGGCAGCGCCGACGCCGCCAACGGCCGCCGCACCAACAACTACGTCAACGACCTGAGCAACAAGCCCAAGGAGGACGAGCTCACGCTGCGCGTCGACCACAATCTGGCGACGAGCTCCCGGCTGAACGTCCGCTACACGCAATACAGCTTGTTCTCGCCCAGCGCGCCGACGATGCCGGGCCCGCTCAACAACTCGGCCAATGACAGCGACACCAAGGGGTATCAGGTCTCGGCCGGCTGGACCCAGGTCTGGTCGCCGTCGGTGGTGACCGAGACGACCTTCGGATTCCTCCGTGACGATCCGGTCTTCGATCCGCCGACGCTCGGCATCAACGTCCAGGACGTGTTCGGCATCGCCCGATCGGCGTTCGCGGCGGCGCCGCGCTTTCGCATGACCACCGGCTGGCGCGAGCTCGGCAACAACGAGAACACCTATCGGCGTCAGATCAACAACAACTACCAGCTCGCCTCGTCGGTCACGTGGATCCGCGGCGCGCAGACGATCAAGTCCGGCGTCCAGTACCGACTGAACGAGTTCGACGTCTTCAACCCCGGCGGCCTGTTCACCGGCGTTTACGATTTCACCGGCGAGATCACGTCGAGCACGAGAGCCGCGGGCAATCCGGTGAATGCGCTGGCCGACTTCCTACTCGGCCAGGTCAAGACGGCGTCCTACGACTTGCCGCAGCCCGAGAACGGGCGCCGCAACTACAACCTCGGGCTGTTCGTCCAGGATGATTGGAAGGTGAGCTCGAAGCTCACGCTCAACCTGGGCCTGCGCTACGAGTACGAGTCGCCGATGTGGATCGACAACGACGTCCACTCGCGGCTGGATATCGATCCTGGATCCGTGGGGCGGCTCCTGGTCGCCGGAGAGAACGCCTCACGGACGCTCGACCTCGAGGGCGACAAGGTGAACTTCGCGCCGCGCGTCGGCGGCGCCTACTCGCTCAACGACAAGACGGTGCTGCGCTCGGCGTTTGGCCTGTTCTTCGGTCAGATCTTCTCCAACCTCGGTGGAATCGTGCTGTATCCGGGCTTCACGGTGACCCGCGACTTCTCGAGCCGGGGCACGGGCGTCCCTCAGCCGTTCACGCTGAGCGAGGGGCATCCGCTCGATGCGGTGCAGAACGGCGATCCATTTCTGGTCGAGCGCAACGCCACGCCGCAACAGCCGTTGGTGGACAACAGCAATCAGTTCGGCAGCGTGAGCCCGCTGCCGTACTCGATGCAATGGAACGCCGGCATCCAACGCGAGCTCTGGGGAGGCACGATCGTCGATCTCAGCTACGTCGGCTCGCGCGGCATGAACCTGCCGGTGGTGCGGAACTTCAACACCGTGCCGTTCGATCGGTTGGAAGACGTCGAGCGCGCGAACAGTGGTCTCGTCACGCAGCAGAACCGACCCAATCCCAACGTCAGCTCGTTCGCCGCCTTCGTCCACGAAGGGACGTCCGATTACCACTCGGCGCAGGTCCGCGTGAGCCGCAGGTTCAGCGAGCGTCTCGGGTTCCAGAGCGCCTACACGCTGGCGCGGTCGACCGACGATGGCAGCGGCATCTTCAACTTCTCGCAGCCGAACGGACTCGAGCTCGGGGATCTCGCGGGCGCCGTCGATCCCGACGTCAACCGCGGTCCGAGCGCGCTCGATCGCACGCACACGTTCGCCGGTGCGATTCAGTACACGACCAGCGCGCCCTGGGCGGTGCTCCGCGACATTCAGCTCAACGCGATCGTCATTGCCCGCTCGGGGATACCAAGCCGCATCACGCAGACCAACCTGACGGACTGGAACCGCATGCCGGCGCTGCCGGGGGCCAGCGCGTTGCAGCAGCGGCCCAACCTGATCGGCAACATCGATCAGCTGCGCGTGCCCGGCCGCGTCCAGGACGGCACCGGGATCCGCTACATGATCCCGCCGACCGATCCGAACTTCCCGCTCGCGCCATCGGGGCCGGTGTTCGCGAACATCAACGGGGTGCGCACGCTCGTCCTGCCGTTCACCGGCGTGGGCACGCTCGGCCGCGGCGTCATGCGCGATCCGGGCGAGTTCAACATCGACTTCGCCATCGCGCGCCGCTTTCCACTCGGCAGCCGTATGGGCATCACGTTCCGCGGCGAGGCCTTCAACCTGCTCAACACTGTCAACCTGAATGGCCCGGGCGCCAACAACAACCTGGTGGTCGCAACCAACGCGGCGGGCCAACCGGTCTTCAACGCGCCAAACTTCGGCCTGATCACCACGGCGAAGGCGGCCCGCTTCATCCAGCTCGTCACGCGATTCGATTTCTGAGCAAAGAAATTCACGACCAACGATTGCGCAGATAAGGGTTGGCCGCAGATGGACGCAGATTTCGCTTCACTTCGGCATTTTGGCCGCAATGTCGAGGCGTTTTGCGACCTCGTCTGAAATGTCGATCTCGGGGCTGACCCACAGAAAATCGGCACTGCTCACATTGAGGACGAGATGAAGTCCCTTCTCGCGAGCTACTGCATCCACGACGGGGAAGAGCCTCGCTCGGAGCTCGCGTTCGATCTCGAGACGGACTTCGTTGACCTCGGCCTGAGCGTCCTCGCGAAGCCGATCGAAGTCGAGTTGCGCCTTCGCGAACGCTTGCTCCGCCGACGTGCGAGCACTGTCACCCAATAGAGGAATCTCTTTCTCCAGCTTCTGTCGCTGCGTTTCCAGCGCCTTGGCCTTCGAAGACAGCTCTGACGACTTGGCCTGCGTGGCGGCTTCCACGCGAGCCAGCGCGCTCTTGGCGATCGACGATGCGGTTGTCACTTTTCTGATGTCGAGTGCCGCAATGTGTACGTCGGTCGGAAACGCCTTCGTACGCTCAACCACAGCGGCAGCCCCCGGCGTCCCGGGTTCCTGGGCTGATGCCAGGCTGGTCGAGGTCAGGAACAGGAGTCCAAGCAATACGGGGATCTGAGTTTCGCGCAACGTGATGCTCATTGCCGCCTCCTCATGTGGGCCTTGCGGAAGTTATGACGCTGCCGACGCTGATCCAGCTTGCACCGGCCCCGGTCCCCTGAGGGCGGACCCCACGCATTCTGATAAGATGCGCCCGCCCCCACTGGCAGACGCCCTGCCTGTCACGAGCGTGACGGAAATCCCGTCGCGTTCCGCAGGAGGATGCGCATGGTCTGCCCATTTATCCGCCGAAGCGTCACGCGTGTAGACGGACGTCCACAGGCGTTGTCGGCACGTTCCCTTCACCGGCACTCGTCAGGCTTCACCCTCATCGAACTGCTAGTAGTCATCGCAATTATTGCGGTGCTGATTGGATTACTGCTCCCGGCTGTGCAGAAAGTGCGCGAAGCCGCCGCCCGGGCACAGGCGACCGAAGCACTTCGAGAGTTGTGTGTGGACGCGCTGGCGTTCGAGCGCAGCACCGGTCGGTTGCCGCAAACGTTCCTGGAGCTCCTCGGACCGGACCACCCGATTGCCGACGGCGCCGCGGACGGGTTCAAATACAAGATGCTGACGACGCCGCTTTGGGGCGTCAGCGCGGATCCGTTGCCAGGCTTCACCGGCACCGAGAGTGGACTGGCACGAGCGCCCGATTGCGAGCCCGCGTTCTATCCGACGGCCGGTGTGGCGGAGGGCCGGCGACGCATGGCGGAGGCGCTGCTC
>DAINCF010000338.1:0-7907 GCA_036732565.1 Vicinamibacterales bacterium
ATCGACTGGTTCGAAGCCTGCGGCTCGCCGACGACAACGCGTACGCTCTGGGTCTGGTAGGCGGAGTCCGCAGGGGCGGCTCGCGAGCCGCCCCTACACGAGCGGTCATCGGGCGGTCTTTGTCTGGATCTGCTGCGCGACCTTCTCGACCTCCGCCATCACCCGGAGGAGATTGCCGCTCCAGAGCTTGCCGATCTGCTCTTCGGTATAGCCGCGTCGCACCAGCTCCAGCGTGACGTTGAAGGTCTCCTCGGCGCCATTCCAGCCATCAACGCCGCCGCCGCCATCGAAGTCGGACGAAATGCCGACGTGGTCGAGGCCGATCCGCTTCACGGCGTAGTCGATGTGGTCGACGAAGTCCTTGACGGTCGCCCGCGGAGGCGGCGGGACCTTCGCGTCGAGCGCGGCCATGCGCTTCTGATAGTCCGCACGCTGCGCATCGGTGAGCCGCGCGAGCGCGCCGCCACCGCCCCCGCCGCCACCAGGACCGCCGGGTGGCAATCCAAACTCTTGCCGCAGGCGCTCGACGGCCGCCGTCCGCTCGGCTGACGGCGGAGGCGGTGTCTTCACGTACGAGTTGAAGGCGACCACCTGAATCACGCCCCCGTTCTTCTTCAGCGCATCCAACTGCTCATCGTCCATGTTCCGGCTGTGATTGCAGAGGGTGCGGCAGGCCGAATGCGAGGCGATGATCGGCGCCTTCGACAGCGCCACCGACTGCAGCATCGACTGCTTCGAGGGATGGGAGACATCGACCATGATCCCCCACTTGTTCATCTCGGCGATGGCTTGCTTGCCGAGATCGCTGAGCCCGTTGTGCATCCACACAGAATCGCGCTCGCCGGTGTTGGAGTCCGAAAGCTGGCTGTGGCCGTTGTGCGCGAGCGACAGGTAGCGTGCGCCGCGATCGTAGAACTCCTTGACGCGGCCGATGTCGGTGCCGAGCGGGTAACCGTTCTCCACGCCGATGAGCGCGACCTTGCGGCCGCTGGCGGCAATCCGCCGTACGTCGGCCGCCGTCAGCGCCAGGCCGATCTTGTCGGGTGCGATCTTCTCCGTCAGTCGGTGGATCGCATCGAACTTCGCGATCGCCGCCTCGTACGCCTTCGCATACCCCTCCGGCGTCAACGGCCCCTGTCCGACGTAGACGATGAAGAAGGAGGCGTCGAGGCCACCGTCGACCATCTTCGGCAGGTTCACCTGTGTGTGCAGACGCTGCGTGTAGTTCCGCTCCGGCGTGAAGTTCTCCGGATCGATGTCGTCGTGGGTGTCGAGCGCGATTACCCGGTCGTGAATGGCCTTCGCCTTGGCCATCAGCGCGGCATCAGCGCCCGATTGGGCACCGGAGCCGACGGCGGTCGCGGTAAGACACGCCACCACGGCGAGAGAACGGACCGGCAACCGTTGGTGTATCCGCATGGGTGTGCGGATTCTATATCGAGGCGTGGCGAGCGTCGCAGACCGAGAACGTCCGATGCTTCGCCGCGTCGTCGATGGTCTGGGTGCGCGAGGTGCCCGAGGTGCTGCAGGCGCTGCACTTGGCGCACCATGAAAAAAGAAGGGCCGCATCGGGCGGCCCAAGGTGTTCACGGGAGGAAGCGAATCAGTTGACGGCGCGTACGGCGTTGGTCGCTGGCAGACCGTGCCCGTACACGTCGGGCGTCGAGGGCAGCTCCACCAGGCTCCACGCGTCGCGCTCCTCGAGCAGTTGCGTCGCCAGCGCCGTGTGCAAGGCGTGCCCGGCGCGGTGGGCGACGACGTGGCCGATGAGCGGACGCCCCAGCAGTGCCAGGTCCCCCACGAGGTCCAGAATCTTGTGACGGACGAACTCGTCCTCGAATCGAAGCGCATTCAGCACGCCGGTGTCGCCGATGACGATGGCGTTCTCGAGCGAGCCGCCCAGCGCCAGCCCGTTCTGCCGCAACCACTCGACTTCCTTGAGGAAGCCGAACGTGCGCGCCGGCGCGATGTGCTCCGCGAAGCTCTGCTCCGTGATCCGCTCGGTGCGCGACTGATGCCGCAGCAGCGGATGGTCGAAGCTGATCGTGTAGCTGACCTTGAAGTGATCCGAGGGATAGACCGCGATACGCTTGTCACCGTGCGCCACCTGCACCGGCCGCAGCACCTTGAGGTAGCGCCGCGGCACCGACAGGCGCTTCACGCCCGCTTCGTGCAGCAGATACAAGAACGGCGCCGCGCTGCCGTCCATGATGGGCACTTCATTGTGAGTCAGTTCGACGACGACGTTGTCGATGCCGACGCTGGCTATAGCCGCCAGCAAGTGTTCGACCGTCTCCACCGTCGCGGTGCCCTGACCGAGCACCGTGGCGTACTGAATGCTCGACACCTCGCTTATATGCGCTGGGATCTCGGCGCCGACATCCGTACGGCGAAACCGGATGCCGGTGTCCGCGGCGGCAGGCTTGAGGGTGAGCGTGACCTTGTTGCCGGAGTGGAGACCGATCCCGGCACAGGAAATCTGGCGTCGGAGTGTCCGTTGCGCGTCCATGCGTCTCAAAAGGGCTCTGGTTTCCCCGCCTCTGGGAAGAAACCGTCGCCTGCTGCCCTGCAGCAAACTCAGTGCCCGCCAAGACGAATCTGGGTGAAAGCCATAAACAACTGCCATGCAATCACTTAACGAAGATGTGACAAGTGGGATTCCCGGCGTGCGTGGCTAGATTACCACATGGCTGACCCCTGTTTTTGTGGCATTCCTACCTCGCCAGCGTCGGAGCTTTTCGTGTCAGCGCAAGATTTCGGCGAGAAAACGGCCGGTATGCGACTGCCGGGCTTTCGCCACTTGCTCGGGCGTCCCTTGCGCGACGACGCGGCCTCCGCCCTCGCCCCCTTCGGGGCCCAGGTCGATGATCCAGTCGGCCGACTTCACCACGTCCAGGTTGTGTTCGATGACGACAATCGTGTTGCCCTGGTCGACGAGTCGATTGAGCACGTCGAGCAGCTTGCGCACGTCCTCGAAATGCAACCCCGTCGTCGGCTCGTCGAGGATGTAGAGCGTGCGGCCGGTTCCGCGCTTCGACAGCTCCCGTGACAGCTTCACCCGCTGCGCTTCACCTCCGCTGAGCGTCGTCGCGGACTGTCCCAGTTCGACGTAGCCGAGGCCGACGCTTTGCAGCGTGCGCAGCTTGTTGGCGAGCGGCGGGAAGTTCTCGAGCAGCGGCAGCGCCTGGTCGACCGTCAGGTTCAGCACGTCGGCGATCGACTTGCCGCGATACTTGATCTCCAGCGTCTCGCGATTGTAGCGACGTCCCTTGCACTGCTCGCACGTGACGTAGACGTCGGGCAGGAAGTGCATCTCGATGGCGATGACGCCATCGCCCTGGCACGCCTCGCAGCGTCCACCCTTCACGTTGAACGAGAAGCGGCCCGGCTTGAAGCCGCGCGCCTTGGCTTCGGGCACCATCGCAAAGAGCTCGCGAATGAACGTGAAGAGGCCCGTGTAGGTCGCCGGATTCGATCGTGGGGTGCGGCCGATCGGCGACTGATCGATCTCGATCACCTTGTCGAGCTTGTCGAGGCCTTCGATGGCATCGTGGGGGCCGGGCTCGCCGCCCGCGCGGTAGAGCGCACGCGCCAACGATTTGTAGAGGATGTCGTTGACCAGCGTGCTCTTGCCCGATCCGCTGACGCCGGTGACCGCGACCAGGACGCCGAGAGGAATGCGCACGTCGAGGTTCTTCAGATTGTTCGCGCGCGCGCCCTTGATCAGGAGCTCGCCGCGTTCCGCGGGCCGCCGCCGCGCCGGCAGCGCGATCGTTCGGGCGCCGCTCAGATACGCGCCCGTCAGCGAGCCGTTGGCTTCGGTCACGAGCTCCGCCGGCTTCCCCTGGAAGATGACGCGGCCGCCGAGCTCGCCAGCGCCGGGCCCGAGATCGATGACGTAGTCCGCCATCCGGATCGTCTCTTCGTCGTGCTCCACCACGATGACGGTGTTGCCCAGATCGCGCAGGCGTCCCAGCGTTCCGAGCAGCCGTCGATTGTCGCGTTGATGCAATCCGATGGACGGCTCGTCGAGCACGTAGAGCACGCCGGTTAGGTTGGAGCCGATTTGCGTCGCCAGGCGGATGCGCTGGCCTTCTCCGCCCGAGAGGGTCGCCGCCGAGCGCGCGAGCGTCAGATAGCCAACGCCCACCTCCGACAAGAAGCGGACGCGGTCCTGAATCTCTTTCAGGATGCGGGTGGCGATGAGCGACTCGCGCTCGTTCAACTGCAACGACTCGAACACGGCCAATGCCTTCGAGATCGGCAGGTTGACGTAGTCGGCGATGGTCTTCCCCTTGACCCGCACCGAGAGGCTCTCGGGCCGCAGGCGATTGCCATGGCACACGGAGCACCCGCGCAGGGCGCGATAGGCTTCCAACTCCTCCTGCGCGTTCCACGTGCCTTCGTCGAAGCGCCGTCGCAGGTTCGGGATGACGCCCTCGAAGTCACGGCCAAACGGATCCGCCGCCTGCGCCTTCTTGCGACGTGGCCGCTTGCTGGTGTCGTCCGGGTTACGCGCGGCGCTGCCGGGCCCATAGAGAATGAGATCGCGCTGCCGCTTCGGCAGCTTGCCAAACGGCGTGGTGATGTCGATGCCGTGGTACGCGCCAATCGCGGTGACGGCGTCGCGGACCAGCCGGCGATCGCCCGGCCCCCAAGGCACGATCGCGCCATCGGCAAGCGACTTCGTCTCGTCCGGAACGATGCGATCCGGATCGAAGTCCCAGGTCGCGCCCAGGCCCTGGCACGAGTGGCAGGCACCGTGCGGCGAGTTGAACGAGAACGCCCTCGGCGACATCTCCGGCACGCTGACGCCGCAATGGACGCAGGCGAGCTTGCGCGAGAACAGCCGATCGCCCCCCTCGAGGGCGTTGATGACGACGACATCCGCGGCCATGCCCAACGCCACCTCGACGGACTCCGTCAGCCGCCGCTCGATGCCGCTGCGGACGATCAGTCGATCCACGAGCACGTCGATGTTGTGATTGCGTCGCCGATCCAGCTTGATATCGTCTTCGAGCGATCGCGCCTGGCCGTCGATACGAGCCTTGGTGAACCCCTTCGTCCGCAGCGCCTGGAGCTCCTTCCGGAACTCGCCCTTGCGGCCGCGAACCAGCGGCGCCAGCACGTTGATGCGCGTATCCTTCGGATACGTCATCACCAGATCGACGATGCGCTCGAGCGATTGGGACGCGATCTCCCGGCCACAATTCGGACAGTGCGGCACGCCGATGTTCGCGAACAGGAGGCGGAGGTAATCGTAGATCTCGGTGACCGTGCCGACGGTCGACCGCGGGTTGGATGCCGTGGTCTTCTGCTCGATGGAAATGGCCGGCGACAACCCCTCGATCAGGTCGACGTCCGGTTTCTCCATCTGCTCCAGGAACTGTCGGGCATACGCGGACAGCGACTCGACGTAGCGACGCTGCCCCTCGGCGTAGAGCGTGTCAAAGGCCAGGGACGACTTGCCCGATCCGGACAGCCCGGTGATGACCACGAGCCGATCCCGAGGGATATCGACGTCGATTTCCTTGAGGTTGTGCACGCGCGCGCCGCGAACCGCGATGAGATCGTGAGCCATGGTGCTAGGTGGAGATTCCGGCGGGCAACTCCAACCGTCAATTGTAACAGGGCGGGTGGGTCTGGGAGGGCAGGTCGGTCGGGTTGGCCTGGTTGGGCTGGAGTTCAGGGCCCACCGGCCCTACCCGACTCACCCGCCCTACCTACCCGGCTCCCGCAGCTTCGAATGCCGATACCCATACCCCGCGTACACGATCGCGCCGATGATGAGCCACCACGCGAACCGTTCCCAGGCCTGGTAGGGCAAACCCACCATGACGAACAGACAGGCGAGCACGCCGAGTGGCGCCAGGATCCAGACGAAGGGGACGCGGAACGGCCTCGGACGATCGGGCTCGACGACGCGCAGCACGAGGACGCCGGCGCAGACCAGCGTAAACGCGAACAGCGTGCCGATGTTCGTCAGGTCGTAGGTCTCCGCGGCATCGCCGAGCATCGACGCCAGTGCGACGAGGACGCCGGTCACGAGCGTCGTCATGTACGGAATGCGCGTCTTCGGATCGACGCGTGCGGCCCACTGCGGCAACAGGCCGTCGCGCGCCATCGAGAAGAAGATGCGCGGCTGGCCGTACTGAAAGACCAGCAGCACGGCGGTCATCGACACCGCGGCGCCAAGCGCCACGAGCCAGCCGACGCGCGAGTAGCCGGCGAGCTCGAGCGCGCGTGCCAGTGGATCGGCGACCGCGAGCTGCTGATACGGCACCATGCCCGTGAGCACGGCGCCGACGATCACGTAGATCAGCGTACAGATGGCCAGGCCGCCGAGGATGCCGATCGGAAGGTTGCGCTGTGGATCCCGCGTCTCTTCCGCCGCCGTCGAGATCGCGTCGAAGCCGATGTAGGCGAAGAACACGATGGCCGCGCCGTGATGAACGCCGGTGAATCCGTTGGGCGCGAAGGGTGTGTAGTTGGCGGTGTCGATGCTCATCAGCCCAGCGCCGATGAACAGCGCGAGCGCGATCAACTTGACCACGACCATCACGTTGTTGGCGGTGGAGCTCTCTCGTGCCCCGCGCAACAGCAGCCATGTCACCACTAGCACGATGGCAAAGGCCGGCAGGTTGATCAGGATCGGAAGGCCGAGGACGCGCGGTGCCGAATCGAGCAGGCCGTGGACGGCGGGATTCGAGCTCAAGAGCGCAGTGCGATAGCCTGTCGTCAACCACACCGGCAGGTCCACGCCGATGCCGCGCACGAGCGTATTGAAGTAATCGCCCCACGAGATCGCGACGGCCACGTTGCCGACCGCGTACTCCAGCATCAAGTCCCAGCCGATGATCCACGCGACGAGCTCGCCCAGCGTGGCGTAGGCATACGCATACGCGGATCCCGCTTGGGGAATCATCGCGGCCAGCTCCGCATAGCACAGTCCGGCCAGCGCGCACGCGGCGCCGAGCAGGAGAAAGGAGAAGACCAGCGCCGGGCCCGCGCCATAGCGAATGACCGTGCCGTCGGGACCGACCTGCCCCGCCGCGGCCGTGCCGATCGCGCCGAAGATGCCGGCACCGATGACCGCGCCGATCGCCAGCATGATGAGATCGCCGGCCCCGAGCACGCGTTTGAGGGAACGCTCCCCGCTGTCGTTCGGGAGCAGATCGGAGATCGGTTTACGCCGGAATAGGTGGCTCATGCGATGGGCGAATTCTAGGCCACAACGACGACGATCACGAGAGCAGGCCTTCAAGCCTCGAGTCCAGAGCCCCAGGCCCCAGGCCCTCGAGGTCCCAAGTCTCGAGTCGCCAGTCTCAAGCCGGAGAGAACCGATAGACGGAATCGCTCGTGGCGACGACCATTGCGCCGTCGGGCGCGAAGGTCAGGCCGATCATGTCGGGTCCGGCCACGGCGAGGCTCGGCGGCGGAGTGTGCGCGCCGGGGTGGAAGCGATACACGCCCGAGGCGCCGGCAAGCGCTTCGACCAGGTGCAGCGCACCCTGCGGATCGAACGCCAGCCCTTGCGGCCGGCCGAACCTGACGTCGAGCGTCTGGACGACGCCATCCGCGTCAACGCGATAGATCGGATCGCGGGGCGCCAGGGTCGGCGCCGACACGTACAGCGCATCGTCAGGTCCGACTGCCAGGTGAAAGGCCGCGATGCTTGAGGGCACCGTGGCAAAACGACTCACACGCGAATCCTCGACGCGAAAGATGGTGCCCGAGCGATCGCCGACGAACAGCGCGCGATCGCGACCGAAGGCTAGACCACACGGCACGCCGAGATCGCTCGCCACGCTCTCGAACTTCCCATCCTCGAAGACGCGGTATACCGCGCCCTCGAACCGACTCGACACGTAGAGGTGATGGTCGGGCCCCATGGCCAGCGAGGTTGG
>DAINCF010000339.1:0-7897 GCA_036732565.1 Vicinamibacterales bacterium
CTGAGGCAGCGGTGCCTCCACCGCGACCGGCTCGTCCCGCCGGCAATCGCAATGACGGCGCGACGCGGCCGGAGCCGCCGCGCACGGAGCCCACGGTGCGTCCGAACTCGGCCCCACCGGCGTTGACGCTCAAACCACCGTCAGGCACGGAGGCGAAGACCGAAGCGTCGATTCGCGGCCTCCTGGACCGAGCCGGGCGCGATCTGGGCCGCGTCAACTACGCCGCGCTGGATCCCGATGCTCGCGCGCAGTACGACACCGCGCGTCGATTCCGCCAGCAGGCCGAGGAGGCGCTGAAGAACCGCAACTACGTGTTCGCGGGCAAGCTCGCCGACAAGGCCGCCACGATGGCCGCAGTCCTCGTCCGGTGAATCCCTAGGATCCCGTAGGGGCGGCTCGCGAGCCGCCCTTACACCGAGATCGCAGGGCGCGGCCCGCCGGCCTCGAAGTCCAGGCCTCAGGTCTCGGGCCAGTGGACCGTTTTCCTTGCGGAAACGATCTCGTTAAACGAAAATAAAGCGAATGGGTGCAGTTACCGCGACATCTGCGACATCTAGCGTCTGACCTAAAAGAAAAACGCAACATATTGTGGTGCTTGGGCTTGACAACGTCTTGTGACGGGCGCATATTGGGGCCTCGCGCGCAGAACGGTTCGCACCACGAGCTACTTCCCAGCAGCCCGACGGTTCGAACAGACGGCGCTAGAAGACGAGACGAAACAACTTACCGGCGCGCGGAACCCAACAGATCAGGGGCAGAAATTTTCGATAGGGCGAACACCCCATAGGGGATGGGTGTCGCCTCGTGGAGGGGGCATGCAGGATGGTGCTGCTCAGAAGATGACGGCTGCCGCCGCGGGATCGACAGTGGCCGGCTCAGGAACAGGACAGGAGTCGACGGACGCGCCGCGCGCGAAGCGCGCGCAAACGACGGCGCCCGGCCTCGAGTTCTCGCGCTATTTTTCGGTCGCCGGCACGGACCCGTTCGATGCCGTCGAATGGGAGCTGCGCGACGCGATCATCGGGAACGAAAAGGGGCACGTCGTCTTCGAACAGCGAGAGGTCGAAGTCCCGAAGACGTGGTCGCAGCAGGCGACCAACATCGTCGTCTCGAAGTATTTTCGCGGCCACATCGGGTCGCCGGAGCGCGAGCGTTCCGTCAAGCAGCTGATCGGCCGCGTGGTCGACACCATCACCATGTGGGCGCGCAAGCAGAAGTACTTCGCGTCCGATGAGGCGGTGTCGGCGTTCAGCGACGACTTGAAGCACCTGCTCGTGCAGCAGCAAGCCGCGTTCAACAGCCCGGTGTGGTTCAACTGCGGCTTCGAGGTGGCGCCACAGTGCTCGGCGTGCTTCATCAACTCCGTCGACGACACGATGGACTCGATCCTCTCGCTGGCGAAGACCGAGGGGATGCTGTTCAAGTACGGCTCGGGCACCGGCTCGAACCTCTCCTCGATCCGCTCGTCCAAGGAGCTGCTGGCGGGCGGCGGCACGGCATCGGGGCCGGTGTCGTTCATGAAGGGCTTCGATGCGTTCGCGGGCGTGATCAAGTCGGGCGGCAAGACGCGTCGCGCCGCCAAGATGGTCATCCTCAACGCCGAGCATCCCGACGTCGTCGAGTTCATCAACTGCAAGGTCGAGGAAGAGAAGAAGGCCTGGGCACTGATCGATGCCGGCTATGACGGCTCGTTCACCGGCACCGCCTACGGCTCGGTGTTCTTCCAGAACTCGAACAACTCGGTGCGCGTCACCGACGAGTTCATGCGCGCCGTGCTGGACGATGGCCTCTGGCAGACGCGGTCGGTGACGACGGGCGAGGTGATGGACACTTATCGCGCGCGAGACCTGATGCGCCTCATCGCCGAGGGCACGTGGGTGTGCGGCGATCCGGGCATGCAGTTCGACACGACCATCAACGAGTGGCACACCTCCGCGAACACGGCGCGCATCAACGCGAGCAACCCGTGCTCGGAGTACATGTTCCTCGACGATTCGGCGTGCAACCTCGCGTCGCTGAACCTGATGCAGTTCGTCAAGGCCGACGGAGAGCTCGACGCCGAGGCGCTCAGGGCCGCGGTGCGGACGCTCATCACGGCGCAGGAGATTCTGGTCGATAACTCGAGCTATCCGACCAAGGCGATCGAGAAGAACAGCCATGCCTTCCGGCCGCTCGGCCTCGGCTACGCGAACCTCGGCGCGCTGCTGATGTCGCGCGGGCTGCCGTACGACAGTGACGCCGGCCGCACCTATGCCGCGGCCATCACCGCGTTGATGACCGGCGAGGCCTATGCGCAATCCGCGCGGGTCGCGCGCGATCACGGCGGTCCGTTCGCCGGCTACGCCGACAACCGCGAGCCGTTCCTGCGCGTCATGCGCAAGCATCGCGAGTCGATCCGTGCGGTCAATCAGAAGCACGTGCCCGCGGACCTCTATGACGCCGCCAAGCAGTCGTGGGACGATGCGGTGGAGCTGGGAGAGGACTTCGGCTACCGCAACGCCCAGGCGACGGTGCTGGCGCCAACCGGCACGATCGGCTTCATGATGGATTGCGATACGACCGGCGTCGAGCCGGACATCGCCCTCGTGAAGTACAAGAAGCTGGTGGGCGGCGGGATGATGAAGATCGTCAACACCACCGTGCCGATGGCGCTCAGCAAGCTCGGCTACACCGCCCTGCAGATCGACGACATCATCCGCTACATCGACGAGCACGAGACCATCGAAGGCGCGCCGCATTTGCTGGAGCGCGACCTGCCGGTGTTCGATTGCGCGTTCAAGGCGGCCAACGGCGAGCGCTCGATTCACTACATGGGGCACATCCGGATGATGGGCGCCACGCAGCCGTTCATCTCCGGCGCCATCAGCAAGACCGTCAACGTGCCGAAGGATGCGACGGTGGAGGACATCGAGCAGGCCTACGTCGAAAGCTGGCGGCTGGGCGCGAAGGCGATTTCGATCTACCGCGACGGCAGCAAGCGGACGCAGCCGCTCAACACGTCGAAGCAGGCAATCGTCAACGCCGGCGCGCTGACGCCTGGGGACCTCTCGACGACGCTCGGGGCAAGCGCTCCGAGCAGGGCGGTCATCGAGGCCGCCGTCGCCGAGGCACTGTCGTCACGTGCGCCGGTCCGGCGGAAGCTGCCGGACGAGCGTCAGGCGCTGACCCACAAGTTCGACATCGCCGGCCACGAGGGGTACATCACCGTCGGCCTGTTCGAAGACGGCCAGCCGGGCGAGATCTTCCTGGTCATGGCGAAAGAAGGCTCGACGATCTCGGGCTTCGCCGACGCGTTCGCCCAGGCGATCAGCTACGCGCTGCAGTACGGCGTGCCGCTCCAGGCGCTGGTGGACAAGTTCAGCCACGTGCGCTTCGAGCCGTCGGGGATGACGAAGAACCCCGACGTGCGTTTCGCCAAATCGATCGTCGACTACATCTTCCGGTGGATGGCGTCGAAGTTCTTGTCGCCGGAAGCGCAGTATCGCGCCGGCGTCAACAACCGCGACGAAGTGATGGAAGGCAACGGCCTGGAAACGAACGGCCACACCGAGGTCGCGCCGCATCCGGTGGTCGTGCCCGCGCCCGCGCCCAAGCCATCAACCGCGAGCTTCGCCGCGATTCAGAATCAGGAAGACGCGCCGCCGTGCTCGACCTGCGGCTCGATCATGGTCCGCAGCGGCGCCTGCTACAAGTGCTCGAACTGCGGGACGACTTCAGGTTGTGCCTGAAGTCGTCGCCGTCCTGAGCGAGCCAGAACGCTCGCGGGTCGAAGGACGGAACGGACGTCGGGAGGGCCGAGGCGGTCAGCCTCGGCCTTTTCGTTGTACGGTGTTTTCCGCGCTCGGCTCAGCGATTTCGAATACGTGCACCTTGGGGTTCTCGCTGAATTCCGTCGTCACGTAGAGCCGTCGCCGCGGCGCGTCGTAGGTCGCGCTCACCACCGTGGCCCGCCCGTCATTCGAGATGTCGGTGATCGGCCAGATCCCGTACGGTCGCGGCTCCCACGGATCTTTCCGGCCCTGCTTCACTGCCAGCAGATCGTTGGCGTCGTAGGCCCAAATCTGATTCCGGTAGGGATAGGCATGGCTGCCCGCGTATGAGCTCGCCGGATCGGGACAGACCCCGTAGCAGAACGGGCCGGTCCCCTGCCTGCCGAAGAACAAGACCGATCGCGTCCCCAGCGGCCACGCGACGCCGGCGACCTGGCTCGTCCCGTTGAACGCCTCGCTGGTGACGTTCCAATCGTTCATCAGGTACCGGTCCTGCGGATACTCGAGCACAGTGGTGGCGGGCACGCGTTCCTCCGTGCCGACCTCGTCCGGATTGAAGATATGGAGCGCCGGTCCGTAGGACGAGCGGCTGATGATGTTGGTGCAGCAGAGCCCGGTGAACGCGGGTCCGCCGAATAGCTCACGCCACTCCGGTGGGACCAGCCCCATGTAGCCCGCCGTGGCGTTCGCCTGGGCCTTGCCCACCTTCGCCGGCCCGCGGATGTTGGTCAGGGCCGGCGTGGCCCAGAAGTGGGTCAAGTTCGCCTGCACGCTGCTGAGTTGGTCGTAGTACGAGTAAGCCGAGATCAACAGGCGATCGTTGTACTCGAGCGTCCCGCCAAGCACGAAGCCGTCCACGGGGTCGGGATCGATGGCACCCAGGTTCGGGATCTCGCGGCAGCGCTCGATGATGCTGGCCGTCTCACCCAACGGCGGAATCGTGATCTTGGCCAGCCAGTCTGGTTGACTCTGGGACGGCACGCACCCAAAGTAGAGGCTTCGGCCGTCGGGTGTGACCCCGAGCCCATGACCGCCGTAGATCAGCCGCCCACCTGGATTGTCGGTGCCGTCCGTGGCTGGCACGGCGAAGGTGCCCAGATATTTGACGGCGCCGGACTGAAGAAGTGGAAGCTCCGGTGGTGATTGCGCCAGCGGCCTGTCCCCCTGAGAGACGATCAGGTGGAAGGTCAGCAGCAGCGGTGTGAGGCAGTGAATTCGTCTCATGGTCGTCCCTTGCAATGCTAGTGTACGCGGCCACGGATGAGCGAGGCGACCATGACACACTTTAGATCCAGCTCCGTTCCGATTTCGGCGGCCGCTCTCGTCGGCGTCGCGCTAAGTCTCGCGTTTGCCTCGGGATGCACCTCGCCGGAGGCTCAGGCGCCCGCGGCGGCGCGTCCGGCGGCCGCAGACCCGCTACCCGGGACCAAGCTTTCGATGGACGCGCTTCGCGCCCAAATGTTCCATGTCAGCGCCGGCCCTCGGCTGAAGCCGCGTGAGTGGCCCGGCGGCGCGCGGGTTGCCGTGGGCTTGTCCTTCGACGTCGATAATGCCACCGCGACGCTCTCGACCGGCAATCTGGACTACGAGATCATCTCGCGCGGCGAATACGGCGCCGTGGATGGCGTGCCGCGCCTTCTCCGGCTGCTCGACACGCACGACGTGCCAGCGTCGTTCTTCATTCCGGCGGTCAGCGCGGCGCTCCATCCGGAGATGCTCAAACAGATCCTCGGCGCCTCGCCGACGCACGAAGTCGGCGTGCACGGATGGATTCACGAGCGCCTGCCGCTGCTGAACGACGAGAAGGAAGAGCAGCGCCTGCTCACGCAATCCATCGACATGCTGACGACGATGACCGGCAAGCGTCCGGTCGGCTATCGCGCGCCGTCGTGGAAGTTCAGCACCTGGACGCTCGGTCAGATCAAAGCCGCCGGCTTCC
Source organism: Vicinamibacterales bacterium (assembly GCA_036732565.1). Lineage (GTDB taxonomy): Bacteria > Acidobacteriota > Vicinamibacteria > Vicinamibacterales > UBA2999 > JAIVJN01. The sequence continues at coordinate 5,710 of DAINCF010000339.1, forward strand.
TGTACGACAGCAGCATGATGGCGAGCGACGATCCCTACGAGCTGCTCCTCGACGGTCAGCGCACCGGGCTGATCGAGCTCCCGATCGAGCGCATCCTCGACGACTTCCCGTACTTCGGCGGCAACGCGGACGGCTCGAATCCGTCGCTCTCGGCCGTCTACGAGGTGTTCCAGTCGGAATTCGACGTCGCCTACGAGGAAGGTGGTCTGTACCTCTTGACGATGCACCCGCATCTCATCGGCCATCGATCGCGCGTCGCGATGCTCGGTCGGCTCATTCAGCACATGAAGACGCGCCCAGGCGTGTGGTTCGCAACCCACGAGCAGATCGCGCGGCACGTGAAGGCGTTGTTGTCCACGTAGGGGCGGCGGTTGTCCACGTAGGGGCGGTTCGCGAACCGCCCTACCCGGTCAAGAGGCCGCGGACGTTGTCGAGCGTGTCGGCCTCGGAGGCTGGCTTGTCCTTTCTCCACCTGAGCATGCGGGGGAATCGGACCGCGATGCCGGACTTGTGGCGCGTGGAGCGCGCGATACCTTCGAAGCCGAGCTCGAACACCTGCACCGGCTCGACGTGGCGTACGGGACCGAACCGCTCCCGGGTGTGGCGACGGATCCAGGCGTCGCACTCGGCGATCTCCTCGTTCGAGAGACCGGAGTACGCTTTCGCGATCGGAACGAGCGTGTCGCCGTCCCACACGCCGAACGTGTAGTCGGTCAACAGGCTCGCGCGCTTGCCGCTGCCGGGTTGCGCGTAGATGAGCACGGCGTCGATTGAGTAGGGGTCGATCTTCCACTTCCACCACTCGCCGCGCTTGCGGCCGACGCCGTAGGTCGACATCCGGCGCTTGATCATGAACCCTTCGACGCCGCGCGCGCGAGACTCGCTGCGGAGCTGCGCCAGCTCGTCCCAACCAGAGGTCGATACGGTTGGCGAGGTGCGTAGGACGCGCGCGGGGTTGGCCTGTGGGGGCGGCTCGCGAGCCGCCCCTACGCGAGCCACCCCGACCTGGTCGGGGACGAGGCCTTCCAACGTTTGTCGTCGCCACGACAGCGGCTCGCCACGGACGTCGCGTCCATCGAGCTCCAACAGGTCGTAGGTCATGAACACGACAGGGACCGCTCGAACCATTTGGGCCACTTGCTTCTGCCGGCCGATCCGCTGTTGCAGGGCCGAGAACGGCGCCGGTCGGTCGTCCTGGAACGCCAGCACTTCGCCGTCGAGCACGGTGCCGTCCGGCAGGCGCGTCGCGGCGGCCGCGATTTCGGGAAAGCGGTGGGTGATCAGCTCTTCGCCTCGCGACCAGAGGTGCGTGTCGCCCGCGCGTCGCACCAGCTGGGCGCGGATGCCGTCCCACTTCCACTCGATCTGCCAATCGCGCATCTCGCCGAGCGACGACACGTCGTCTTCGAGCGGCGCCGCGAGCATGAACGGGTACGGCCTGGACGCGTCGATGCGCGCATCGTCCGCCGCGGCCAGAGACGCAAACCACTCCGCCGTCGGCGACCATTCACCCATCAGCCGCGCGGCGATCGCGGTCGTCGGATGCTCGGTCGCCTGCGCCAGCGCGCGGACCACCAGCGTCTGTGAGACGCCGATGCGCAGCTCGCCGGTCAGCAGTTTGAGCAAGATGAAGCGCTGCCATCGATCCAGCTCACGAAACCAGCTCGTGGCTTGGACCTGCTGCTCCGCGGGATCGAGCGTCCTCAACGACAGGATGCGCTGCTCGACCCAATAGGCGAGGCTGAGCTGCGGCACAGCATTGCCGGCGGCACCCCATGAAGGGGTGCCATCAGGCTGTTGCAGCTGATCCATCAGCAGCGCCATGGTCTCCGCGCCGTCGCCGACGACGGCGTACGACTCCTCGAGCATCCAAGGCGGGAGACTGGTGGCGTCGAGCGTCCATTGCTGCAGCGCCGGATACTGCAGCAGGCGCTTGAGTCGACGACCGGTCAGGAAGAACACCGCCCAGGCCGCATCGGCGGGCGGCGCGCCGCGAAAGTAGGCGACCATGGCGGCGACCTTGTCGTTCGTCGACGTCGTGCGATCGATGGCCTCGAACAGGCGGGCGAAGCGGATCATGCTGGCTCCGCGCCGCCGGCTTCGCCTTCCCAGGCGGTCCGCATCACGCCGCTGTCGACGCCGCGTTCTCGCAGGTAGTGGGCCAGCGGCTCTGGATGCCCATGCGTAG
>DAINCF010000340.1:0-7892 GCA_036732565.1 Vicinamibacterales bacterium
AATGATTATGGCTTTCTACGATCCGCGCTCAATCGATTGGAAGGCAACTGGCCGCGTCTCCGCGCGTCGGTGATCGTACCCGTCTACAATCGTCGCGCGATCCTCGAGAAGACGCTGGCCGCACTCTGCTCGCAGAATTATTCCCACACCCTCTTCGAAGTCATCGTCGCCGACGATGGCAGCCACGATCGACCTGAAGAGATCGTGCATCAGTTTCAGGACGCGCTGACGCTGCGCGTGGTCAGGCAGGAGGACCAAGGGTTCCGCGTCGCGGCGGTGCGCAATCTGGCGATCGGTGCGGCCACAGGGGATGTGATCGTGAGCCTGGATTGCGACATGCTGCCCGCGCGCGGGTGGCTGCGCGCGATGCTGGCGCCGTTTCATGTCTACGATGGCCCGCTGTGCACGATCGGCTATCGGCGCAATGTCGACACCGCGTCGCTCGATGCGACAACGATTCGACAGGATATCGGCGTCGTGGAACGGTTGCCGCGCGTGCCGGCGCCAGGCGCGGTCCGTCTGTGGTGGGCGCCGGCGCTCGATTGGCGGGTCCCGATGTACTGGAGCACGCGGATGCTGCGCCGGCATCAGGCCCCGTTCAGTTTGGCCGCGGGCGGCAATCTCGCCTATCGCAAGCGCGATGCAATCGCGGTCGGCCTGCACGACGAGAGCTTCAGCCATTGGGGCGGTGAAGACGACGAGTTCGCCTATCGTCTGTATCGGCGTGGCGCGTACTTCATGCCGATTCGCCGGGCGGTCGCCTATCACCAGGCACACGACGTCGGCGTGCAGCGCGAGCAGCATCGACGGGAGACCCGCCGCCTGCTTGGGATGAAGGTGCCGGCGTATCGGCGCTTCAGCGAAAACGGCGCCTGGGAAATACCCAAGGTGTCGGTCCACATTCGCGCGGACTCGGCGGATCGCCCGATCGCGCGCACTGTCGAGAGCGCGCTCGCCCAGACGATCGCGGATCTCGATGTCTGCGTGTCCGTCGACGAGTCAGCCGTCGAGGTGCTCGAGGCGTTGGCGCCCTATGCGGACCATCCACGTGTCCATGTGATTCGTCACCGCCACGCCACCGCCGGTGCCGCCGCGAACGCTGCCCTGCAGTCGTGCAAAGGCGAGCTGATTTTGCAGGCGGCTGCCGGGGATGAGCTGCTGCCAGATGCCGCGGCGCGGCTGGCAGCCGTGCTCGACGGGGATATCGACCTTGCCGTGGCCTATGGCGGCTACGACGTGTGTGACGCATACGGTGTCGTGCTGGAACGCGCGGAGCCAGCGGACTTTTCGGCCTTCGACCACCTCCACGGTGACGTCATGGGCGGACCGCGCATGTTCCGCGCCCGCGACCTCGGGCGGGCCGGCGGATGGGACGGCAGCCTCGACGAGGCGCACGACTACGATCTGACGCTTCGCGTCGCCGAGCATGGCACCGCGCGCGCGGTTCGCGAGGTCCTCTCACGTCGCGAGGCGGCCACACCGACCGAAGCCGACCGCGTTCGCGACGGGCGTGCGCGGATAGAGGTGATCCGTCGCGCCCTTACCCGCCGTGACCTCCCCGCGCACGTCGAGCCTTTCGACCACCATCGTCCCGATCGGATCGTCGTGCACTTCGATCGTCAGGCCCTCGCCCGACGCCGCCGCGGTCCCCGCCTGACGCTGCGGCCAACGCTGGACAATTCGTAGGACCACGTTGCCGTGCAGGCGTGGGGTCCGCCTTTAGGCGGACCACTATGCAATTCGTCACTTCATGATGGTCGCCGTCACTTCCACCGACGTCCGGCGGTTTGTGGAGGGGTCCACCGCCCGCGAGACGGTCAGCGGCTTGCCCGGCTGCAGGAGGACGGTGAGACTTTCATTGAGATGTGAGGGCCTGCGGTTGCCGTCCGTCGAGGACGGCTGCGCCATCGGTTGGTATTCGAGCGTCAGCTCGAGGCGAATCGTGTCGTTCGCTTGAATGGCAGGCCTGGCGTCCACGTTCAACTGAACCGTCACCGGCGGACCAGGAGGGCCGCCCATGACCGCTGGGCCGGATGCACGAACGCGTCCAAAGGCGCGGTCCGCCACCACCATCGACACGGTTTTCTTCTGCGCTGGCTCCGACTCGACCTGGTCCGTAATCGTCAAGTCCACCTGCAGGTTTACCGGGCGTCCCTCAGGTTGGCGCTCGCGCGCGCCCTGTTGCTCGTTGGTACGCGGCGCGCTCGGCGCAGGCGTCGGACGAGGCTGCTGCGGTGCAGGCTTCGGCTGCTGGTCCGCGCAGTCGGCTTGGGGCGCACACGCCGCCCGGGGTTGTTCGCTCGCGGCCGCCGACGCAGGCGCAACCGACAACAGGGCCGCCGCAAGAACGCATAGATCTGGACGAGTCACGCGGCGCATGTCATTGCTCCTTTGGGAAAAGCGGGCCATCGCGATCGATGGCGTGAATGGTCAGCGGTTCGACATTGATCGCCTCGACGGCGACGGTCTCGAGCCCGATGGCCGGTGTCGTAGAAGCCGCCACGTCGAGCGACGCTGGCGCGGTGATGAACGGAATGCCCCACGCCGGACGCTCGCCGTCGACGGTATGTCCCACGCGGAGCCGGCGCACGACGCCAGCCGGCCCCTCGACCCCGCGATCGGTTCGCTCGTCGGACACCGGTTCGTGAAGTGGTGACCATATGGTGACGAGCGAAGCGGCGATTGACACGTCAGCGGCATGCTGGTCAACGCGTGGCGCTCGAATGACGATCGCTGTCAGCAGCACAGCGCCCACTCCGACAAGGACGGCCACGGGCCGACGTCGCCAAAGCGCTTGCGCGAAGGCGGGCGATGTCCCGGTCCAGACGGGTCGAATGTCGACGCGCAGGCTCTCGCCACCTCTCGTCATCCGCGTCGCGACGCGATCGATTGCCTCGTCCAGCGTCTCTCGGACCTTCATGAGCGCTCCTCTACGAACCCCAGTCGTGCCAGCTTCTCCCTGATTACGCGACGCGCCTCGAACATCCGCCACTTGACCGTGCCCAGCGGGAGCGCGAGCAACTCGGCGATGTCTTCGTATCGATGCTCACCGGTGGCGGCCAGCAGAAACGGATCGCGGAGTTTGACCGGCAGCGCGCGGATGACCCGCGCGATCGCCCGATCGCGCTCACGCGACAACAGCGCGTCTTCCTGATCGGGCACGTTCTCGGTCACGACATCCCACGGTTCAGGTGCATCCGATGTATCCGCGCTCCGTAGGGCCAGTCGGCGGACCCACCGTGCCACCGACCGCCGACGATCCAGCGCCTTGCGCCAGGTGATGCGCAACAGCCACGCCCGAAACGCGGCTGGATCGTCGAGCGACGCGACCTTCTGCCAGGCCGTCAAGCACGCCTCCTGCACCGCCTCGTCGGCATCCGCCGGGTTGCCCAACGCGACCAGCGCCACGCGTCGGGCGGCTCGGCCGTGCAAGTCAATGAGGGCGCCGAACGCGTCCGCGTCGCCCGCCCGCGCGCGTGCAGCCAGGCGGGCGTGCTCGTCATCGAACCCGATGTCGGCGGCCGCACAGGCTGTCGGCCTGGCCGCCAGAAGGGCTGCCACGGTCACGTCCATCAGACGCTATCAGCGAATCACAGGTTGGGCTTTCCGCAGCCTCTCGCGCTATCGCCGTAGCGCGGCTCGCGAACCGCCCCTACACTGTCCCGGATGCTAACCGTCGTAGGGGCGGTTCGCTTTCCGCAGCCCCATGCGTCACCGCCGTAGGGGCGGCTCGCGAGCCGCCCCTACACTGCCCCACACTGAACCGCCCTTACACTGCTCCAAGATGCTGATTTCGACCGCCGGTCCAGAGGACCTTGACGATGTTCGGGCGATGCTCCGCGAGTACGTGGCCTGGATCGATCTCGATTTGAGCTTTCAGGATTTCTCACAGGAATTCGACGGGCTGCCGGGCGCGTACGCGGCTCCGGATGGCGCGCTGCTCGTCGCCAGGGCCGGTGACCGAGCCATGGGGATGGTGGCCCTGCGGCGCCTCGACGATGACCGATGCGAGATGAAGCGGCTGTACGTGCGCCCTGACGCCAGGGGGACGGGGCTCGGCACGCGGCTGATCGCGCGCGTCGTGGACGAGGCTCGCGCGCGCGACTACCGCGAGATGTACCTCGACACGCTGCCCATCATGGGCGACGCACAGCGGCTCTACCGCCTGGCAGGTTTCGAGGACATCGAGCCCTACTACGAGTCCCCCGTCGCCGGCACGCGATTCATGCGAAAGCGTCTTTAGCACGCGGTTGGCCGGTATCATTGATGGAGTGCGCCGCGGCCCCCTGGTGGATCGGATCAACGGAAGGTACAGAGTTCGCCACCGTTGCTCGGACAAGGCTTCCGGGCCGTTCCGTAGGAACGGCCCCTGTGGATATCGAACGTACATCCCACTAGCTCTCCGTCTTATCGCCCTCCTGATCCTCAGCGCGGCCACGGCTCCGTTGGTCGCGCAGGCGCCGGCCGGCGCGGCGCTGACCCTGTTATCCAAGGAAGGGCGACGGCCCCTGCCAATCGTCGCGGTCGGCAATCAGGAGTACGTGCCCCTGGATGAGATCGCCGCCGCGTTCTCCAGCACCGTGCAGGAGGATCGTCTTGCCGGCGGCGTGACCATGTCGGTCAACGGCCGGACCATCGTGCTGACGCCCGACCAGGGTGTCGTCTCGGTCGCCGGTCGTCTCGTGTCCCTCTCGGCGCCGGTGGTCCGTCAGGGCACTCGCTGGATGGTGCCCGCGGACTTCTTGCCTCGCGCGATTGGCCTCGCGACGGGCACCCGGATGGATCTGCGTCGAGCCAGCCGTCTGGTCGTGGTTGGCGATCTCCGCGTCCCACGGGTGACCGCGCGCCTGGAAGGCGCCAGTGGCCGAGCCACGATCGTGTTCGATATCGCCCCCGCCGTTCCCGCTCGCGTGGTTTCACCGGTGACCGGTCAGCTGGATGTCGAATTCGACGCCGACGCCCTCGACTTGGCGCTGCCCACTGTTGGCCCGCAGGACCTCCTCCAGCGCATCGCGCCCGGTGATTCGCCGACGTCCGTACGTCTGACCACGGGCCCACGCTTCGGGATCTATCGCTCCTCCACCGAACAGGCGGGCACCGATGCCACGCGGCTCACGGTGGAGCTGCTGCCGGCAGGCACGGAGACGTCTGTCACCACCCCGACGACGCCCGCGCCAACCGAGCTTCCCACCGTGGTCATGCCGCCGCCAACCACGGGCGTGCGGACCGTTGTGTTGGACCCGGGACACGGCGGCGACGAGACCGGCGCGCGAGGTCCGCGCGGCACGCTGGAGAAGAACGTCACGCTCGCGATGGCTCGGCGCGTGAAGGCGCTCATCGAGAGCCGCCTCGGACTCAAGGTGTTCCTGACCCGCGAGGACGATCGCCTGATGACGCTCGACGAGCGGACCGCTTTCGCCAACAATCAGCAGGCCGACGTCTTCATCAGCATCCACGCCAACGCATCGGTGAGTCAGGCGATGAAAGGCGCCGAGGTCTACTTCCTCAGTCTGTCCGCGGCACAGCCGATCTCGACGCCAGCCACGCCAGACGGCGGGTCGACCGTACTGCCGACGCTGACCGGAGGCATGCGCGCCATCGATCTCGTCTTGTGGGAGCGCGCCCAGGAGCGCTACATCGACCAATCGTCGGCGCTGGCAGGCTTCGTCGATCAGGCGCTGCGCACGCGGGTGGAGATGAGCCCGCGCGGAGTCCAGCAGGCGCCGCTGCGCGTGCTGGTGGGCGCCAACATGCCCGCGGTGCTGGTGGAGACCGGGTATTTGTCTCACTCGCAGCAAGAGAGCGCGTTGTCATCCGACGATGGGCAGGCGCACATCGCCGAGGCGCTCTTCGACGCGTTGCTGCGCTTCCGAGAGCAGGTCGATCGGGCCGCCGGCGTGCCCGCCACTCCATGAACGTCAGGCATCTCACGCTGGCCATCATCGTTGGCACCTGCGCGGTCGCCCTCGGCTGGGGCCTGATGACCGCCTTGTCTCGCGTGCTTCGAACCTCGGAACCCGTCGAGGTCGCCACGGACGCGCCACAGCCACCGGCGACCGCATCGACGCCTGCCGTTCCGCGCATTCAGGCCAAGTTGTTCTTCATCTCCGAGGATGGACAGCGGCTGGTGGCCACCGAGCGGGAGGTGCCGCTGGCCGAAGGCGTGGTCGCGCAGGCGCGCGCGCTGGTCGACGCCCAACTCAGTGCGGAGGCCACGCCGCCGCTCGCGCGCAGCGTTCCGGACGGCACCGTGCTGCGCGGACTCTACGTCTCCAGTCGCAACGAGATCTTCGTGGATCTCGACGGCGCGGTCCGCGCCAGACACCCAGGCGGCTCGCTGAACGAGCTGCTCACCGTCTATGCCATCGTGAACGCCATCACCGTGAACCTGCCGGACGTGCAGGAGGTGCAGCTGCTCATCGACGGACGCGAAGTGGACACGCTCGCGGGGCATGTGGACTTGCGGCAGCCGTTGAGAAAGAATGAAAGCTTGATCCAGCAATGAGTCGACACAACGATCGCGCACCGAACGAGCTCCGCCCCACGACCATCACCCCCCATTTCCTGCTGCACGCCGAAGGATCGGTGCTGATCGAAGCCGGCCAGACGCGCGTCATCTGCGCCGCCAGCATCGAGGATCGCGTGCCGCCCTTCCTGCGCAATACCGGCAAGGGCTGGGTGACGGCGGAGTACGGCATGCTCCCCCGCGCGACGACGACGCGCACCACTCGAGAAGCGTCCGCCGGCAAGGTCGGTGGGCGGACGATGGAGATTCAACGGCTCATCGGTCGATCGATGCGCGCGGTGGTGCGCCTCGAAGAGCTGGGCGAGCGGACCGTGTGGATCGACTGCGACGTCATCCAAGCCGATGGCGGCACGCGCACGGCCTCCATTACCGGCGCCTTCGTCGCGATGGTGCTCGCCCTCGCGAAGGTGCGCGAGCAGGGCATGATTCGCACGGTGCCCATCAACGACTACGTCGCCGCCACCAGCGTCGGGATCGTCGCCGGCATGCCGATGCTCGATCTCGCCTACGAAGAAGACTCCAAGGCCGACGTCGACATGAACATCGTCAAGACGGGCGACGGGCGCTACGTCGAGGTGCAGGGCACCGCGGAGTCCGAGCCCTTCGATCGCGGCGCGCTCGATGGACTCCTGTCGCTGGCCGACCACGGCATCGAGCAGCTCTTCGCCGCGCAGCGTGCACTCGTCGGCGGCATCCTGGGTAGGTAGGGGCGGTTCGCGACCTGTCCGCCGAAGCCTCGCGAAGGTGGAACCGCCCCTACGCCGTCAAAATGCAGCTCCTCATCGCAACCAGCAACCCGGGCAAGCTGCGCGAGATGCGTGCGCTGCTGTCGGGCGTGGCGGAGCTCGTGAGCCTGCTCGACTTCCCCGCCGTCCCTGAGCCCGAAGAGACCGGCGTAACCTACTGGGAGAATGCGCGCATCAAAGCGCTGGCGTACGCGGCAGCGACCGGATTGACGACGGTTGCAGACGACTCAGGCCTGGAGATTCTCGCGCTGGACGGCACGCCGGGTGTGTACTCCGCGCGCTTCCTCGGCGCGGACGTCCCGTTCCCGGCCCGATTCACCGAGATCTTTCGGCGCCTCGACGAGGGCCAGCTGCCGCGCGACGCACGCTTCGTGGCCGCCGTCGCGGTCGCGCGGGGACGCGAGATCCTCTACGAGGGCGAGGCCGCGGTCGACGGAGTCATCGCGGCTGCGCCGGACGGCACCGGCGGTTTCGGCTACGACCCGATCTTCTTCTATCCGCCCTTCGGCAAGACCACGGCCGCGTGCGAGGATACCGAGAAGGCCATCGTCTCCCACCGCGGCCGCGCGCTCCGCGACTTCGCGCGCTGGCTGCGGACACGGTAGGGGCGGTTCGCGACT
>DAINCF010000341.1:0-7880 GCA_036732565.1 Vicinamibacterales bacterium
CGGTAGGCCTCGCGTCGCTCGGTAGGCCTCGCGCTGCCGCGCTCGGAGGGCGGCTCGCGTTGCTCGCCGAAGGCCTCGCCGCTTCGCGCCTCGGAAGGCCACTCGCTGTCGCTCGTGGAAGGCCCTGTTAGAATCGCCGGATGCGTCGAAACCTGCGTGCTGTGCTCGAAGCCTTCGTGGCCGCTCACAGCGGTTTACGGATGGGCCGTGTGTTCGGGGCACCAGTGGGGTTTGCGGGGCGGCGCGTCTTCGCTCGACTATCAGGAGACGCGCTCCAGCTACGCTTGCCTTTTTCCATCCGCGAGCCGCAGGCGAGCGGCCTTCCGAGCGGCGCCAGCCGCGAGGCCTTCCGAGGGGCGCCAGCCCCGAGGCCCTCCGCGCGGCGGCCCGTCCGCAGAGCGGCCTCGCCTGACTGGCTCACCGTTACCCCAGATAGTCCAGCTGCCGTGCGCCTCGAGATCCTTCTCGAGCAGGCCGCTCGCTACGTGGCCGGCGCCGGGGTCTCCAGCGCGGCAGCCGCGCTGGGGTGGCCGTGATGCGCACGCGTTACGGAACGTCCTACTGGATCGACTACGCCTCACCCAAGCCGAAGATCGACACCCCGCGGTTTCGCGGTGAGCAGATCTCGTCTGTCGCGATCATCGGTGGCGGACTGACCGGGTGTGCGGTCGCGTATGCGTGCAGCGCTGCGGGCATCAAGGTGGTGCTGCTCGAAGCCGATCGCGTGGGGCGCGGACCCAGCGCCCATGCGGACGGCGCCGCCCGTGCCGAGCCCACCCTCTCGTTTCGCGATCTCGAGAAGCAGATTGGCCGTCGCGCCGCCCGCGCGATCTTCGATGCCACGCGACGGGCGGTGCTGGATCTGGCAACGACCACACGACGGTTGTCCGCGAGGTCGGCTCTCGATCTCGTCGATGCGCAGCGAATCGCGGGACCCTATGGCGCGGACACCGCGCTGCAGAAGGAAACCACTGCGCGGCGAGAGGCCGACATCGACGCCCAGTGGCTGAATGCGCCGCGCGCGTCCGCCGTTGCCAAGACGGAAACGACGGGAGCGATGCGGATGAAAGGGTGGGGCGTCGCTAATCCGCACGGCCTGGCACTGAGCTTCGCGCGGGAGGCTCGCGCGCGAGGCGCGCAGATCTTCGAGCGCACGGCCGTCCGCAAGATTCGCCCGCGCAAGCGTCACGTCGAAGTCCAGACCGAAGGCGGCCTCGTCACTGCCGACACCGTCGTCGTCTGCACCGGTGAGCCCACGGATCTGTTCCGCCCGCTGAAGCGACACTTTCGATTCGAAGAGCGCTTCATCGTGGTCACCGACGCGCTTCCAGCCTCGATTCGCCGTCAGCTCTTCGACGAGTTGGTCATCACCGATCGAGAGACGCCCGAGCACCTCATTCGTCGAGCGCCTGGCGATCGGTTGCTCGTCGCGGGTGCCGATCAACGTCGAACCAAGGGACGCGGCAAGGACAAGCTGCTGGTGCAGAAAACCGGTCAGCTCATGTACGAGCTGCTGCGGCTCTATCCGGCCATCTCCGGCGTGCAGCCGTCCTACGGGTGGGACGTGCCATTCGCCCGTTCGAGCGACGCGGTGATGGTGGCTGGACCGCATCGCAACTACCCGCGCCATCTCTTCGCCTGGGCCACTGGCCACGATCCTGCAAGCGCTTTCCTCGCGAGCCGCATCGTCCTGCGTCATTTGCAAGGCGAGGCGACGCGCGACGATCTTTACTTCGCCTTCACCCGGGGGTGAGTTATGACCCGCACCATGCTCGTCGCGCTCCTGGCGCTGACGATGGTGCCGCTGCCGAGCGCGGCTCAGGGGCCCGACACGCCAACCGCGGCGCGTGCCGTCGTGCCGTTGCTAAAGGGCGTAAAAGAGCGGTTCCGCCCGCGTACCGGCGTCACCATGCCGGGCGATCCGCAACCGTCGCCGTTCACCGGTACGGTCACAACGCTCCTCTCGTTCTCCGTCGGGAAGAGAAGCGTCCCCGTCGACCCGAAGGTCGCGAAGGCGATCGATCAGTTGCTGGCGTGGAACCCGGACCACAAGGATCAAACGGCTGAGGCCGTGCTCTTCGATCACTGGCTGACACAACTGACCGTCAAGGCCGCGCACGTGGGCCTGCTCAACTGTGACGCGGCCTGCGTCGTCCAGAACTTCACGGAACCCGGCCCAGCGTTCGGCCGCACTCAGAAGGAGCGGGAGGAGGAACGGGACCGCCTGCTGCTCGAGGCGCTCGTCGACGCTGTCGAGGAATTGGAACGGTAGGGGCGGCTCGCGAGCCGCCCCTACGGCCCTCCGCTACCTCTTCCATGCCCGTATGTCAGACTATCCGCCTGCATGCGGGTCTTCCCTGGGTCACCTTATCCACTGGGCGCAACGTGGGATGGTCTCGGCGTCAATTTCGCGCTGTTCTCCGAGCACGCGACCGCCGTTGAGCTCTGCCTCTTCGACCACGTCGACGCCACGCGCGAGAGCGCACGTGTGCCGCTGCGCGAGCAGACGGACATGGTCTGGCATGGCTACCTGCCCGACCTGAAACCCGGCCAGCTGTACGGCTACAGGGTCCACGGTCCTTACGAGCCGAATCACGGTCTGCGCTTCAACGCCAACAAGCTGCTCGTCGATCCCTACACGAAATCCATCGCGCGGATGACGCGGTGGGACGATGCGCTGTTCGGCTACACGATCGGGAGCCCGGAGGCGGACCTCAGCTTCGATGCTCGCGACAGCGCGCCGTTCGCGCCGCTCGGCGCCGTGCTCGATCCGTCCTTCACGTGGGGGGACGATCGCCCGCCGCGCACGCCCTGGCACCGCACCGTGATCTACGAGATGCACACCAAGGGCTTCACCAAGCTCAATCCGCTGATACCCGAGCCGGCGCGCGGGACCTACACCGCGTTGACGCTGCAGCCGGCGATCGATCACTTGCTGTCGCTCGGCATCACGGCGGTTGAGCTGATGCCCGTGCACCACCACGACTACGACCGTCACCTGGTGGAGCGCGGGCTCAGCAACTACTGGGGCTACAACACGCTCTCGTACTTCGCGCCCGACCTTCGTTTCTCGGAGTCCGGCACCCCGCTGGACTCGGTGCGCGAGTTCAAGATGATGGTGCGTGCTTTGCACGCCGCAGGCATCGAAGTGATTCTCGATGTCGTCTACAACCACACCGCGGAGGGGAATCAGCTCGGCCCGACGTTGTCGATGCGCGGGATCGACAACTCGTCGTATTACCGGCTGATGCCCGATGACCCCCGCGTCCATCTCGACTTCACCGGTACCGGCAACACGCTCAACATGCAGTCGCCGCACGTGCTGCAGCTCATCATGGACAGCCTGCGCTACTGGGTGACCGAGATGCATGTCGACGGTTTTCGCTTCGACCTCGCCAGCACGCTTGCGCGCGAGCTCTACGAAGTGGATCGACTCGCGGCGTTCTTCGACGTCATCCATCAGGATCCGTTGATCTCGCAGGTGAAGCTCATCGCGGAGCCGTGGGACCTCGGCGAAGGCGGCTACCAGGTCGGCAATTTCCCGGTGCTGTGGACCGAGTGGAACGGGAAGTACCGGGACACGGTCCGTCGCTTCTGGCGTGGCGATCCGGGCGTCGCGTCTGAATTCGCGACGCGGCTGGCCGGCAGCAGCGATCTCTACAGCCGCAGCGGCCGGCGACCGTACTCCAGCATCAACTTCGTGACCTGCCACGACGGCTTCACGCTGCACGACCTCGTCAGCTACAACGAGAAGCACAACGACGCCAACCTCGAGAGCAATCGTGACGGCGAGTCGAACAACTCGAGCTGGAACTGCGGGGTCGAGGGCCCGACGGTCGACGCGGCGATCCGGGCGTTGCGGGAGCGGCAGAAGCGAAACTTCCTGGCGACACTGCTGCTGTCGCAGGGCGTGCCGATGCTGTGCGGCGGCGACGAGGTGGGGCGAACGCAGCTGGGCAACAACAACGCCTACTGCCACGACAGCCCGCTGACCTGGACGCACTGGGATCTCGACGGAGATAAAGGGAAGCTGCTGGCCTTCACCAGGCGCATGGTCGCGCTTCGCCGATCGCAGTCGACGCTGCGCCGCCGCGGGTTCCTGCGAGGTGTGCCCATCAACGGCATGAAGGACATCGCGTGGCTGGCGCCGGGCGGCGGCGAGATGACGCAGGAGCTGTGGCAGGCGCCGGACGTCCGAACCATCGGCATGCTTCTCGCTGGCGAAGCCGCCGACGACATCGATGCCGCGGGGCTGCCGGTAAAAGGCGACACGCTGCTCGCGTTGTTCAACGCGCATGATGCCGCCGTGGCATTCACGCTGCCGGGACCGCCCGGTATCGCGATCTGGCGTGCCGTGATCGATACCTTCGATGAGAGTCGGGAAGGTCGCGAGATCGGCACAGGCATGGTGTATCCATTGGAGAGCCGATCGGTCGCCTTGTTCGTGGCCGTCGCTGGCAATTTCGTGCCCGAGCGACGGGCCACCGACAAGAAGCTGGAAGATCGGAAGACGAAGGCAGGAAGGAAATGAGCGATCGCCGACGATCGGATCGCAATCCGCTCCCCGACGAAGGACGCCGCCGAGCTGTCATCGCCCGGGTCTCTCCCGAGATCGACGGCGGTCGCTTTCCAATCAAACGCACGCCGGGCGAGGTCGTGCATGTCGAGGCCGACCTGTTCGCCGACGGTCACGACAAGCTCGCGGCGATCGTGCGATTCAGAGAGCGCGCGCTGGTGCCGCGGGTGCTGCAGGTTCCACACGCTCTCCAGATGCCGCGGGTGTCCCAGGTGCCGGAGGTCCAGCCGGTTCGCACGCGTCAAGCGGTGCGCGAGGTGCAGGGGATGCGCGTGGTGCAGCAGGCCGTGGTCGACGAAGACGTCGCGTGGCGCGAGACCCCGATGACGCTGGTCGAGAACGATCTCTGGACCGCGGACTTCACGGTGGAGAGCGTCGGCTGGTACGAGTACACCGTCGAGGCCTGGGTCGATCACTTCGCGTCGTGGCGGCACGCGCTCGAAGCGCGTCTCAAGGCCGGTCAGGACATTCTTCCGGAGCTGCTCGAAGGCGCGGCGCTCGTGAAATCCGCGGCGGCCCGGTTGCCGGTTGGCGTCGAGCGACGCTGGTTGCTCGATGCGGCGGTGGCGCTGTCCGCCGACGGCCTGGCCGAGGAGCGGGCCCGCGTCGCGCTGTCGACCGATCTGCTGATCCGCATGGCCTCCGCGCCCGATCGACGGCTCTCGTCCACCTATGCGCGAACGCTGGCGGTGAAGGTCGATCGCGAGATCGCGCGCACGGGCGCGTGGTACGAGATGTTCCCGCGGTCGGCGCGAACCGATGTGAGCGCTGCCGAACGGGCGGGCACCACGCCTGTCCGCAGCGCCACGTTCGCCGAAGCGGCCTCCCGTCTCCCCGAGATTGCCGGCATGGGCTTCGACGTGCTGTATCTGCCGCCAATCCATCCGATCGGCCGGGCGCATCGCAAGGGTCGCGGCAATACGCTGACGCCGCAGCCCGGCGATCCTGGCAGTCCGTGGGCGATCGGCGGACCCGAGGGCGGACACACCGCCGTGGAGCCGGGGCTCGGCACACTCGAGGACTTCGACGTCTTTCGCGAGGAAGCCGAACGCTTCGGACTCGAGGTGGCGCTGGATCTCGCGTATCAGTGCTCGCCCGATCACCCCTACGTCACGCAGCATCCGGAGTGGTTCAAGCATCGTCCCGACGGATCGATCAAGTACGCGGAGAACCCGCCGAAGAAATACCAGGACATCTACCCGTTCGACTTCGAGACCGACGACTGGCAGGCGCTGTGGCGCGAGCTGCGGGACGTCGTGCTGTTCTGGATGTCGCACGGCGTGCGCATCTTCCGCGTCGACAACCCCCACACCAAGCCGTTCGGGTTCTGGGAGTGGTTGATCGCGGACGTGCAGGCACGCGACCCCGGTGTCGTCTTCCTGTCCGAAGCGTTCACGCGCCCCAAGATCATGAAGCAGCTGGCCAGGCTGGGCTTCACGCAGTCCTACACCTACTTCACCTGGCGCAACACGAAGAAGGAGATCGACGAGTACTTCACCGAGCTGACGCGAACCGAGATGCGGGAGTACTACCGCCCGAATCTGTTCGCCAACACGCCGGACATCCTTCACGCCTATCTGCAGCAGGGCGGGCCGGCGGCGTTTCGCATTCGCGCGGTCCTGGCCGCGACGCTGGGTGCGACCTACGGCATCTATAGCGGCTTCGAGATCGCCGAAGGACGCGGCGTGCCCAATTCGGAAGAGTACCTGGATTCGGAGAAATACCAGATTCGCCTGTGGGATTGGGACCGGCCGGGGAACCTGAAAGATCTCCTCACACGGCTCAATCAGATCCGTCACACGCATCGCGCGCTGCAGTTCAACGAGGGCCTGCGCTTTCACCTGACCACCAGCGATCACGTGTTGGCTTACAGCAAGACGGCGCCCGACGATCCCGTCAGGTTGCTGACGATCGTTTCACTCGATCCCAAGACACCCAGGGATGGGTGGGTATGCGTGGCTCTGGAGGAGGATCCGGTCTCGGACGATGAGCGCTTCGCCGTCCACGATCTTCTGTCCGGTGCGCGATTCGAATGGACTGGCGCCTGGAACTACGTGCGCCTCGATCCCGCCGGTACCCCGGCGCATCTCCTGCTCATCGAACGCACGTCCGGCGTCGCCCGTCAGGTATCGGCGCCCAAGAGGCCGGCATGAGTCAGTCAGGCAGCGATTCGCTCTGGTTCAAGGACGCAGTCATTTACGAGCTTCACGTCCGCGCTTTCTTCGACTCGAACGGTGATGGCATCGGCGATTTTCCCGGCCTGATCCAGAAGCTCGATTACATCCAAGAGCTCGGGGTCAACTGCATCTGGCTGCTGCCGTTCTATCCCTCGCCGCTCAGAGACGACGGCTACGACATCTCGAACTATCGAGACGTGCACAAGTCGTACGGCACGCTGCGCGACTTCAAGACGTTCCTCCGCGAGGCGCACAATCGCGGCCTGCGGGTCTTCACCGAGCTCGTCGTCAATCACACGTCCGATCAGCATCCGTGGTTCCAGGCGGCGCGGCGAGCCGCGCCGGGGTCCGCCAAGCGCAAGTACTACGTGTGGAGCGACACCGGGCGTGAGTACGAGCAGGCGCGCATCATCTTCACCGACACCGAGGTGTCGAACTGGTCCTGGGATCAGGTGGCGAAGGCGCACTACTGGCACCGCTTCTTCAGTCACCAACCGGACCTGAACTACGACAACCCGCACGTGCGGCGAGCGGTCGTGAAGGTCATGCAGTACTGGCTCGACATGGGCGTCGATGGCTTGCGACTCGACGCCGTGCCCTACCTCATCGAGCGCGAGGGAACGAACTGCGAGAATCTGTTCGAGACGCACGAGATCCTGAAAACGCTGCGTCGCGAGCTCGACGCTCGCTACGAGAATCGCGCGCTGCTGGCAGAGGCCAACCAGTGGCCGGCCGACGTGCGTCCGTACTTCGGTGACGGCGACGAGTGCCATCTCGCCTATCACTTCCCGTTGATGCCGCGCATCTTCATGGGCGTGCGCCAGGAGGACGCCCACCCCATCGTCGAGATCATGCGGCAGACGCCGGAAATTCCGGCGAACTGTCAGTGGGCGCTGTTCCTCCGCAATCACGATGAGATGACGCTCGAGATGGTCACCGACGAGGAACGGGACTATCTGTATGGCGTGTACGCCGCCGACCCGCAGATGCGGCTCAATCGTGGGATTCGCCGCCGGCTGGCGCCGCTGATGGAGTACAGCCTCAATCGCATGGAGCTGTTGAACAGCCTGCTGCTGTCCCTGCCGGGCTCGCCCATCATCTACTACGGCGACGAGATCGGGATGGGC
>DAINCF010000342.1:0-7808 GCA_036732565.1 Vicinamibacterales bacterium
CACCGCGTCCGCGTGGGCCTGGGCCGCCGGGGCCGCGCTGTGCGGCCACACCGCCGAACACCGATGGACGCCACGACAGGCGCAGGTCGTTGCTGACCACCGTCGTGCCGCGTCGATCGTTGCGTCCGATGCCGTCGGGCCGCTCGATGAAGAACGCGTCGCCGTTGGCATCCAGGCCGGTAGTCACGTTGTAGCGGCTGCCCTGCTGCAGACGACCGAACAGACCCACGCTGATTCCCCACCTGATAGGTGTACCCACCGCCCAGAAGAGACGATGACCGGGATCGCTGCGCGAGGGTCCCCATTCGGTGGCCAGCGTGTGGCCATCAGGCGGTGGTGTCAGCGCATCGTCGCCATCCGACCACCGGCGAGCCCACGAGTACCGCACGTTGCCGAATCGGTTACGCGCGAAGAACCCGAAATCCGTCGCGAAACCGGTTTCGGTAACGCGACCGATGGAGTCGACGCGCAGGACGCGTCCGCGCGTGCTATCGGGGCGCAGGCCGTCGATGGGGGCGTTGACGTCGATCGCCCGCCATTCGCCGGACGTCCAGAGTCGATGGACCTCGACGTTGGCGCGAAATCCGCCGCGGAGCTGCTGCGCCAGACCCACCGAGGCCCGCGACCACCGCGTGAGGTCGGCGGTCTCGGGAATCATCACGCGCGAGGGCAGATCCTGTCGTGGCGCGTCGAGGTCGCCGCTCAGGACCGGATCGGGAAAGCCCGGATGTCGAATGATGATCTCCTGCTCGGTCGACCCGCTGCTCAGGCGGAGCTGCTCCTCCCAGACGTTGGTCGGCAGCCAGCCGTAGAACCACCCGTAGCCACCGCGCAGCGTCGTGCGGCCCTCGTTCATCGCGCGTGACACGCCAACGCGCGGGGACAGCGCCGCGCGATCGTCGAGGTTGGTCTGCCATTGATAGCGCGCGCCGACACCCAGCGACCAGCCGCCGCGGAGCTGCACGTCCGCTTGCGCGAAGGTGGCGAGTTGGAACGTCTCGATTGTCAGCGATCGCGCACCGACGCGTTGCGTGAACGTCGCGGGGCTGTTGGCCCGGTAGTCATCGAGGTTGAGGAACGTGAAGGTGCCGAGCGTGTTGCGGACCACACCCTGCGCGTCTCGATTCCAGATCATCTGCCCGCCCGTCCGCACCGTGAAGGGGCGCGTCATGAGCGTGACCGCCGACTCGACATCGGCGCGCGAGTTGCGATTCACGCCCGACTGGCTGGCGCCGCCGGCGCGAAACGCGTTGTTCACGACGATCGCGCGACCGACGACATCCGGAGTCGAGCGCTCGCGATCGAATTCGCCGCGGATGCGGACGAAGTACGGCAGCTTGGTCCCGCCGTCGACGCTGGCGCGCACCGAATGATCGAGCGACTCCTGTGAATAGCCGCGTTCCGGCAGATCGAGCGTCGACAGCCCCTGGTTGTCTCGCGTCCCTTGACTGCCCGACCAGGTGATGCGCATCAGGGTGGTCTTCCGCACCAGGGTCTCGAGACGCGCGTTGATCCGGTAGTCGTCAGTCTGCTGATCCACGGCGGTGACGAACGGACCCGTCGGTGTGATCGCCGAGATCGCTCGCGAGTCCTCGGCATGCGTCGACTCGCCCTCGAGAAAGATCGCGGTCTTGCTTCGCGAGAGCGGCCCGGCAATCGATCCATTGAGGCTGCGATAGGTCCCGGATCCGCTTTGCCGCGCCAGCGCGTTGTTCGCGGCGAGGCCCGACGGCCGGTACTGCACGGATCCGTTGCCGCGCCAGAACTCGGCGTTCGGCCGTGTCAGGATGTCGACCCGGCCCTGACCCGGCTGCTGAAATTCCGCCGAGTACGCATCGCGGCGTACGGTGATGCGGAGGATCTGTTCCTTGCGAGGCAGCCGGCCGGTGAAGCCATCGACGCGAATGTCCGCGCCAGCGCCCGCCAGCTCCTCGAGCATCTTCAGCAGCGACTCCTCATCGTCGGGCAGCGCGTCCATTTCGGCGGGCGTGAGGGCGAACGTCGCCGCGCCAGCCTCTTGCGCCGCACCCGCCACGGTGACTTCGTCTGTCACGCCGGCGACGGGAAGGGTGATGCTGACCGGGGTCGGAGCGCGTCCGCTGAGTGGGAGGTCTTGCGCGACCGTCTCGAAGCCTGTGGCGCTGACGATGACGTGAATCGTCGTCTGGCGGCTAATCGGGATCTCGACGCCGCCGCGAGCGCCAGCCGTGAGCTCGGCCAGGACGGCACCGTCCGCCAGCGCGATCACCTGCGCTCCCGGAATCGCGCCGCCGGTCGGATCGACCACCCAGACCGTCAGCCGTCCCTGCGCACGCGCGCCTTCTGCCGCGCCCAGCACGACGCTCACAACGACGCAGACGACCAGCCGCCAACAACGGGCCATGACCATGTAGAAGACGGTGTCGGTGGACCAGAAGTTGTTACGACGCCAAAGAAATGACGTTTACCGCACAGGCGGTTCCGCTTTCGCCTCACTGTAGGCCATAATTAGGGGATCGCATGCTTCTCGATCGCCACGCCAGGCCTCTTGGCAACCTTCGGCTGTCGGTCACGGACCGATGCAACCTGCGGTGTCAGTACTGCATGCCGGAGGAGGAGTATCGCTGGCTGCCGAAGGAAGACATCCTCCAGTTCGAAGAGATCGATCGCCTCGTCGATCGGTTCCTCGACCTGGGTCTCGATCGCATCCGTCTGACCGGGGGCGAGCCGCTGCTGCGCCGGGATCTCCCGGTGCTCATCGAGCGCTTGCACGCGAAGGCTGGGGTTCGCGATCTGGCGATGACCACCAATGGCGTGCTGTTGGCCGGCGCGGCGTCCGAGCTGCGGCGGGCCGGACTCCATCGCGTGACCGTAAGCCTCGACACCCTTCACCGCGAGCGCTTCATTCAGCTGGCACGCTTCGATCAGCTCGATGCCGTGCTCGCCGGCATCGATGCCGCGGCTCCGTTGTTTCCTGGCTTGAAGATCGACACGGTGGTGATTCGCGGCGTGAACGACGACGAGATCGTGCCGATGCTGGAGTTCGCGCGCAGCCGCGGGGCGGAGCTTCGGTTCATCGAGTACATGGACGTCGGCGGCGCCACGCGATGGACCGTCGATCAGGTCGTGACCCGGACGGAGATTCTGGACGTCGTGGCGAAGTCCTTCGGACCGGTGACGCCGGTCGATTCGAGCGCATCCGCGCCCGCCGATCGGTTCCAGCTGCCGGATGGCACGGTGTTCGGCATCATTGCCTCGACGACCGCGCCCTTCTGCGGATCGTGCGACCGTAGTCGTCTGACGGCAGACGGCATGTACTACCTCTGCCTCTACGCCACGCGGGGGATCGATCTACGCGGCGCGCTTCGCAGCGGCGCCGACGATGCGAGACTGCGCGCGATCATCGCGGACGCCTGGACGCAACGCACCGATCGAGGAGCTGAGGACCGTCTCGCCCAGCGCAATCGGTCCGCCTGGATTCCCGTCAACGACCTCAAACGCGATCCGCACCTGGAAATGCACACGCGGGGAGGATAGGCCTCGCTCGCACCGCTCGCTCGTGGGCCTCGCCACTTCGTGGCTCGGAGGGCCGCTCACGCCGTTCGCGGAAGGAATGTACGTTGTTCCTCCGAGCGCCGAAGGCGCGAGGCCTTACGGCGAGCGGAGCGAGCCGCCCACGCGCGAACGAAGTGAGCGCGCCTACTGTGGCCGCTGAACTGGTTTAGCGGCCACAGCCCCGAGTTTGAGCGCGGTCGCCGCCTTGTTGAAGTTCAACAGATCTCCCTTCTCGATCTGCGCGAGCTCGTCGAGCTGTTTCTGGAGATCGGCGCTCAGCATCGTGTAGATCTCGCGGGAACCGTCGGTCGGCGGGTTGTCGCCGGTTTCCACGCTGCGTCTCAACGCCGCCAGGCGGTTGTTGATCTTGATCGGATAGTTCAACGGATCCTGCCCGCTGCGGTTCCGCACCTGATAGACCTCCTCTTCGACCACGCTCAAGCGCTGGGTGACGAGGTCCCCGATCTCCTTCAACCGGGTGTTCTTCGATTTCTGCACACGCTCGGCGATCTGCGCCTTCATGTCACGGATGCGCACGACGGCCTCGTTCGCCTGGCTGGTGCGATCGCGGATCTCGATGGCGAAGTCGAACTGCTTCTGCAGGTCGGCGACCGACACGTTCTCGAAGCGTGGGTGTTTCTCGACGAGCAACGGTACCGTTTGCGTCTGTCCGCTCGCGGTCACACGGACCTGATATTTGCCGGGCACCGCGAGCGGACCGTTGCGCGGGTTGCCCCCCCAGATGATCATGCCGGGGAACGCCGTCGCGCCGGGATAACGGAGATCCCAGGTAAACCGATTCAGTCCCGCCTTGACCGGCGGCGGCAGCTGCGGCGGCCCGCCGAAGAACCCCTCTTCACCTCCCCCATCTCCCTTCTCACGCGCCTTTTCGTCCTCTGCCGTGCCGGTAAAGGTGCGAACCACTTTGCCGGTGCCATCGAGGACGTCGACGACGACCTTGTCGGCCGCGGAGGTGAGGAAGTAGTCGATGTCGGCGCGGTTGTAGGCGCGGACCGCTGGCCTCGGCTCGAAGACCTTCAAGGCCGCCGACGATGTCTCGGGCGCGAGCTGGCGCAGCGTCGTGATGTTCTGCAGCGCCCAGAACGATCGGCCGTGCGTCGACACGATGAGGTCGTCGCCCTTCACGGCGAGGTCCGAGATCTGCGTGTCGGGCATGTTCAGGCGGAGTGACTGCCAGCTCTCGCCGTCGTTGAACGACACGTAGGTGCCGTGCTCGGTGCCGGCGAAGAGCAGCCCGGGACGCTTCGGGTCCTCGCGAATCGAGTGTGTGTAGTGGTGAGCGGCGATGCCGGTGACGATCTTCTTCCACGTCTTCCCGTAGTCGTCGGTCTTGAAGAGATACGGCTGTCGGTCGCCCGGCGGCACGAGATAGCGCTTCCCCGCGACGTACGCGGTACCGGCTTTCGACTTGTGCGGTGACGGCTCGACCGTGCTGATGCGCGTGAAGTCGCCGATGCCGGGCGGCGTGATGTTGTTCCAGCTCTTGCCGCCGTCACGCGTCACCTGCACCAGGCCATCGTCCGATCCGGTCCAGATCAGACCGCGTTCCACCGTGGAGGGGCCAATCGCGAAGACGGTGCCGTAGATTTCCGGGCCGTTCATGTCGCGCGTGATCGGTCCGCCCGAATCCCCAAGGGTCTTGGGATCGGCGCGCGTCAGATCCGGACTGATTCGCGTCCACGTCTGCCCATCGTCGGTAGTCTTCCAGATGTGCTGCGACGCGATCATCAGGCTCTTGTCGTCGAACGGATCGAACACGATTGGAAACGTCCACTGCCAGCGCTCCGGGAGATCCTTGGCCGGCTCACCGGAGAAGAAGCGCGGATAGGGCTGGATGTCGCGAATGTGTCCGGTCTCGCGATCGAAGCGCGTGATGAGCGCGCCCTGACTGCCTGAGTAGTACAGGTTGGTCGTCGTCGGGTGCGGCGTGACGTAGCCGCTTTCGCCACCGCCGGCCGCGAAGTAACCGAGGCCGAGATCGCCCGGCGCGGCGCTGATTGGGACGCACACGGTGGTGTTGTCCTGCTGTCCGCCGCATGCATAGTACGGAAACGTATTCGACACGCCGAGCCGATAGATCTGCGCCGTCTGATAGTCCTCGTCGGTCCAGCTCGTTCCCCAGTTCACGGATACCGTCCCGCCGCCGTCGTTGGCGTTCACCAGGTGCTGCGCATCGTTCGGATCGATCCACATGTCGTGATAGTCGCCGTGCGGGGCCCGCACGTTGGTCAGCGTCTTGCCGCTGTCGGTCGATCGATACATGTTGACGTTCAGCAGCCAGACGGTCTCCCGGTCCTTCGTATCGGCGACGACATGCGTGTAGTAGAACGCGCGCTGGCGGATGTTGCGATCGTCGCTCGTCAGCTTCCAGGTCGCGCCCGCATCGTCGGACACGAACAGGCCGCCGCTCTCGTTCTCGACGAGCGCGAACACCCGGTTCGAATCGGCCGGCGAGACCGCCACCCCGATGCGTCCCACCACACCTGACGGGAGGCCGGTATTGCGCGTGATCTCCGTCCAGGTCTCACCACCGTCGGTGGACTTGAAGAGGCCGCTGCCGGCGCCGCCGCTCGACATCTGCCACGACATCCGGTACGCCTCCCACAGCGCCGCGTACATCACGTTGGGGGTGCGTCGATCGATCGACAAGTCGATTGCGGCCGTCTTGTCGTCGCGGAACAGCGTTTTCTTCCAGGTCTTGCCGCCGTCACTCGACTTGAACACCCCGCGCTCTGCGCTCGGCGTCACCACGTTGCCAAAGACAGCCGCAAAGACGACCTCGGCGTTGGTTGGGTGGATGCGGATCTTCGAAATGGCCTGGCCGTGGGTGTTGAAGCCGGAGGCGGTCCAGGTCTTCCCGGCATCGCTGCTCTTGTAAATGCCGTCGCCCTGCATGATGTTGCCGCGGATGCAGGTCTCGCCCATGCCGATGAACACCACGTCCGGGCTCGTCTCGGACACGGCGACGGCGCCGACGGAGGAGCTGCCGATCTGTCCATCCGTGACGGGGCTCCAAGTTGTCCCGTAGTCGGTGGTTTTCCATAATCCGCCGCCGGTGGCGCCGAAGTACGCCTCGTTGGGCCGGCCGACGACGCCCGATGCCGCAATCGATCGGCCGCCACGCACGGGGCCGATGTTGCGCCACTGCAGCGATTGAAACATGCGGGCGTCGATCGTCGCGCTCGCCTGCGCGTGAGGCCGATCGCCAAACGCGGTGAGCAGCGTGATCAGCAAGGCAGCGCCACACACGACCCGCGCGAAGACAAATGGAGACATGTACTATCGCCCTCCGTATGAGAGGACGAAGTCTAGCATGTGAAAAACAGAAGAATTACAGATGGGCACGCTGCGCGGCGACCATGGCAGAACGGCTCATACGAGGCAGGCCTGAAGGCCTGCGCTACGTACGACACAACGGCAAGGGTACGAGACAAGAAGCGTACGAGACAAGGCAAGCGTACGAGACGAGGCGACGTCCGACACAAGGAACGCGGTTGTGGCGATCCGGACGTAGCACAGGCCCTTCACGCGCGTACGTCGCGCACGCCTTCAAGCGCGTACGTAGCGCAGGCCTTCAGGCCTGCCTTCCTAGCAATGGGCGTCGAATGCGTGCTGCAACCGCGCGGCAATCATGTCGGCGGTCTGGTTCTCGATGTCACGCCGCTCCATCATGTAGACGAGCACGCCATCCTTGAGCAGGCCGATCGACGGCGACGACGGTGGATACGGTTCGAAGTGGGCGCGGGCTTCAGCCGTGGCCTCGACATCGCCGCCGGCAAACACCGTGGTCAGGTGATCGGGGCGCTTCCCGGCTCGCAGCGCCAGCGCGATGCCTGGACGCGCCTTGCCGGCAGCACATCCGCACACCGAGTTGACGACGAGCAACGTCGTGCCGGGACGCTTGAAGGCGTCGACGACAGCCTCTGGCGTGTGCAGGTCCTCGAAGCCGAGGCGCTGCAACTCCGCACGCATCGGGGCAATGAACGGTTCGGGATAACGCTGAACGAGCACGGTTACCAACTCCTTTGACAAGAGACACCGTAGGGGCGGCTCGCGAGCCGCCCTACATCGACACCCTCGATCATAGCTGCAATCCGAAACAATCTGAAATCTTCAATCGGCAGCGAATCTGCTAGTCTCTTGGGCCATGTCGACAGCCCTCCGACTCGCGACGGTCACCCTCCTGAGCGGTCTGCTGCTTCCGCATCCGCCGCGGACCGCGATGGCACAGGCCTCCACCACGGCGTTTGTCG
>DAINCF010000343.1:152-7777 GCA_036732565.1 Vicinamibacterales bacterium
TACGAGAGGTGCCCCCACGTACGAGAGGTGCCCCCACGTACGAGAGGTGCCCCCACGTACGAGAGGTGCCCCCAACGTACGAGAGCCGGCCCCACGTACGAACGAGCTCACACCGCGCGGCACATCACCAACGACGAGAATCGCGGGATGTTCACGCCTTCGATCGACTCGACCTGCAGGTTGGCGCCGGCGATCAGCGTGGGCATGTCGAGATCCCATGTAAAGCCCAGATGCGCAAGCACCGGAGAGACGAGGTGCTCGACGCGCTGCATCGCCGCGCGCTGACTGCGGAAGTGATTCAGCAGGACGATCTGTCCGCCGGGCCGACAGACGCGCTGCATCTCGCGCGCGACACCGATGGCGTCGGGGACGGCGTTCATGACGTAGGGGGCGAAGACCACGTCGAATTGCCCGTCGGCGAACGGCAGCCGTGACGCATCCGTTCGACAGAGCGTCACCGATCCACGGCCTGCCTGCGCGAGCCGCCGCCGCGCCTGCTCCAACATCGGCGCGGAGAGATCCACGCCGACCGCCTTGACCTCCGGCGGATACATCAGCGCGCTGAGGCCCGTGCCGACGCCGACTTCGAGCAGCCGCATGCCCGGCCGCAGTGACATCCGTGCCAACGCCACCTGACGCCCGGGCTGGAGCGCGAGGCCGAAGAAGACGTCATAGACGCCGGCGAGCGAGGCATAGACCCGCTCCACGAAATCGTTTCGCAACGACACGCGCGAGAGCCTGGCGGCATCACTAGTGGAGCGTATCAACAGAATTGCCAGACGTTCTGCACAGATGATACGGGCTCGCGACACCGCTACATCAGGGTTGTCAACAATTTGCGCAACGGTTACTCGACCGTCATACGCCTGGGTGGCACGAGTCCGACAATCCGGCGAGATGCAGCCGACAGCCGCTGGCGATCCAGCTCTCGTCAACTACCCGGCCTCCGCTGATGCCTTACCCCCAGGCACTCTCGCCGCTCGGCGCTATCAGGCGCGTTTCGCGCGATCGCTTCGCGATCTCGACGCGGCACTCGCGCTCCGCTTCAACGTCTTCAACGTCGAGCTCGGAGAAGGTCTGGCCTCGTCGTTCGAGACCGGCCGCGATCTCGATGAGTACGATCCCGGATGCCACCACCTGCTGGTCACGCGCGCGAACGCGTCCGACGAGGTGATCGGCACCTATCGAATGCAGACCACCGCGGTGGCCGCGCGTCACCTCGGCTTCTACTCGGCGAGTGAGTTCGATCTGTCGCGACTGCCGGCCGCGATCATCGATGACGCGGTGGAAGTGGGACGCGCGTGCGTGGCCGCGGATCATCGCAACACCCAAGTCCTGTTTCTCCTCTGGCGCGGTCTGGCGCGCTACGTCGCCTTCAATCAGAAGCGCTACCTGTTTGGCTGCTGCTCGGTGTCGACGCAGGACGAGGCCGTCGGGTGGAGCGTCATGCGACAGCTCGAACGCGGTGGGCACGTGGATCCTCGCTTCGACGTCGCGCCGCTTCCGCAGTACGTGTTGCCGCGCCGCTCGATGCCGGTGCCAGAGGACGTCGAGGCGCCGCTCGCACCCCGCCGCGCAGGCGCGTCGGGGACCCCGCCGCTGCCGCCGTTGATGCGTCTGTATCTCCGCTACGGTGCGCGCGTGCTCGGCACCCCCGCCATCGATCGCCGCTTCGGCACCATCGATTTCTTCGTGGTGTTCGACGTGGCGCATCTGACGGAGGAGCGCTTCCGCGCTTTCTTCGGCGAGGACGTTTGAGCCGCCTTCGAGCCGATGTCACCGTGAACGTGACGCCGTACCTGGTTGCAGCGACGCGCGTCATGCTCATCGTGTCCGGCACGGCCGCCTTCTGGGCCGGCGCCGCGATGTGGACGTTGCTGGCGGCCGAACCCGTGCGCCGCGCGAGGCGCGCCGTGGCCTGTCAGTCGTGGGCGCGCTTCATGCTGTGGGTGATGAACGTCGACGTGCGTCTCGACGGCACGCTCGCGACCGACCCGCACCTGCTGGTCTCGAATCATCTCAGCTACGTCGACATCCTGGTGCTCGCTTCGATTGGAGACGTGGCGTTCGTGGCCAAGCACGAAATTGGATCTTGGCCGTTCATCGGCGCGATGTCCCGGTTCGTCGAGACGGTATTCGTCCGTCGCTCGCGCGGCGTGGCCGTCAGCGACGCGCTCGATGCCATCGTCCGTGTCCTCGAGTCGGGGCGAACGGTGGTGCTGTTCCCGGAGGGAACCTCGTCGGATGGTCGCGAGGTGCTGCCGTTCTACTCCCCGTTGATCGAAGCGGCCCGACGCGCGGGCCGTCCGCTCGGGTGGGCGGCACTGGCGTACGACACGCCAGAGGGTACGGAAGCCGAAGCAGAGACGGTCGCGTGGTGGGGCGACATGACGCTCGTCGGGCACTTCTGGAAGGTGCTGCAGCTGCCGGCCATCGGGGCGGACGTGAGGTTCGGCGCGCTGACAGAGCCCGGCGACGACCGCAAGACGCTGGCCGCCGACCTGCGGTCGGCGATCGTCGCGGCCCGACTGCCGCGGCGCCCTGCCACGGCGCTTGGGGCCCTCAGTGACGTCGAAAGCGCCACCGGATGAGCTAGCCGGCAACTGCCCGCCTATAATCACTCGGAGTCCGTTTCAAAATGCGTGGGGGCCGGCTTCAGCCGGCCCTGAGGTCCGCCTGAAGGCGGACCCCACGTTTATTCTGAAACGCCCTCTAAACTAACCGCCTATTTTGAACATGTTCACAATACTACTTGACGGTCGCTGACTGGACACCTATTCTTTGAACATGTTCAACTCTGCCGCCGCCGGCCGAGCGGTGCCCAAGCGGACGACCAGCGAGCACACCCGCCGTCACGTGCTCGAGACGGCGCTGGCGCTGTTCCGCGATCGCGGGCTCGACGACACGACCATGCGCGACATCGCCGGACGTGCCGGCCTGTCGCTGGGTGCGGCGTACTACTACTTCACCAGCAAAGAGGCGATCGTCGGCGCCTACTACGAGTACGTGCAGCAGGAGCACCTGGCGCAGGCGCGCGGCGCCTTCGCGCGCGGCGGCGATCTTCGCGACCGCTTGCGCGCCGCGATGCACACCAAGCTCGAGATCATGCAGGAAGACCGACGACTGTTGCGCGGGCTCTTCCGCTACGGCGGCGACCCAGAACATCCGCTGTCGTGGTTCGGCCCGGCGACGCGCAGCCATCGCCAGCTCAGCACGCAAGTGTTCGCCGAGGCGATCGCTGGAGAACGCTTGCCCGATGATGTGCGCGAGGCGGCGCCCACCGTATTGTGGATCCTGCACATGGGGATCCTGCTCTACTTCCTCTACGACACCTCGCCCCATCAGCGACGGACGCGCGCGCTCGTCGACGCCGCGGTGGGCGTGGCCGTCGACACGAGGCGCCTGATCACGTCTCCGCTGCTGCGCCCGTTGCGACGCCGGTTGATGAACATCCTGCGCGAGGCCGGGCTCCTCGACGCGCCGCTCGCGGCCCTGAAAGGCTGAGGGCGAGGCCATGAAAATCGTCATCCCAGGCGGATCGGGACACATCGGCACGGTGCTCGCCCGCGCTTTTCAGCGAGAGGGACACGAGGTCGTGGTGCTGAGTCGCCGCTCACCTCCCCACCCGTGGGGCTTCGTCTCCTGGGATGGCTCGACGCTGGGCGCGTGGGCGCGAGAGCTCGATGGCTGCGACGTCGTCATCAACCTCGCGGGCCGCAGCGTCGACTGTCGATACACGCCCGCCCATCGGCGAGAGATTCTGGAGTCGCGTGTCGGGTCGACACGCGTCATCGGCCAGGCCATCGCCGACGCCGCTCGCCCGCCGCGCGTCTGGCTGCAGGCGAGCACGGCGACGATCTACGCCCATCGCTACGATGTGCCCAACGATGAGACCACCGGCCGGATGGGCGGCGATGAACCGGACGCGCCCAGCGCGTGGAAGTTCAGCATCGACGTCGCGCAGGCCTGGGAGCGCGCGTTCGCCGAGGCCGTCACGCCGAAGACCCGAAAAGTCGCCCTGCGATCGGCGATGACGATGAGCCCCGATCGGGGCGGCGTCTTCGACACGCTGTTGCGGCTGGTTCGCTGGGGCCTCGGCGGCAAGGCGGGCGACGGGCGGCAATTCATGTCGTGGATTCACTACGAGGACTTCGTCAGCGCCCTTGGCTGGATCATCGACCACGAGGATCTCGATGGCGTCGTGAACGTCGCGGCGCCGCACCCGCTGCCGAATGCGGACTTCATGCGCGCGCTGCGACGCGCGTGGGGCACGCGCGTGGGTCTTCCCACGACGACATGGATGCTGGAGATCGGCGCGCCGCTGATCCGCACCGAGACCGAGCTGATCTTGAAGAGCCGTCGCGTCGTCCCTCGCCGACTCCTCGAGCACGGCTTCGTCTTCACCCACCCACTCTGGCCCGACGCCGCGCGCGACTTGTGCCGTCAATACACGCGACTTGACAGCGCTCCGGACCGGCCATAAATTACCATCTGGTTATACAACCCGAAGGCTATCTTGGCGATGACCTCCGCGCACCT
Source organism: Vicinamibacterales bacterium (assembly GCA_036732565.1). Classification (GTDB taxonomy): domain Bacteria; phylum Acidobacteriota; class Vicinamibacteria; order Vicinamibacterales; family UBA2999; genus JAIVJN01. Next base: position 4,692 of record DAINCF010000343.1, read on the forward strand.
CGACATGACGTTCGCGGCGCTGGCCGATCCGACGCGGCGCGCCATCCTGGCCCGGCTCGCGAAGGGCGAGGCCTCGGTGATGGAGCTGGTGGAGCCGTTTGCCCTGAGCCAGCCGGCGATTTCCAAGCACCTCAAGGTGTTGGAGCGTGCCGGTCTGGTCTCCCGCGGTCGCGACGCGCAGCGACGTCCCTGCCGGCTCGAGGCCAAGCCGCTCGCCGAGGCCACCGCGTGGCTGGAGCGCTACCGCCAGCGCTGGGAGTTCCAGTTCCAGCGGCTGGACGGGCTGCTCGACGAGCTCGAGGCCAAGCGGCCCAAACGCGCACGCGGTCCACGAAAGCAAGGAGAGCGCCGATGAGCGACGCCCGGACCGTGGACATCACGACGCCGACGCCCCGGGAAGTGGTCGTGACGCGCGTCTTCCACGCCCCGCGCCAGCTCGTATTCGACGCGTGCACGACGCCCGGGCTCCTGAAACGCTGGATGGCCGCTCCGGGCCGCGTGTTGGAGGTGTGCGAGATCGATCTGCGCGTCGGCGGCGCCTACCATTTCGTGTGGCGCGGTCCGGGCAAACGGGATGTCGGCATGCTCGGGGTCTATCGCGAGATCGTCCCGCCGGAACGGCTCGTTCGTACGGAGGCCTGGGAGGACTGGGACGCGGGCGAGGTGCTGGACACCACCGTCCTGACCGAGCACAACGGCGGGACGAGGCTCACCAGCACCATGCTCTTCCCTTCGCAGGAAGTCCGCGATGCCGTGCTCAAAGCAGGTCTCGAGCACAACGCGGAGGACAACTACGCCAAGCTCGCCGCCATCTTGACATCTAGTGGAGCGTCTCAGCAAAAGTGAAGTAGCGCTCGAGGAGATGTGTCATGACCATCATCGATTCGTTGCGGACCGAGTTCGCTCACGAAGCGGCGACCACACGCAAGCATTTGGAGCGGCTACCGAACGACAAGCTGGATTGGCGTCCGCACGAGAAATCGTTCACGGTCGGCGCGCTCGCCTCGCACATCGTCGAATGCGTCGGCTGGGCCGATTCGATCTTCAACCAGGACGAGCTCGACTTCGATCCCACGACGTTCACGCCGTACGTCGCCACATCGGTCGCCAACCTGCTCGAGACCTACGATCGGAACGTCGTGACCGGTTCACACGCCCTTGCCAACGCGACTGACGCGAGGGCGGCGCAGCTATGGCGGATGAAGGTCATGGGCAAGATTCGACTCGAAAAATCGCGGACCGATGCGCTTCGGGACTTCACGCTGAGCCATCTGATTCATCATCGTGGGCAGTTGACGGTGTACTTACGCCTGCTCGACGTCCCTGTGCCCGGCTCGTACGGTCCGACTGCCGACGAACACGCTTAGCGTGCGCGGCAAGACTCGCGTGGGGGCCAGCTCGAGCCGGCCCCCACGAGTACGAAAAGTGGAAGGAGATGCGCTACTTGGTGCAGCTCTCCGCGACGACCTTCACCGACTCGACCTGAACGATCGGCGGTCGCAGCACCTTCGGGTTCGCGGCCGCGCCATCGTCGGTCGGCGGCGCGGCTGGCTGCTGCACCTGCCCCGTGACTTCCACCTTCTTGTTAACCTGGCTCGCCAGCTCCGATTGCGCGGCCGCGCCGGCGAGGACGTACATCGCCGCCGATCCACCTTCGGCCTTGTTCAGCACGTACGCGGTGCCGCCGTCGGTGGTCTTGGCTTCCATCACACAGCCAGTGAGCGTGGCCGCCGGGGGTGCCTGGTCCTTCGGCGCGGGCGCCGGCTCTTGCGCGATCAGCGTGACCGCGCCGGCAAGCGCGAACGCGCTCAGCGTCGTTGTGACATATCGCAGCATCAGTTCTCCTCCATCGTGAACACTCGAGCTGCGGAAGACGCAGCCGTTGTGCGATCGTCAGCACTATTCCTGCCAAGCCGCGAATGGCCGCGATTACTCCGGCGTGGTGCGGACGAGATGTCCCCTCACGCGACAGGCGCTGTGAAAAGTCTTCCATTGAGAAGCTCCGCCATGGAGACGGCCGGACAGGTGGCTGACTGCCTCGTCAGTACAAGACCGAAGGCAGATACGACCCGCGAGGCTCGTTGTAAAGGCCCATGCTCATCAGCGTCAGCGGCTGCACCACGCGCAGGCCATGCGCGAGGCACCAGCGGAAGAGACGGCTGTTGCGCGTCGGTACGATGACACCAGGCCCCGCGAAGCTGTCAGCCGCCGCGATGATCGCTTGCAGATCGTCGTCGGTCTCCGCGACCGCGTGTCCGAAGAATCCGAGCACGGAGGCGTAGCCGGTGATGCGCCCCTGACGCTCGACGACCACCGCGCTGGCCTCGGCGATGGCCTCCGACACAGCTTCGGCCCGATTGTGGCCGTGGACACGCTCGCAGATGCCACTGCAGGCGTCGAGATCGGACGGGCGCGCGGGCCGCACGATGAACCCGTCAATCGCCCGCTTGATGGGTGGGCCCTGCATGAGGGACATCGGTTCGCGCGCGTCGAAGCCCAGCTTCGCATAGAGCGACAGCGATCGATTGTGGAAGGCGGACTGGAGCAGACGGACGCCGGCATGTCCGCGCTGGCGCGAGCGCTCGATCATCGCGACCATCAGCTGTCGCCCGATGCTGCCGTTCTGGGCCGTCGGATCGACCGTGATCGGACCAAGCCCCGCCATCGTGTCGCGCTCATCGAGGCAATTGCTGCCGACGATGCGCCCGTCGGACTCGGCGACGAGACAGTAGAACCTCGGGTGCGCGAAGAGCATCGCCAGCAGCCCGGTCGCCGCCGCGGGCGAGGGGATGTCCGGCGGAAAGCCGTGCTCGCGATTGATGGTCGCGAACGCCTCGTAGCAGATCGGCCCGGCCGCGGGCGCGTCTTCGGGTGCGGCTCGGCGAATGCGGATGGTGCGGCTGGCGTGGTGAGGGAGGCTCGACATGGGACGTCCTATAATCGCGGTTCACGTCATCGACAACGAGAGGCCTTCATGACCGCACCCAGACGATTTCTCATCACCGGCGGCAGCCAGGGCATCGGCGCGGCCATTGTCGCACTCGCGCGGCGCGCCGGCCACCAGGTGGTCTTCACCGGCCGCGACG
>DAINCF010000344.1:0-7687 GCA_036732565.1 Vicinamibacterales bacterium
GTGGCTTTTGCGGCGAGGGCACCGGCTGCGTCGGCTGTCCCGGACGGCCCGGTTGCTGGTCGGACGCCGTCATTCCGGCGGCCATGACGAGGCCGCCTGGCGCCAGACACACGGAAAGCAAAACGGCAAGACGAACAATCGTTCTCATGGGAGCCGAGTCGGTCCCTCCCGCATCTGGAGAGGCCGCGACAGCCGAATCAGGGGGTACACACCACCCCCGAGCCGCCGTGAACCCCTAATCGTAATGCACTTCAGACGCTTGTGGGAAGCCGCCGGCCGGCCGTAACTGGCTGGCCCGCTTGACGGTAAGCCAGTTGACCGCCGTCCAAGTAGACCTCGATCTCGCCGCCCTGCAGGTGGCCACGGATGAGCTCCTCGGCGAGCGGGTCTTCGATGTACCGCTGAATGGCGCGGCGCAACGGCCTGGCGCCATACGACCGGTCCTTGCACGTCACGTCGATGATCCAGTCGGCCACATCGGGGCTGAGCGCCACCCGCATCCGCCGGTCGAACAGGTTGGCGTTGAGCTGCTCGAGCAGCAGCCCCAGGATGCGCCGCAGATCCTCGTCGGACAGGGCGTCGAAGACGATGAGCTCGTCGATGCGGTTCACGAACTCGGGGTTGAACGTCCGCTTGACCTCGCCGAGCACCATCTCCTGCACGCTCTTCGCGATCTCGAGCTGGTCGGCGGACTGGAACCCCATCGAGGCCTTCTTCTGGATGAAGCGTGCCCCGATATTGGACGTCATGATGATGATGGCGTTCTTGAAGTTGACCCGGTTGCCGAGACCGTCGGTCAGATGGCCGTCCTCGAACACCTGCAACAGGATATTGAAGATATCCGGATGGGCCTTCTCGACCTCGTCGAGGAGCACGACGGAATACGGGTTCCGCTTCACCTTTTCGGTGAGCTGCCCACCCTCTTCGTGGCCGACGTACCCGGGCGGCGAGCCGATCAGCTTCGAGACCGAGTGCTTCTCCATGTACTCCGACATGTCGAAGCGGATCAGCGCGTTCTCGCTGCCGAAGAGGAATTGCGCGAGTGCGCGCGCCAGCTCGGTCTTGCCGACGCCGGTCGGCCCGAGGAACATGAAGCTGCCGACCGGACGACTCGGGTTCTTGAGGCCGGCGCGGGAGCGGCGAATCGCGCGCGACACCGCGGAGATCGCTTTCTCCTGGCTGATGACACGGCGGTGGAGCTCCTGCTCCATCCGCAGCAACTTGTCGCCCTCGTCCTGATTGATCGACGACAACGGCACGCCGGTCCATTTCGAGACGACTTCGTCGATCTCGGCCTTCGAGACAATGACCTTCCGCGCGCTCGAGCGCACGTCGAACTTCTCGCGCACGAACTGCAGGTTCTCGCGCGCCACCTGCTCCTGCTCGCGATAGAACTGCGCCTTGTCGAAATCCTTGGCGGTGACCGCGCTCTCCATCTGCTCGACGGCGACGCGGATGCTCTTGTTGATCTCGCCGAACTCTTCGCTGTAGCCCGCCTCGCGGAGCTTCGCGCGCGCGCCGGCCTCGTCGACGAGGTCGATGGCCTTGTCCGGCAGGAAGCGATCCGTGATGTAGCGGCTCGATTGGTACACCGCCGCTTCGACCGCCTCGCGCGTGTACTCGACGTGATGGAACGTCTCGTACCGATCCTTGATCCCCATCAGGATCTCGATGGTCTCGCGCTCCGACGGCGGGTCGACCTTGATCGCCTGGAAGCGACGCTCGAGCGATCGATCCTTCTCGATGTACTTGCGGTACTCCGCCGGAGTCGTCGCGCCGATGCACCGGATCTCGCCGCGCGACAGCGCCGGCTTCAAGATGTTCGCCGCGTCGAGCGAGCCCTCCGCGGAGCCCGCGCCCACCAACGTGTGCAGTTCGTCGATGAACACGATGATGTTCGGGTTGTCCGTGAGCTCCTTCATGATCGCCTTGAGGCGCTCTTCGAACTGCCCGCGGTACTTCGTGCCGGCCACGATCAACGAGATGTCCAGCGCCAGGATGCGCTTGTCGGCCAGGAAGTGCGGCACATCGCCGTAGACGATCTTCTGGGCAAGGCCTTCCACGATCGCGGTCTTGCCGACGCCAGGCTCGCCAATCAGCACCGCGTTGTTCTTGGTGCGGCGGCAGAGGACCTGCTGCACCCGCTCGAGCTCGTAATCCCGGCCCACGAGCGGGTCGAGCTGGTTCTTCATGGCGCTCTCGGTGAGGTCGCGGCTGAACTCAGCGAGCAGCGGTGTTTCTTTGACGCGGGTGAGGGTCGTCTTTTCGTTCAAGAGCTGGACGATGTCCTCGCGCACCTGGTGCAGGCGCATCCCCTTTTCCATCAGGATGGTCGCCGCAACGGAGCGCTCTTCGCGAAGAATGCCGAGCAGCAGGTGCTCGGTCCCGATGTAGTTGTGGAGCAGACGATCCGCTTCTTCGGCGGCGTACTGCAGCGCGCGCTTGGTCTCGGCGCTGAACGGAATCTCGACCGAGGTCGACACCTTCTCGCGGAAGACCGTGCGGCCTTCGATTTCCTTGCGGATGTTTTCCAGGGAGAGATGCGAGCGCGCGAAGATTCGGCTCGTAAGCCCCTTGCCTTCGCGGATCAGCCCGAGAAGCAGGTGCTCCGTTTCAATCGATATGCTGCCGAGCTGACTTGCTTCATAGCGGGCAAAAAAAAGCACCCGCCTCGCTCGTTCCGTATACCGCTCGAACATCCAGCCGCCTAGGTCATATGAGTGGGAGTTCCGGCCCGCTCTGCAGCCATTATACGGCAAGCGTCGCGTGTTACCAACGGTTGACACGCGCTAAGTGATGGACAGAGTGGAACTTCGGCGAATTGGATCGTCGGGGCTCGGTCCCCGAGGGCGGTCCGTGCTCAGAACCGCCTGACGATGGCCGCGCGCACGGCGCGATAGGTCTCTCGACGAAACCCGTGCTCCTCCGCCGTCATCCGGAGCCACAGGCCATCGGTCAAGGTCAGCCAGCCATGCACGCCGAGCTGGCGTGTCAGATAGGTGGACCGCGCCGCGTCGGCGCCCGCGAAGGTGTAGGACTCCGCGGCCAGGGAGAAGCCCAGGAAGGGATACAGCGCGAAACCGTCGGACAGCTCCAGTCGCTTGATCACCTGCGCGCCCGCCAGCACGTACCACCCTTCATCGTCGCCTTCGTAGTCGTCGCGAAAGTACTGGCCGTGGATCGACAGGCTGACCGGCACCGCATCGTCTTCTTCCTTGAAGACCAGGTAGCGCACGAACGGCGTCCACTCGCGAAACGTCTGATCGCCGCCGGGTACATCGAAGGTATAGCGGTTCACGCCGAAACCGACGTCCCATCGGCCATCCAGGGAGAGGCCGCCGTGGACCTCGACGCCATCCGATGAAGGACCGACCGACCAGCCGATGGATCCCTCGGCAGCCCGCTCGCCGTCCCTGATGAACAGCGACTGCGCCGAAGCGCTCCATGCGCCGCCCAGCCACACACACACGAGTACGACCGCTCGAATCATGCGTGTCAGAATAACGCGGTGTTCTTGCCTCCCGGTCGGGAAAGCGCGCTTGAGCCGCATCGGCCGGCCTTGATTCTGAGCGCGGTCGGCCTCGGCTACGCCATTCACGTCAACAACGGTTTCCACACACCGGTCGCAATTCGGCTGGTGGTCGCCAGTCTCGTCCTGGCCTGGGCCGCCCTTTTGTTTCCCGGATTCCTTCGCCGGCTCGTTCCCGACCGCGCCCCCCTCGTCATGGCCCTACTGGGAGGCGGACTCGCGCTGCAGTTGGCGATCCTGATGACCTCGCCGTTCGCGATGTACGTCTCGACGCCGCTGCCGAAAGATCATGAGGGGTTCGTCCCGGTGGTCATGGCCGCGGCCATCGCGGCGGCGGTTGCCGCGTTCGGCGCGCGGTGGGTGAGAGGACTCGCTCTGGTGGCGCTCGTCCTGGCGAACGTCGGCCTTGGCGTCATCACGTTCAAGGCATCACCCGATCCCGCCATCGATGTCGTCACCGTGCATCGCGCGGCGTTCGCGGCGATCGCGCAGGGGCAAAGCCCGTACTCCGTCACGTTCGAAGACATCTACAAGGGCAAGGAGAGCTTCTACCCGCCAGGCGCGGTCGAGAACGGCGTCGTGCAGTTCGGCTACCCGTATCCGCTGGGCAGCCTGCTGATGGCGTGGCCAGGACAACTCCTCGCCGGCGACTTTCGCTACGCGGAGCTGGCGGCGCTGGCGCTGGGCGCCGTCGCCATCGCGCTCGCCGGCGGGATGACGTCGGTGGCGGTGCTCGCGATGGCCCTGCTGCTCTTCACGCCGCGCGTCTTCTTCGAGCTCGAGCAGGCGTGGACGGAGCCGCTGCTGGTGCTGTGGCTCGGCGTCGCGCTGTGGGCGTGGCGCGAGCGATGGCTGCGGGTGGCGATGGTCGCGATTGCGCTGCTCGTCACCGTCAAGCAGTACCTCATCCTCGCAGTCCCGCTCGCCTGCTTACTGCCTCCGCTCGCGCAGAGTCCCTCGGCAGTCGACAGTCGGCAGTCGGCAGTCACGCACTCGAGCGCGCACAACAGGACTGCCGACGACCGACTGCCGACTGCCGTGAATCGCTTATGGTTCGATCGTTCTCGCGTCCCGCTGACGATCGCCCTGATCGCGGGGGCGCTGTTCGTGCCCATGCTCCTGTGGGACTTCAATGGGTTCGTCCGCAGCGCGCTGATGGTGCAGGTCAACGAGGGGTTGCGCCTCGACGCTCTGAGTCTCGCGGTCAACTACTGGCGCTGGGCCGGGCGTGAGATGCCGACGGTCCTCTACGGTGCGATCGTCCTCGGCGCGCTCGCGCTCGCCGCCTGGCGCGCGCCCGCAACACCCGGCGGCTACGCCGCCGCGCTCGCCGTGGTGCTGTTCACGACCTTCGCGTTCGGGAAGAAGGCGTTCTGCAACTACTACTTCTTCGTGATCGCGACGTTATGCGCCGCGATCGCGTGCCAGAATGACGACCGCGCCCGCCACGAAGAACAATAGCCACGAAGACACGAAGGACACGAAGGAATTTGGGCCACTAAGACACCAAGGCACGAAGACGCCTTGTGGAAAACCAACCTTGGTGCCCTTGTGGCCAATCCGTATTCTTTGTGCTCTTCGTGCCTTCGAGGCGCCTGGTCACGCCGGCCGCAGCTGACCGCCCTCCATCAGCAGGATCCGATCGCAGTTGTGGGCCAGGCGAGGATTGTGCGTCGCGATGATCGCGGTGAGACCGAACTCGTCGTGCATCTGTCGCAGCAGCAGATGCAGGGAATCCGCGGTGCCCTCGTCGAGGTCGCCGGTCGGCTCGTCGGCGAGCAGCAAGGACGGCTGCATCACGAGCGCCCGGGCCACGGCGACGCGCTGCTGCTCACCGCCTGACAGCATGCCGGGGCGATGGGCGAAGCGCTCGCCGAGACCGACGCGGGACAGGAGCGATTCGGCTCGCGGCCGCGCGTCACGCGTCTGCACGCGCGCGATGCGCAACGGCATTTCGGCGTTCTCGACCGCGCTGAACTCCGGCAGCAGATGATGGAATTGAAAGACGAAGCCGACGTGCTTGTTGCGGAACGCCACGAGATCGTCGTCGCTGATGCGACTGAGCTCCCGGTCGCCCACCCAGACCTCGCCGCCGTCCGCGCGATCCAGGCCGCCGAGGAGGTGCAGCAGCGTGCTCTTCCCCGCCCCCGATGGCCCCATGATGGCGACCATCTCGCCCTGCTCCACCGCCAGCTCCAAGCCGCGGAGCACGTGCAGCCGATGACCGGCCACCTGGTAGTGCTTGTTCAGCGCACGCGCGACGACAAACGGCATGGAGTCCTAGCGGGATATAGGTGCGATATCTACAGGGGCCGTTCCGTAGGAACGGCCCGGAAACCGTGGCCGAGCGACGGTGATGAGCACTTCACCTTCCCTTGATACGCTCCACTAGTCCTACTCGTAGCGCAGCGCCTGCGCGGGGTCCAGGCGAGCGGCCTGGCGTGACGGATACAGCGTCGCGACGAAGCAGACGATGATGGCGCCGAGGATGACCAGGACGAGATCTCCAGGGAGCACGCGAAACGGCAGGTAGGTCACGTTGTAGACGTCGCTCGGAATGTGGATGACGCGATAGCGATCCAGGATCTGCGCCACCACCACCCCGAGGGTCGCCCCGACGACCGTGCCCATCACGCCGATGATCATGCCCTGCAACAGAAAGATCACCATCACGCTCGTCGCCGATGCGCCCATGGTCTTGAGAATCGCGATGTCGCGCGTTTTCTCCATGACCAGAAGGATCAGCGAGGCGACGATGTTGAGGGCCGCCACGGCGACGATGAGGCCGATGCCGATGCCCATCGCGATCTTCTCCAGCCACAGCGCGGAGTACAAGGACTGGTTGATGTCGGCCCAGTCCTGGGCGACGTACTCTCGGCCGAGCTGCTCGGAGATCACCTCCGCCAACCGCGGCGCATCGTAAATGTCCGCGACGCGCACCTGAATATGATCGACCTGGCTGTGGCCGACGAGCCGCTGCGCGGTTTCCAGATTCACGAAGCCGTACTGCTGATCGAACTCGAACAGCCCGAGGCGGAACGTCCCGACGACACGGAGACGCCGCTGCCGCATCATCGGCCCCATCGGGGTCAGCGTTCCCTGCGGGGTGACCAGCGTGACCGAGTCGCCCGGGAACGTCGCGAGCACCCCCGCGAGCTCGTGGCCGATGAGAATCCCTGGCGCTTCGTCCGTGTCCGTCGATTGCAACGCCGCCAGGGTCCCGCTGGTCATCGACCGGCCGATCTCGGTGACCTCGCCCTCGAGCACCGGATCGACGCCTTTGATGGTGATGAACTGCTCGCCGCGAGCGCTGGTGATGAGCGCTTTGCCGACGACCGCCGGCGCCGCGCCGATCACGCCAGGAATGGTCTTCAGCTTGGCGATCTCGGCATGGTAGTCGTCGATGCCGCTCGTCTTGAACAGGTAGATGTGCGCCATCGTGCCGAGGATGCGATCGCGGAGCTCCTGCTGCAGCCCCGTCATCAGCGCGAGGGCAATCACCAGCGCCGCCACCCCGACCGTCACGCCGATGGTCGAGACCAGCGAGATGACGGAGATGAACACCTGCCGCCGTTTGGCGAGCAAGTAGCGGAGCGCGACCTGCAGTTCGAATGACATGGCCCGATCGTGTAGGGGCGGTTCGCGAGCCTCCCTACGTATGCGCCTCCCGCGATCGCATCAGTGGAAATAGTATGACGTCACGGATGGACGGCGAGTTCGACAGCAGCATCACCAGCCGGTCGATCCCGACCCCTTCCCCGCCGGCCGGCGGCATGCCGTACTCCAGGGCGCGCACGTAGTCCTCATCCATCGCATGCGCCTCATCGTCGCCTCCGGCTCGCGCCGTCAGCTGCGCCTCGAAGCGACGACGCTGTTCGATGGGATCGTTGAGCTCGCTGAACGCGTTCGCCACCTCGAAGCCGCCGATGTACAGCTCGAAACGCTCCACCGTGTCGGGATCGTCCGGCGCCTGCTTGGAGAGCGGCGACACCTCGGTCGGAAAGTCGTGGACGAACGTCGGCTGCACGAGCTGGTCCTCGCAGAGGTGCTCGAACAACTCCATCGTGATCTTCCCCGCGCCGGCGTGCGGGTCGACGGGAATGTCGAGCGCTTGGGCGACCGCCCGGGCGCGCGCCACGTCGCGGAGCTCGTCCGCCG
>DAINCF010000345.1:0-7681 GCA_036732565.1 Vicinamibacterales bacterium
ATCCGCGGACGTCCGCGCTCGAAGAGCAGATGTGGGCCGATGCGCACCGACGCGCTGTCGACGTCGAACGTGACACCGGCGCGGCCGGCGGCGGCGACGAGGCGGCCCCAGTTCGGGTCCGCGCCGTGAATGGCGGTCTTGACCAGCGGCGAATTGGCGACGACGCGCGCCGCGGTCCAGGCCTGCTCGTCGGTCTCGGCGCCGACGACCGTGATGGCAACGACCTTGGTCGCCCCTTCCCCGCCGCGGACGATGCCGAGCGCCAGCTCGTGAGCCACCGCTCGCATTGCCTTGACCAGCAGCGGATACATCGTCGTGTCGATCACGACGCCGCTGGCGCCGCTGGCCAGGGCGAACACGCAGTCGTTCGTCGAGCTCTCGCCGTCGACCGTGATGGCGTTGAAGGTGTCACGCGACGCATCGACGAGGGCTTGCTGCAGCATGTCGGACTCGATGTCCGCGTCCGTCGTCAGATACCCGAGCATCGTGGCCATGCGCGGCTCGATCATGCCCGAGCCTTTGGCCATGCCGCCAACCCGGAACAGCCCTGCCGGGGTATCCGCTTCGACGGCGTAGGCCTTGGGGAATGGATCGGTGGTCATGATGGCGTGCGCGGCCGCCGCGTGGCCCTCGCGCGAGAGCTGCGGGCCCGCCGCGGCGATGCCGCGGGCGACGGCGTCCATCTTCAAGTTGACGCCGATGACGCCGGTCGACGCCACCAGCACGTGCTCGACGTCGCAGCCGATCTGCGACGCGGCGAGCTGCGCCATGCCGCGCGCATCCTCGAGCCCCTGCGGGCCGGTACAGGCGTTGGCGCAGCCGCTGTTGGTGACAATGACGCGGGCGAGGCCGTTCGTGGCGTCGAGATGGGCCTTCGAGACCAGCAGCGGCGCCGCCTTCGCTTGATTGGTGGTGAAGATCGCCGCGGCGCTCGAGACGTGCTCCGCGGCCAGCAGCGCGAGATCGGGCTTGCCGTTGGCTTTGATGCCGCAGGCGACACCCGCGGCGTGGAAGCCGAGCGGAGCGGTCACGCCGCCTTCAACGGCGCTGATCTCTGCGTCGACGAAGACGTCCATCTCAGGCCCCGGCGGCCGCGGGCTCGTGAGCGGCGGCCGGCGTGGCTCGCCTCAAGTGCGAGAGCGGCAGAACCACCGCGTGCTGACCGCAGCGACGGAACAGGCTGCAGGTGCTGCAATCGTGCGCGATCTTCTCGGGTACCCAGGTGTGCGGCACGATCGAGAAGCCCTGGTGCACGAAGTAGCCGGGCTCGTGCGTGAACGCGCAGAGTCGCTCGTAACCCGCGAGCCGAGCCTGATGCTGGAGCTCGTCGACCATGCGGCGGCCGATGCCCAGGCCGCGCGCGCCGCGATCGACCACGAGCGAGCGCACCTCGGCGACCGTCGGGCTCAACGGCGCGAGCTCCGCGCAGCCGACGATGCGGCGGCCACGGACCGCGACGACGAAGCGCGGTGCGTGGACCTCGAGCTCCCCCAGATGGCGCGGCAACAGCCGGCCTTCTTCGAGGTGTGTGGTGATCAACGCGTGCAGCGCCGGGGCCTCCGAAGCGGTCGCCGTGCGCAGCGTGACGGCGGCAGGCGCGGGTCTCGGACCGGAGCCCGAGCCTCGACCAACCTTGCGCGTTGAGGTCATCACCTGCGTGTTCATCTCTGTCCTTCCGCCGACGACAAACCGGCCAGCACGGTATCCAGAATCGAAACGGCTTCCGCAACTTCCTCGTGCGTCACCGTCAGCGGCGGCAGCAAGCGGACCACCCGCTCCGCTGTCCGATTCACCAGAAGCCCCGCTTTGAGTGTTCCTTCGATCACCGGCGTGGCGTCGACATTCAATTCGATGCCGCGCATCACGCCCGCGCCACGTACCTCCGCAATCACTGTGTGACGACGCGCGAGCGCCGTGAGTTCCGTGTCGAGTCTCGCGCCGATGTCGCGCACGTGATCCAACACGCCGCCGTCCATCAACTGACTCAGAACGTAGAGTCCTGCTCTCGTCGACAGCAGGTTGCCGCCGTAGGTGCTGCCGTGATCGCCCGCGAAGATCTCCGCCGCGACGGTCTCCGACACCAGCGCCGCGCCAATCGGCACGCCCGACCCGAGCGCCTTGCCGACTGAGACGAGATCGGGCGTCAAGCCGAGCGCCGGGAAGTAGAACGGTGACCCCGTGCGACCGAGACCGCATTGCACTTCGTCGGCGATCAACAGCGTGCCGGTGCGCGCGCAGACCCGTTCGATCGCCGCCGCGAACGCCGGTGGCAACGGCCGCACACCGCCCTCGCCCTGAATCGGCTCGGCGATGATCGCCGCCGTGCGATCGGTGACCGCGGCTTCGAGCGCCGCGGGATCCGAGGGCGAGACGAAGGTGACACCGGGTACGAGAGGCGCGAACGGATCGCGATAGTGCGCGTTGGCCGTCACCGACAGCGCGCCCATCGTCCGTCCCGAGAATCCGTGCTCGAGCGCGACGTACTCCGTCCGTTGCCGTTCGTTCTTCGAGTACCAATAGCGACGCGCGAACTTCAGGCAGGCTTCGACGGCCTCAGTGCCGCTGTTGCAGAAGAAGGTGCGCTGCAACCCGGAGAGCTCCGCCAGCTTCGCCGCGAGCTGCCCCTGCAGCGGGTGGAAGTACAGGTTCGACGTCTGGATCAGTGTGTTCGCTTGATCGGCGATCGCCGCGGCCAATCCCGGATGGCCATGGCCCAGTACGACGACACCGATACCGGACACGAAGTCCAAATACGCGCGACCGGTATCGTCGAACAGACGCGCGCCCTCGCCGCGGACGAAGACCACCGGCTGGCGGCGGTAGGTCTGCAGGACGTGCCGTGCCTCGAGGGCCTGTACTGATTCTGTCGTCGTGGTCGTCGAAGTCATGGTCACTCTTCAATTCACGCGCGTGAACGCGGTCGCGCGCGTCGGGCCGCCCGCTACCAACGCCGCCAATGCCGCCGGGTCGCGCCCGCTCGCGATGAGGACGTCCTGAACGCCGGCCTTCCGCGCCGCGACACAGGCGGCCAACTTCGCGACCATGCCGGCGCTGGCGGTGCCGGCGGTGACGAGCCTGGCGACGGCGCTCCGTTGCAGCGAGGGAATCGTGATTCCTTGATCGTCCAGCACGCCCGCCGTGCCTCCGGCGATCACGAGCCGCAGCGCGCCAACCCGGCCGGCCAGGCTCGCCGCCAGCGTATCGGCGTTGACGTTGAACAACTGTCCGTTCCGCGACGCCCCGATGCACGCGATGACCGGCACGAACCGCTCGCGCAGCATCGACGTCAGCAGCGTCGGCGGCGGTGCGTCGATCGGCTGACCGACCAGGCCGAGGTTGACCAGCGCACCCGACGCCGCGCGATGCGGTCTCGCTTGCTTGACCGGACTCACACCCGCATCGGCGCCCGTGAGACCGACCGCACGTCCGCCGGCGGCGTTGATCGCCGCCACGAAGCGGGTGTTGACCGTTCCGGCCAGCACGGACACGACCACCTGCAACGTGGCTTCGTCGGTCACGCGCAAGCCATCGACCTGCTGCTTCGGGATGCCCGAGGCCGCCAACGCCTGATCGATTTCGCGCCCGCCGCCGTGGACGAGCACGAGCGGCATGAAACGCGCGACCTTCGCCAGCGCGCGCGCCAGCTTCGCCAGCTCCGACTCGTTCTCGAGCAGCTCACCACCCAGCTTCAGCACGGTCGGCGCCGGCGAGAGACGCTTAGTGACGACTTCCGATCGCGGCCGTGCCTTGACGGCGCTGCTCGTTCGGCCGCTCACAGCAGACCCGCCGTCTCGTCGAACCCGTGCGCGACGTTGAAGTTCTGCACGGCCGAGCCCGCCGCGCCCTTGAGCAGGTTATCGATCACGGACACCAGCACGAGCCGTCCAGACGCCTGATCCAGCCTCCAACCGACGTCGCAGAAGTTCGACCACACGACGTGCTTGATTTCCGGCAGGTCGGTGCCGGTCACACGCACGAACGGCGCAGTGCGGTAGGCGTGTTCGAACGCGGCCGCAATCTTCGCGTCCGTGGTGCCCGGCGCCACGCGCACATACGCGGTCGAAAGAATGCCGCGATCGAGCGGCACGAGATGCGGCACGAACGTCACGCCGCGGCCGAGCGCTTGCTCCATTTCCGGGGTGTGCCGGTGGCTGAACGCGCCGTACGCCGAGACGCTGCCATGGTTCTCGGAGAAATGCGTCCGCTCCGACGGGTTCTTGCCGGCGCCCGAGATGCCCGACTTCGCGTCGACGACGACGTCAGCGCCGGGCAGCAAGAGGCCCGCGCGGGCGATGGGAAGGACCGCGAGGAGCGCCGCCGTTGGATAGCAGCCCGGGTTCGAGATCAGCCGCGCCGTGCGGATCGCCTCGGCCTCGAACTCCGTGAGTCCGTACGCCACCCCATCCGGGAACGTGGTCGTCGCCGCATACCAGCGGGCACGCGCGGTCTCGTCCCGCAGGCGGAAGGCACCCGATAGGTCGATTACCCGCAGGCCGGCATCCAGAAACTTCAAACCGATCTCCGCCGAGGCTGCCTCAGGCAACGCGAGGAATACCACGTCGGCCGACCCGGTGACCGCGTCGACGTCCAGCGGGCGGATTTCGCCCTCCCAGACCCGCGCCAGGGCAGGCAGGCGCCGGGGCGTACTGGACGCCTGGGAAGCCGTCGCAACGGTCAGGCGCGCACGCGGGTGACGCGCCAACAGCCGGACCAACTCCTGACCGGCATAGCCGGTCGCGCCGGCGATGGCCACGCGTGGAGTGGCGGTCTGGCCCGTCACGGCCTGTTGTTCGAGCGGTTCAACGTGCATGAGCTCTCAGTCCCGCGAAAACTTATGCGGTGGAAAGAATACTTATACATGTATTTTCTCGGCCATGTCAATCCTCCTGTGGATGACAATTCAGCGACGTCATGTATACTGATTCAGATCTACGCATACTTATGAAGCCACGCCGGCTGTCAGCCATTCTCGACGTCGTCGAGCACGAAGCGGTGCGTAGCCAGGAACAGCTACGGCAGCGGCTGTCTCTCCGCGGCTTCACCGTCACGCAGGCGACACTCTCCCGCGATATCAAGGAGCTGGGTCTCGTCAAACGGTCGGCTGACGGCGCCTACCAGCCCGCCGGCCTGGAGATGGAGCCTCAGGCGACCGCTGTCGCGACGCTCGCCCGCGCGTTGGCCGAGTACCTCCTGGGCATCGAGACTTCCCAGCAATTGCTCGTCGTCAAGACCGGTCCCGGGCAGGCGCAGCTGCTGGCGATTGCCATCGATCGCGCCCGGCTCAAGGGCGTGGTCGGCACCATCGCCGGCGACGATACGATTCTGGTCATCTGTCGCGATGAGGCCGCCGCGACAGAGGCGCGCGGCCGGCTCGAGACCCTCGCGGGAGTCTCACGGTAGAGGCGGGTCTTCGGCCTTTCGCATAGTGCTTCGGCCAGGCGCGGTCGGACTCGCTCGAGGAGAACTGCATGGGACAGCGGATCGTGCTCGCGTACTCGGGTGGCTTGGACACCTCCGTCGCGATTCCGTGGTTGGCGGAGCGGTACAAGGCGGAGATCGTGACGGTGACGCTCGATCTCGGCCTCGGGCGGGAGCTCGATGAGATCCGCGAGCGCGCCTTGGCCGCCGGCGCGGTGCGCAGCCACGTCGTCGACGCCCGTGAAGAGTTCGCGCGCGACTACATCCTGCCGGCGCTGAAGGCCAATGCGTTGTACGAGGAGCGCTACCCGCTCGCGACGGCGCTCGGGCGCCCGCTGATCGCCAAGAAGCTGATCGAGGTCGCGCGCATCGAGGATGCGACCATCATCGCGCATGGCTGCACGGGCACCGGCACTGGCAACGATCGCGTCCGCATCGAGTTTTCGACGCGCGCGATCGATCCGTCGTTCGCCGTCCTCGCGCCAGCGGAGGAGTGGGGGCTTACCCACGCGCAGCTTGTGGCATATGCCGAGGCGCATCGCATTCCGGTGCCCGCGGAGAGCCAGTACAGGATCGACAGCAATCTCTGGGGACGATCCATCGAGTGCGGTGTGCTCGACGATGTCTGGCAAGAGCCGCCCGACGAGATCTACACGCTGACCAAGGCCGCGGCCGAAGGTCCCAATCAGCCGGCGTACGTCGAGATCGGCTTCGAGTCCGGCGTGCCGGTTGCGATCAACGGCGTGTCCCTCTCCTTGACGGAGCTGATCGACAGCCTCACGACCATTGCCGGCGCGCACGGCGTCGGGCGTCTCGATATCATCGAGAACCGGCTGATGGACACGAAGTCGCGCGAGGTCTACGAAGTACCCGCGGCTTACGTGCTCCATGTCGCGCACAAGGAGCTCGAGGGCTTCGTCACGTCGACGGCGACGAACCGCTTCAAGCACTACGTTGCCGTGCAATATGCCGACCTCGTCTACGCCGGCGCGTGGTTCACACCGCTCCGCGAAGCGCTCGACGCGTTTGTCGACAAGATTCAGGAACGGGTGACCGGGACCATCCGCTTGAAGCTGTTCAAGGGCGGCTGCCACGTCGTCGGGCGTCAGTCGCCGTTTGCCCTGTACGATCGTCGGTTGACGGATGACGATGCCGGCGTCGAGCTGGATCGCACGGCCGCTGACGGCGTCATGGGGAAAGGGTAGGCGTGTCGTCGCATCTGTGGTCAGGACGGTTCGATCAGGCTCCGGATCCCGCCGCCTTCGAGTTCGGCGTCTCCTTCCCCGTCGATCGGCGGCTCTTCGAAGACGATGTCACCGGCAGCCTGGCGTGGGCCGAAGCGCTCGCCGCGGCAGGTGCGCTGTCGGCAGACGATGCGGCAGCCATTCAGAGCGGCCTGACGACGATTCTCGAGGAGGGCCGGCGGAACCCGGCGTGGGTCGCAGGGCCTGACGAAGACATTCACAGCTTCGTCGAGCGGCAGCTCGTCGCACGGATCGGCGACCCAGGGCGACGACTCCACACCGGTCGGTCGCGCAACGAGCAGGTGTCGCTCGATCTGCGGCTCTATCTGAGGCGCCGCATTCCGTTGCTGCAGGCGAGGGTTGCGGCGTTGGTGGCGACACTGGCGAATCAAGCCGCGGCCGCCGGCCCGGCATTGATGCCGTCGTACACGCATATGCGGCGCGCGATGCCCGTGCTCGTCGCCCACTTCCTGTTGAGCCATGCGGCCGCGCTCCGGAGGGATCACGCGCGGCTCGGCGCCGCCGCGGCGGAGGCCGATGCCTGTCCGTTGGGATCGGGCGCCGTGGCGGGCACGGGCTATGCGGTGGACACGGCGGCCATTGCACGGCGATTGGGCTTCTCGCGCGTCGTGCTCAACAGCATCGACGCCTCGTCCGACCGCGACTTCGTGGCGAGCTTCCTGCACGCCGCGGCGCTGACGATGGTGCACCTGTCGCGCGTGGCCGAGGACTTCATCCTGTTCACCGGCGAAGAGTTCGGCTTCTTCGAGCTGTCGGACGCGTCGGCCACCGGCAGCAGCATGATGCCGCAGAAGAAGAACCCCGATCCGCTGGAGCTGGTGCGCGGCAAGTCAGGGCGCAGCATCGGCGCGCTCACGGGCTTCCTGGCGACGATGAAGTCGTTGCCGACGGGGTACAACAAGGACCTGCAGGAAGACAAGGCTCCGGCCTTCGACGCGGAGGACACCTTGACGGTGTCGCTCGATGCGACCGCATCCGTCCTCGCGCGCGTGACGTTG
>DAINCF010000346.1:0-7675 GCA_036732565.1 Vicinamibacterales bacterium
CACAGGAGCAGTGCACTTCTGGGATGCGGCGGGCTCGCTCCTGACGTCAAGCGGGTTGAAGCTGGCCCCCAAGCAGCTGCACGTGCTCGCCACTCAGACGGTCGTTCCGAATACTTCGGGCCACGTCACCATCGCGCACAACGGCCGGTATGGGGACTTGAGCGGCAAGGGGATTGCCCTGGAGCCGGCGACTGGCTTCTCGTTCGATACGCCCCTGTCGCATCGTCCGCGATAGAAATTGTTGAACGCATCACGGGCAGACGCTGACGGCTTGCGTCCTCCCAAGGAGGTCCGATGCTCCGCAGTCTCGTCGCACGCGTCTCTCTCGCACTCGTTGTCGGCGTGGGAATCGTACCAGTCGCGGTTGCACAGCAACCGCTCGGCACGTTTCGGTGGCAGCTCCAACCCTTCTGCAACATCGTCACATTGAACGTCACGCAGCAGGGGAACGTGTTCACGCTCGATGGGTTTGACGACCAGTGCGGCGCTGGCCAACGCGCGAGCGTCGTCGGCACGGCCTTCGTCAATCCCGATGGCACCGTCGGGATGGGCCTGAACACCGTGCTGGCGCCGGGTGGCGCCTTCGTGCACGTCGACGCGCGGATCGACTTCGGGTCACTGGGCGGACCGTGGCGTGACAGTTCAGGCAACAGCGGCACATTCATCTTCACACCAGGGGCGAGTACCGGCGGCCCGCCGCGGCCCGTGTCGCCCAACGGCATTGCGCCGGGAAGCATCACGAGCGCGCAGCTCGCTCCCGGTGCGGTCGGGGGGCCACAGATCGATCCGAACCAGGTGCAGACGCGTGTGGGTGGGAGCTGTCCTGTCGGACAATACCTGCGCGGCATCCACCCGAACGGCACGGTGATCTGCGAGCCGCTGTTGACGCCGCACGTCAGCACCACGGTCTACGACCCCGCCGACAGTGTCGGTTCCGAGAGTTCGCTCGCGATCGGGGCCGACGGCCTGCCGATCGTCAGCTATGTCGTCGGCAATCCTAATGCCGGCGCTTTGGGAGTGACCCACTGCGGCAACCCGGCCTGCACCGCGGGCAACGTCAGCACCACTGTCGACGACCCCATCAACTTCGTGGGCGAGTGGACGTCGATCGCGATCGGCGGCGACGGCCTGCCCATCATCAGCCATCGGGACCGCACGGCCCTCGCCTTACGGGTCACGCATTGCGGCAACCCGGCCTGCACCGCGGGCAACATCAGCACCATCGTCGACGATCCCACCAACAGCGTGGGTGAGTGGACGTCGATCGCAATCGGCACTGACGGCCTCCCCATCATCAGCCATCGGGACTTCACGGCCCTCGCCTTACGGATCACGCATTGCGGCAACGCGGCCTGCACCGCGGGCAACATCAGCACTACCGTCGACGACACGGCGAACAGCCTCGGCTCCAGAACGTCGATCGCGGTCGGGGTCGACGGCCTGCCCATCATCAGCCATTGGGACCTCACGGCCCTCGCCTTACGGGTCACGCATTGCGGCAATGCGGCTTGCACCACGGGAAACGTCAGCACCACCGTCGACGACCCGCTCTTCGGCCAAGGCCAAACATCCATCGCCATCGGCGCCGACGGCCTGCCAATCATCAGTCATAGCGGTGGATCTGACTTGCGGGTCACGCATTGTGGCAATGCGGCCTGCACCGCGGGCAACGTCAGCACCACCGTCGACCCCGCCAACAGCGATGGTGCGTACACGTCGATCGCAATCGGGGCCGATGGCCTGCCGATCATCAGCCATCGAGGCTCGGCCGACACCTTGCGGGTCACGCATTGCGGCAACGCGGCCTGCACCGCGGGCAACGTCAGCACCACCGTCGACGATCCTGTCAACAGCGTGGGTTCGTACACGTCGATCGCCATCACCGTCGACGGCCTGCCGATCATCAGCCATTTCGACCAGACCGCCGCCGCCTTGCGCGTGACCAAATGCGCCACGCGGACGTGTCAATGAGGGAAACGGAATCTCGCGATCTCGTGATCTGGTGATTTCGCGATTGCATTTGGTGTTTCGTGATCTATTTGGCGATCTCGGGCGAGCCGGCGACGTGGAAATCACGAGATAAATGACCGGATCGCCAGATCGCCACATCGATCGCCAGATCGCCAGATCGCCAGATTCGATCACGAGATCACCAGATCGCGAAATCACCAATGACCAAGGTCACCCCTCCTGTGCCCCCGGGATGGCCGTCTTCGACCACCCGCCACGCTTCAGTGTGTCCCACGGCGCCGCAATCCCACACGCTGCTCACGAATCGCAGATCGACGCGCAGTTGTGATGTCTCTCGAAGCGTTCCGCCTCAGCGCAGTGGGAGCGTGAACGTCACGCGCGTTCCGGCCCCTGGGGAGGACGTCACTTCCAGCGACCCGCCAAGGCTCGAGGCTCGGCGATGCATGTTTCGCAACCCCTGGCCCTCTCTGGGCCCCGCCGTGTCGAATCCACGGCCGTCGTCCGTCACGCTAAGCTGCAGCTGCCGTGACGTAACCGTCACCTCGACGCTAACCGCGGTGGCGTCCGCGTGGCGAATGATGTTGTTGAGGATCTCCTTGAAGATCAGGAATACATGACGCCGTACGTCAGCGGTGAGACGCCGGCGCGGGTCGCCCGTCGCTTCGAAGCGCAGCTGAGGACCGCCGGCCCTCAGGAGCTCCGTAGCCACGCGCCGCATGCGCTGAAGCAAGTGGATTGGTGAATCCCGAAGGGGATCAATCGCCCAGACGATGTCGCTCATGGAATCCACCGACTCTCGCGACAGCGTGCCGATGCGCGACAGCGGATCGGCGATGTGCGCTCCAGGGCTGCCCAGGTGGGTGCGCACGACTTCACTGAGGATTGCGATCTGGCTGAGGGAGGATCCCAGGTCGTCGTGCAGATCGCTGGCAATCCGCGTTCGAAGGCGCTCGATCTCGAGCAGTCGCGTCACTCGATACCGATGAACGGCATAGCCTGATGCGATCATCAACAACGCAAGCGTGGCAAGGAACCACCATCGCTTCCAGACGGGCAGCAGGATCGTGAAGGTGACCGATGCTGGCGGTTCACTTGCGTGCCCGTACGTGTTTACTGCCCGTACCAGAACACGATAGGAGCCGGCCGCCAGCTCCGCATAGTTGACGCTACGATCCAGTGTCGGCGCCGTCCATGGCGAGTCTGTTCCTTCAAGTCGGTACTGATACCGGAGAGGTTCCCCGGTTGCGGGATCAAGGCCGAAGTAGTCGATCTGGACCTGATTCTCATGTGGCTCGAGATCCCGAATGGAGACGTGGGGCTGGCCCAGATGCGAGAGCTGGTAGGCCACGCCGCGAATGCGCAGCCCGCCAATCCAGACGGTGGGTGGTTCGCGAGCGACGTCCAGACGTGGGGTGAGACGCGAGATCCCCGTGAACGTACCAAACCAGAGAGCGCCGGCGCGATCGCGGAACGCGGTAATCACCTCGCTTCCGGCCAGACCGTCGGCGACGGAGAAGTGCGTGAACTGGCCAGAATCGGGTTCAAGTCGATCGACACCTTGCGCTGTGCCGACGTAGAGATATCTGGCCCCATCGTCGGTCATGCACCAGACAGTCCCGCTGCTCAGCCCCTGGGGACCAACGGTGTACGCGGTAAAGCGCGGCCGTTCGGCCGTCGGATCATCAGAGCGGTACAAACCGGCCCCCCGAGTACCGACCCACAGCCGGCCGCGAGCATCGACATGAAGTCCGGTCACCTGCAGCGGCATGGCGGCTTCTCCCATTCCAACGTGTGTGAATCGCCCGTTCCGATGCCGAGCCAGTCCACGGCTGGATCCGAACCACACGGTCCCTGCACTGTCTTCGGCGAACGACAGGCTACCGAAGGACACCAACCGCAAGTCGGTTTCCGGATACTGGTGAAAAACGCCCGTCGAACGCTGCCAGCGCATGACGCGGCGGTCGACTTCGAGATGCACAGTCATCCAGACGTCGCCACGCGAATCCTCGAACGCCGGAGCTACGCGGTCGGCAGGCAGCCCATTGGCAATCGTATAGATCGTCTTTCGCTGGGGGCGATCGACGTGCGCAATGTTGTGGACTTCGGGGAATCGAAACAGGCCTCTCGGCGTGCCGACCCACAGGTCCCCGGTGTGATCCTCGACGATGTCATAGTGATAGTCGGCCGCTCGTTCCGACGGCCCTAGGACGTTGAAGTTGTACGATGTGAAGCGTTCGCCGTCGAATTCGTTGAGAACGGGCCACCCTCCTTGGACGCGCACCCGACCAGCGCGACTTTGCGAAATCGACGTGACGTAGTCGTGCCTCAGCCCGTCTTCCTGTCGGAAGGTAACGAAGCCGTGCCTCGGCAGCTTGGAGACGCCGCCCGCGTCCGCGCCGATCCACACGTTGCCCGCTCCATCCTCCGCGACGGCGTTGATAGTCCCGTTTATCAGGCCGGACGCCCCGGTGTACGCCCGGAACCGCTCGCCGTCGAACTCGACCAGGCCGCCCGGCGTGCCGATCCAGACGCGGCCGTCGGAACCCTCCGAGAGGCTTCGGACTACGGCCGGCAGTCGCGCGAGTGTCTCGAATCGGCAGGCTTCGCCACGCGCCGTCGGCAGAGGGGAACTGCCGCCGGCATTACAGACCGATGTCGCTGCGGGGAGAGAGTGAGGCGTCTCGGCCGACGTTGACGACGGCATGGGGACGAACACGCTCAGTCCGCTGTCGTGTCCGACCCAAATCCTGCCGAACCGGTCCGCAAGAAGAGCCCGCACCGCCTTGGCCGCTCGCATGGTGGGATCGCGGACAATCTGACCGTCGGGAAGCCGCCGAAAGAGGCCTGAGAGTGTGCCGATCCAGAGCGTGCGATCAGGCCCTTCAGCGAGCGCTCGCACTTGCCCCAACGGCGATGAACTGTTGGAAGGATCTGGCTCGACGCGACGGAAGCTCGGCTCGTCGTCTGGTCGCTCGAGAACAAATAGACCACCTGCCGTGCCGATCCACAACCACCCGGCCCGATCCTTCTCTAACGTGAACACATGATTGGATGCGACGTCTGGGCCCAGCAAGTACGCGGTGAGTGGAGGTGTCACAGTGTGGTGGCCTGGAGCGTTCGCGGTGTCCAACTCGATGGCCTTCACCTGACGTGAAGGAGCGATATCAGAACGCAACCGTGCCAAACCACCCACGGTTGCCACCCAGTAGGTTCCTGGTCCCACCTCTACGAACTCCTCCACCGATGGATGCGGCAGGCCTTGCTGGGGGCCGTAGTTGACGAACCGGCTCCCATCGAACCGGCTCAGTCCGTCGGCCGTGCAGAACCAGAGAAAGCCTCGCGAATCAGGAACAACACAGTGGATACGATCATGGGCGAGCCCAGTGGAAGCGTTGTAGCTCTGGAGGGGCAAACGCTCAGCCCGAAGGTCGGCTGAGCCTGGCACAGCGATCGCGAGCACGGTCGCAAGGATCCGAGCGAGTGCGCAGCGCTGGAACACAAGCAACGCGATTTGTGCACGTCCCTGCGGGCGCGACATGGCGTCGGCTCTCGTTTGTAATCGCGCCCACCAGTCTATAGCTCGCGCACAGCACGCAAGCTGCGTCTGGTAGAGTGCCGGCGAGGATACCATGCTGGCTGAGCGATATATGGCTGGATCCATCGGGCGTTGCCGGCCAGCGCGCTCGGCGACTTCGTCAGATCCCTCGTGCATCGTATCGCCGCGTTTCCCGCCGCCGGCCAAGTCGCGGTCAAGGACCGCGTGAACGCGATCGCAACGTCATGACGGGCGCTTCCGCGCTCGGGGCCTCGGCGACGATCCGGCCGTACGGGTCGCTCACTGTCAGCACACCCTGATGCGCAGCTCGAATCACGCTGGGGCCCTGCGCCACGCCGCGGAGCACTGCCATCCGAGAGTGAAAGACGCCGTCGACGTCAAAGTCCGACGCCGGAGTATCTGATGGACACCGTCCTCACCCGTCTAATCTTCGTTGCCGGCCTTGGGCAGTTGGGCGTTCTCGTTGCGTCCGCTCTTGTTCCGTTCCGCCTGAACTGGCGCGACGAGTTGTGCGGTTTGTCGCGGCTGCACGCGAGAAGCGGAGTGCACGCCCGGCCTTCGCTCGCCAACCACCACCATCCCGGCGCGGCCCTCACCTGCCTATCGGCGAGCGTCGGCTGCCAGCCACGCCCAGGAAGCTGCACCCACCCATCGGATGCCGATTGGCACCGACCTTGCCCCGTAAGCCATCGCGAGGCCGTGCACAAAGTGCAAACATCACAGATTCGGCGGTTTTCCGATAACAGGCGAGGCGTTTCGCCACAGTCGGTCGCTGCCGCTCTCCTCTCCGCACCACCCTCGACATCAAAATGTTGCTGATCTCTTGGATCGCGTGCTCCATCGCCTGCGCAGCGCTCTTCAGCCTCGTGAAGACCATGGATCATCTCCGCGGCGGGGAGAGAAACATGGGCGACGAGGCTTACGCACCAGCGCCGATTCGTCGTCTCAGCGCTACACGCTTCGTCACACAATCCGCTGGCCGATAGCCGTCACCCACACGGCTGTCGGCTCCACGGTGACGCTGCAGTGGCACGTCATCGTCGTCCCGGGTCAGCCTAGCTAACGGCGCCGCGACGCATCGCCGATATACGACTAGGGTGGGTGTTTCCTCAGCCGCGTCGCTGCTCCGGTTCCTGATTCAGGTGCAGGCGGGTCTAATCCTTGCGATTGGCCTGCCGGTCATCGGCGCCTGGCTGTTGGACGCCCCCCAGGTTATACGGCTGCACCCGGCGCTGCCGCCAATGAGCTTCAACGCGGCGCTGTGGATGACGTGCTGCGGCATCGCGCTCGCGTCGACGATGGCTCGACGGTATCAATGGACAGCGAAGGTGCTGGGGGCAGTCGTCCTCGGCATGGCCGTCGCAACCATCGCCGAGCACTTCTCCCACATCGATCTCGGCATCGACCAACTGCTGCACCGTGCGGATCTCGTCGAATGGCAGGGGCATCCCGGCCGCCCGGCCCTGAACACCGCGGCGGGCTTCGCGCTGGCATCGGTCGGGCTCCTGCTTCACGGACGTCCGATGTCCGTCCTGCGAGGCGTGGCGATCGGTCTGTGCGGCGCCGGCGCCAGCGCAATCGCCGCCGTCTCTCTCTTCTCGCACGCGTTGGCTCCGGGCGAGGGGCTGTTCTGGCTCGTCGGCGGCGAGGCCATGGCCATGCACACGGCGGTGGGCCTGATCCTCATCGGATCCGGTCTGGGCTTCCTCGCGTGGTTCGTCTCCGACGACACGCTGCCGCCGCGCTGGATACCGTTTGCTGTCGGTGCGCTGGGCGCGGTCGCCACGGTGCTGCTCTGGCAGGGGGCCATCAATGCCGAGCAGCTTCACGTGCAACAACTGGTCGATCGACAGGCCGCCGCCATTCGAGACGCGCTCGAACGCCGGATGACCACGCATGTGCAAGCGCTCATCCGCATGGCACGGCACTGGGAGGAATCCGGCACCCCGACCGAAGCGGTATGGCGTGCCGACGCGGCTCTGCTGCACGCGCACGCCCCCGACATTCAGGCCATCGAGTGGTGGGACGCCGCGGGCGTCGAGCGGTGGGTCGAGCCTCCAACCGGCGACGAGGCCGCGCGCGAGCAAGACGCGGCGGCCGCGGCCGTGCGACACGCGGCGTTTGCCCAGGCAACGCGGACAGAACGCG
>DAINCF010000347.1:0-7654 GCA_036732565.1 Vicinamibacterales bacterium
GGGTAGGGTTTTAAAGCCCTACAACGGTTTAGCAAACCGCCGCCTTCAGCCTCTCGGCCACCTCACCGATAACCGTAAGTATACGTGAAGCAGGCACTTGTTCGAACGGCCCTGACAACAGGCGCCGGTTTTTCAGTCCGCAAGCCTCGTAGATTTGCCCCAAAAACAGTGAAGCATGGCGGTCTTGAGCCTCGCGGTTGCCTCACCTCACTCTGTCGAAAACTGTTAATGATTTTGCGAGTCAGCCGCCAGTGTCCGTGAATGTGCAGCACACTGTGCAGCAGTTCGTTTGGCCCTAGTCCCGCAGTTTGTGTCGACGGTGGCTTCCCAAACCGGGCGTCGAAGATGTGAAGCGCGCACGGGATCCGGCTCACGACCCCAGGCGGCGGGCGGGCAACGGTCTCCTGAACCGTTGCGTTCGCGTGTGTCGCGCACCCACCCTGCATCGCACCTGCGGCTCGGTATCCTCTTCACGCACGCGGGCGCACGGGTCGAGGCGGAGATGCACCTCAGACAAGTGCCTCCAACCGGTGATCACGGCGCCTTGGCGCGCCGCACCTTGGATCGCCTTCAGACCGGTGGACCGCACTGACGGGTGACGTCACACGCCGGCAAAAATCCCGGTACTGTCTCCAAACGAATCCTGCCGCGCGTTGATCTTGTCGAGGATCGCAGGTGCAGGTCGCCGATCGGCGTCGGCTCACATCGCTCGATGGGCTGACCGCCCTTCAGCGGGCCGTTGCCGCTGCCAACGAGGATCGTGGACAGCTGATGGCCGTTGTGCCGATCGCTGTTCGACATGTTCGAGCCGCAGAGGAACATCGAATGATCCAGCAGCGCGCCGTCGCCGTCGGGGATCGAGGCCAGCTTCTTCACGAATGCAGCGGAGAGCTCGACGCGCCACCTCCTGGATCTTCACCAGCTTCTCGATCCGGCTCAGGTCACTGGCATGCCGCGACACGGGTGGAACGAGTCCGACCCGCCGATGGGTTGTAGGCACGGTTGGCGCCTCGGCAACCATAATGTAGGACGCGACGCGCGTCAGGTCCGCCCGATATGCCAGCGCGATCAGATCAAACAGCAGATCGACCTGTGACCCGAACGCATTGGGACTCGCCGATCGGCGCCTCGGGCGTTGATGCTCGACGGTGTCACGACGCACGCTCGACGACTGTTTTCTCCATCAATCCCGCCAGGTTGATCTGCTCGGATGCCCTGGAGTGGGACCTTGGTGAAACTCGAAGGCAGCGCGCATCGTTCTCTACAGCAGGCCCAAAGGAGACCGGATGACCCTACTGGATGCGAAACGCGCGCGGTTCCTGGCCAGGACGGGCGGAGTGTTGTATCTGATCATCATCGCGCTCGGCGCGCTGGGGGAGGCCGTGGTGAGGGGGAGCATCGTCGTGCCAGGTGACGCGACAGCCACCGCCGCCAACCTGCGATCGATGGAGTGGCTTTGGCGTCTTGGGATCGCCGGAGAAGTCGTGCTGCTGTCGTGCGCGATTGCGCTGGCGTTGATCCTCTACGTTCTGCTGCGCCCCGTCAGCGGCGATCTGGCGCTGGCGGCCGTCTTCTTCAATCTCGTGTGCATCGCCATCGAAGCGGTCGCCGCGGTTTCCCTGGCCGGGGCGCTCTTTCCCCTCGCGAACGCCCCATACTTGAATGCGCTCGCGCCGGAGCAGATCAACACCATGGCGATGCTGTCCGTCCGATCCCACACCGCCGGATTCGGCATCGCGCTCATCTTCTTCGGGGTCGAGTGCGTCATCCTTGGCTATTTGATCTATCGGTCGGGCTACTTACCGAAATCCATTGGTCTTCTCATGAAGATCGCCGGCGTCTGTTATGTCATCAACAGCTTCGCGCTGTTGCTGTCGCCGCCGCTCTCGAGTCAGCTCTTTCCCGCGATTCTCATCCCACCGTTGATCGCCGAGTTGTCGCTCGCGCTGTGGCTGTTGGTGAAGGGGGTGAACGCGGCGAAGTGGGACCAACACGTCCACAGCACCGAGATCGCGGGTGCGTAAACTTCCGTAGTGACCCTGCCGGCGTTGCCACGCGTAAAGCGTGAGCCGGCGGCTCGAACGCTGCCTTAAAGGACGAGCTGACGCGTCCGCAGAGTCTCGGCTGACGCCGGGCGCGCGATGCGTACTCCGCCGGCCGCGCCTGACTTTACCAGCGCTCAGCGTCGCCGCTCGGCGTGAGCTGGTGCACGCGCTGATGCGACAGGCCCAACGGGCGCGCGGCATCGCGAGGACTCTGATCGGTTTAGCAAACCGCCGCCTTCAGCCTCTCGGCCACCTCACCTGACGGGACCGGCGCGAACGCCGAAGAACCAGAACACTCCAAGAGTGCCGGTTCTGATACCCGAGGTGCCAGTGTCCGTCCTGCGTCATCTCCGGCCACGGCGTCAGATTCCGTTGTACCAGGCCCAGCCGTTCTTCGGGAAACCGCCGCCTTCGTCGAAATGCTCGGTCACGATCATCTCGGTCAGGTACTTCATGCTCTTGTAGCCGATCTGGCGCTCCACTCGCAGCCGCAGCGGGGCGCCGTGCGCCACCGGCAGGTCGCGTCCGTTCATGCCGTAGGCCAGCAACGTCTGCGGATGGAGGGCGTCGAGCAAGTCGATGCTGTCGTACCAGCGGTCGAGCGACTTGAAGGTCACGAACCGCGCCGACGGCTGCAGGCCTGCGGCATCCAGCACGCGACTGAGCGGCACGCCCGTCCACTCGCCGATGGCTGTCCAGCCCTCCTCGCAGGTGTGTTTCGTGATCTGCGTCCGCGACGGCAGCGCTTTCAGATCCTGGAGCGACCACGCCCCAGGCCGCGCCACCGCGCCGCTCACCGACAGCCGCCAGTCGCCGAACCCTCCGGCCTGCCAGCGACGGTAGGTCTCGGCCACCTCGGGGCGTTTCGCCGATGCCGGGTCGATGGTGCCGACGGCGGGAAAAGACGAGAGATCGGCACGGCTGTACTCGCGGACGAGCGACTGGCCCGGAAGCAGCGTGCGGTGCGCGACGTAGGTGAAGTTGTCGGCGAGGCGCAGCACGCTGCCGTAGGTCGGCGGCAGCGGTCCGGAGCAGCCGCCAAGCATCACGCCACCGGCGGCGGCGATACCAGCGGCGAGGGCTTCGCGTCGGGTCACGAGTCTGGACGTCATGTTCGGTCTCCCACAGTCATGGCGCGGATCTGACGTGCGAATCCGGATCGAATCACCATGACGAGATGCGCCGCCGTGAAGAGCGTCAGCACCGCGAACGCGCCAAAATGCAGCGTGCGCGCCGACTGATGCCCACCGAAGAGATCGAGCAGCATCGGGGCCGCGGCGGCCACGGCCGGCGACATCGTCAGGCCAGTCAGGACAAGAAGAGGCGCCACGACGAAGACGACGAGCGCGTAGCTGGCTCGTTGCAGCGGTCCGTAGTTGGGGCCGCCCGACGGCGTTGGCACCACGCCGCGCAGGTGCTCCCGCAGATCGCGAGCGAGCGCCGCGGGCGAGAGCGCCTCGCGCCCGCCGAGGAAATGACGACGGAAGTGTCCGGCGATGACTCCCGCCAGCACGTAGACCAGGCCCGCGGCCAGCAGCACCCACGCGGCCAGGAAATGCAAGCTGCGTCCCCACCCGTTCTCATTGAAGATATGGAACGTGCGCCCCGCCGAGACCGGTGCGCCCGGGCCATCCAGTCCGGGGCCCCCGACGCGCGGACTTTGCGCGGCGGGGTGGAGGAGCGGCGTTGGTACAGTCCAGCCGCCATGCCTGTAGTTGCGGCTGATCGGCAGCTCCAGGAGTGGCGGAGTCAGGTCGTTGCCTGCCTCGCCCCAATAGAGGCGTGGATGCACCATCAGGATCTCGACGCCGCTGAAGGCCAGCGCCGCCACGCTGAGGGCGGCCATCCAGTGCGTGAGCCGGACCCACCGCGCGTGCCCGGACCCCTGACGGTCAACCACTGGTGGCCTCATCTCACTTTCGCGCCCGCACTGCGGATGACGACCCAGGTGCCGTTGCGCTTCTCGACGAGATCCATATAAATGTACTCGCCGCTATTGTCCTTGCCGGCGTCGGTTCTTTTCTCGGTGACGCTACCATGCACCACCGCGAAGTTGCCCTTCACCTGCACGTCCATCGGTCCCAGTTCGAACGCTTCGAGCCGGTGAGCTCCGGACTTGAAGTCGCGCAAGAATTTCTCCTTCGTGACGACGTTGCCGGAGGCCCCGATGCTGGTCCAATCGTCGGCGAAGATCCGATTGAGCTTCTCGAGGTCGACGGCCACCATGGCGTCCCCCATGTCTTGACCGATTTGCTTGAGCGCCGCGACGACGGCCGGATCGTTCGTCTGCGTCTGAGCTGAGCCTGCCGATGCCGGAGCGATGCACGCAGCGGCGACGAGCAGCCTGACAATGAGTCTCTTCATCGGGTCTATCTCCTCTTGGTTATACGCACTCGTGATTCAAGACCAGCGTTCACGACTCCCCCCGCAGAATGGCCATCGGATCGACCCGGGTCGCGCGACGAGCAGGGATCCAGCACGCGACGAGCGCGATCGCGATCAGCAGCGCCGCAACTGCCGCATACACGGCAGGATCCGAAGGGCTCACCCCGAAGAGAAAGTCCTTGATGGTGTTGCTCGCGGCGCTGCCCAACGCGATTCCTACGAGCAGCCCGGCGGCGGTGAGTGCAATCCCTTCGCGTAGCACGAGCTGCAGCACGTCGCGTCGGTCGGCGCCCAGAGCCATGCGCACACCCATTTCGTGAACGCGCCGACTGACATCGTGTGCGAGTACCGCGAACAATCCCAACGCCGCGAGGAACAGCGCCACGCCGGCATAAACACTGCTCAGGACGGCGACCAGCCGCACCGGTGCCATCTGCGACGCCAGTCGATCATCGAGCATCGCCAGGTCAAAAACGGGAAGCGCCGGGTCTATTGAGAGCACGGCGGCTTTCAGTTCACGGCTGACCCTGGCCACGTCTGAAGAAACGCGCAACGCGACGGCCATCCTGGCGTTCGGCCGCTGCAGATACGAGAAATACGCATCGTACTGCGGCCCCAATCCGGTCGGCGCAATACCGCTGCTGGCTTCGTTCAAATCGAATCGCTGCGCCTGGCGCGAGTCGCGCGCCACGCCGACCACCGTCACCCACGGGATGAATCCGCTCGCGCTCCGCATGCGCTTCCCGATCGGATCCTTTCCGGGCCAGAGTTTATTGGCCACACCCTCACTGATGACGGCGACCACAGGGCTGTCCGCGCTGTCCCGCCAGGTGAGGTCGCGACCGCGGAGAATCGGAATGCCAAGGTTGGCGAGCGCGCCGGGATTGACGCTATGGCGATCCATCAGCAGCCGTGCGCTGGCGTCGTCTGCAGGGGCCCCTTCCGGATACGCGATGTACGCATTCCTGGCCCGGCCCAGCATGCTCGGTCCCCACAGCGTCGCCGACTTCACGCCCGGGAGTCCTTGCAGTGTCTCGTCGAGTTGCCGACCGAAGCGCGCGCGGGCGGCCTCATCGGCGTAGTGCGCCAAGGGCAGTTCCAGACGCAGGGTAAGCAGGTTGGACGTATCAAATCCGAGCGGCGTCGCCGCCAGCCGGCGGAAACTCTCCACCATCATCCCCGCGGCCACCAACACCACCAGCGCGAGTGACACCTCCGCGACGACCAGGAGTCTTTGTCCGCGACCCCGTGCCAGGCCCTGGCCTTGGCGCCCGCCTTGGCGCAACGTTTCTTCGATGTTCACGCGGGAAGAAAGGAGCACTGGCGTGACGCCAAACAACAGCCCTGTGATCAGCGATACGCCGACCGATGCAAGCAGTACCCAAATCCCATCCTGAATGTGCACGACCGGCGGAAGATGCAGCGGAGCCCAGGCACGGAACACTTTCATGCCCCAGTTGGCGAGGGCAAATCCCACGCCTCCGGCAAGCACCGTCAGCACCGCGTTTTCAATCAGCAGGTGGCGCGCCAGGCGCTGCGCGGAAGCGCCCAACGCTGAACGCACCGCCAGCTCGCGCCGGCGCGTCAGCAGGCGCGCAAAGAGCAGATTGGCCACGTTGGCGCAGCCAATCAGCAGCAGACAGAACGAGGCCAGCAGCAAAATCCTCGTCGGGGAAAAGAGCGTGCCGAGCAGATATTCCTTCAACGGGCGCGGCACCAGGGTGTACCCAACGTCGGTCTGAGGATAGGTCGCGGCCAGGCGTCGGTTGATCGCGGCCAAATCCTCACGCACCTGTGCCAGCGCGACGCCGGTCTTCACGCGGCCAAGGGCCCAATTGCCGGTGCTGCCACGGTCGGCGGCGCCTGCCGTGCCGGTCATCTCGTAGGCCAGGCCCAACGGAATCCAGGCATCCACCTCTTCGTGGTGCTCTTCCTCGTTTGGCGCATCGCGGAAATCCGCGGCGGTCACCCCCACAACGACGAAGGGCTTGTCGTTCAGATGCACGGTTGCGCCGACGACGGACGGATCGCCACCCAGTTGCCGCTGCCAGAAACTATGGCTCACGATGACGACGTCATCACCCGAGCCAAGGCGGTCTTCTTCCGGGCGCATCAAACGTCCCAACTGAGTACGCGCTCCGAGGAGCGTCAGATAGGACGGCGTCACACAGTTCAACGCCACGCGAACCGGCTCGCCTCGCCCGGTCAGCGCGACCGAGTTCCAGCCCTGATACGCGGCCAAGGTGTCGAAGCTGGTGTTCTGCTCCAACATGTCGCGGTAGACGGGATACGAGAACGTGGCACCGCCTTGCGGGAATCCAGGGACGCCGCGGGAGATCCAGACCAGCCGATCCGCGTCCGGGTAGGGCAGACTGCGAAAAAGCACGCCGTCGGCAATGCTGAACATGACGGTATTGGCGGCGATGGCCACCGAGAGCGTCAGCACGACAAACAGCGCAAAAACCGGCGACTTGCGCAAGCGGCGCAGTGCGAACCGACAATCCTGCCAGACGTTCTCCATATGCCTCCGCGATAGGCTGCTCTTGAGCACAATTCAGACCAGTCTTGCAGGTGGCTGACTGTCGCTTTGAATAGAGACAGCGCAGCATTCGAGGCCAATCGCGTGTCTCGCAGTTCGATCGTGGGACGGAACCGCGTGACAACGGACACTCACCGCCCGCGAAAGGACCAAGCCGAGCCTCGAATCAAGAACCAGTGCGACGCACGCAGCGGCGACGAGCACCCAGGCAATAAGTCTCTTCATCTGGTCTGTCTCCTCTTCGTTGCACGCACTCGTGACTCCGAGCGCAGAGACGCGCGCATGTGCCGAGTCCGCCGTGTTCGTAGCGAACGTGCCACGACCGTCAGACCCACGCCAGATCCATTCGGCCGCTTTCGCTCAGGGCCATTCGCGGTGTCGCGAATCGCGACTCTATGGGCTCCGATCCCGTTGTGACAGAATCCGGTCGTTGTGAAGCTCGACGGAGTCGGACGACTGCATCAGCAGGTCTATCGCGCGCTGCTCGGCGAGATCCTCGGAGGGCGACTGACGTCGGGTGAGCGCGTTCCCTCGACACGCCACGTGGCCAGCCTGTTGAAGGTATCGCGGAACACCGCGTTGCTGGCCTACGAGCAGCTGCTTGCCGAAGGCTTCATCACCCCGCGATCAGGTGCAGCCGGCACGGTCGTAGCACCTGTTCTCCCACCTGACGGGTACGTCGCCC
>DAINCF010000348.1:0-7652 GCA_036732565.1 Vicinamibacterales bacterium
TTTACGCAGGCCGAGGCGAGGCGATTGGCGGATCTCGGGCACGTCGTGCTGATCTGCGGTCGCTACGAAGGCGTCGACGAGCGCGTGCGGGAGCTGCTGGTCAGCGACGAGATCTCGATTGGGGACTACGTTCTGTCCGGCGGCGAACTGCCGGCGCTCGTCATCGTCGACGCCGTCGCCCGGTTGGTGCCGGGCGTAGTCGGCGACGAGCAGTCGGTGGAAGGGGATTCGTTCAGTCGCGGGTTGCTCGACTACCCGCATTACACGCGGCCGGCGGAGTTTCGCGGCCGCAAGGTGCCCGACGTGTTGTTGTCGGGGCATCACGCTGAGATCCGGCGGTGGCGCCTGCGCCAGTCGCTGGAGCGGACGCTCGATCGCCGGCCGGAGCTGGTGGTCGAGGGGATGCTCGACGAAGAAGAATTAGCGGCTTTGCGCCAGGCCCAACGGGCCCGCGCCAAGCAGGAAGGGAGCGAGTGACGTTATGGGCGCCATGGAGATCATCGAGAAGAGCCAGCTGACCGAGCGGCCGCGTATGAAGTCGGGCGACACGGTCAAGGTGCACGTCCGCGTCAAGGAAGGCGACAAGGAGCGTATCCAAGTCTTCGAGGGCGTGGTCATCAGCTATCGCCGCGGTGGCGTGCGCGCCTCGTTCACGGTGCGCAAGGTGTCGTTCGGCCAGGGCGTCGAGCGCATCTTCCCGCTCCATTCGCCAATCATCCAGAAGATCGACATCGTGCGCTCGGCCAAGGTCCGTCGCGCCAAGCTCTACTTCCTGCGCGATCTCAAGGGCAAGGCGGCGCGCATGAAAGAAGTGAAAAGGGTCGTCTCCTAGGACGGTCCGGCCGGGGCGGAGGGCTAGCCGTGCGGCGGGTGCGAGCGCGTCGAACGATTGAGAACGCACTCCGACGCTACGGGTTCGTCCACATCGCCGGCGTCGACGAGGTCGGGCGGGGCTGCCTGGCCGGGCCCGTCATGGCGGGCGCGGTCATCCTCGACCCCGCGCGCCACATTCCCGGACTCGCGGATTCCAAGGCCCTCACCGCCGAGGCGCGCGACCGTCTCTACGAGATCATCGTCAAGCGGGCGCTCGCCTGGGCGGTCGCCACGATCGAACCGCCGGAAATCGACACCATCAACATCCATCAAGCGACGCTGAAGGCGATGCGGGTGGCCGTGTGCGCGCTGGCGCCACTGCCCGACGCCGTGGTCGTCGACGCGTTTCGGATTCCGAATCTGCAGATGGCGCAGCGCAACATCATCGGCGGCGATCGCCAGTGCGCGGCCATCGCGGCCGCGTCGATTGTGGCGAAAGTCACCCGAGATCGGTTGATGAACGGCCTGCACGCCAGCGATCCGCGCTACGGATTCGACCGCCACAAGGGCTATGCGACCGCGGATCATCTGGCGGCCGTGGCCCGCTTCGGTTACTCTGTCGCCCATCGGCGTTCGTTTCGACCGCCGACCCTGTTCGATAGCCTGGCGTAGGGCGGAATCGCCCGGTGGGGTCCGCTGTGAGGCGGGCCCGAGGGCCGACCGAAGCCCGCCCCCACGAATTTGAACATGCCGTCATTCGAACGCGACGGAGCGCTCAAACGGGCAGAGAAGGCGTTGCGGCAAGGGCGCATCGACGCCGCAATCGTGGAGTACCTGCGCGTCACCGAAGCCGAGCCTCGCGACTGGACCAGCGCCCGGGCGCTTGGGGATCTCTATGCCCGCGCCGGTCAAATCGACCGTGCCTTGGCGCAATACGCCCGGACGGCCGATCATCTCGCCGCCGAGGGCCTCATCGACGATGCGTTGGCGATGTTTCGGCACAGCCTCAAAGTGAGACCGGCCGACGGCTACGCAAACGCCCGCGTTCGCGACCTCTCTCGGGCGGCGAGCCTGTCGATCTTCCCTCCGGAACTCCAGTCCATCCTCGGCACACAGGAGCACGGGCCCCGCTCGGAGCCGTCTGGCACGGAGATGTTCGACGAGGATGACCCGGCCGATCAGGACGACCGGTCACCGTGGTTCACGATGGCGGAGATCGCGCTGCTGGACGGCAAGCTGGTCGAAGGACGGCAGGCGGTCGCCGACGCGCTCCAGTTCGATCCCACCTCACAGGAAGCGGCCATGGCGATGGCGTACCGCGTGACGGCCTCGAACCCCGACGCCGGGTACGAGGTCATCGACGTGATGGTCGACCGTTGCCTGGACGACAGCGACTTCGCGGCTGCCGCCGCGGCGCTGCAGGAGTTCGTCACGCGCGTGCCGCATCATCTGGTGGCGCTGATGCGCCTGGTCGATGTCGCGATGGAGGGCGGGCTCGAGGCGACCATGTACGAGGCCCAGGCTCAACTCGCCGATGCCTACTTGGATCTGAGTCGCGGACTCGAAGCCCGCGTCATCGCCGAAGATCTCGTCGCGCGCGAGCCCTGGAATCGCGCGAACATCGAACGGTTCCGCAAGGCGCTTGCCCTGCTCGGGGAGCCGGACCCGGACGCGGTCATCGCCGGCCGCCTGAGCGGCGAGAGCCCGTTCCTGACGACCGATCTGATCGATTTCGAGCGTCAGGAGGAGGGCGACGACGGGATCGAGCTCTTCGATGGTTCGACTACGCTCATCATCGACCCTACACTGGCCGACCCTTCGACGCCCCGAGCGGAGTCAATCGGCGAACGGGTCGACGGCCCCCGGGACGAAGTCGAAGAGGTCACGCGCGTTCGCTCCGACGAACGCCCCGCGGCGGCGACTGCGATCGCGAGGCCAGCGCCCGTCCCATCGGCGCCCAAGGTGAGCGCCGAGGATCGTGCCGCCGCTCAGTATCGACTCGGGCTGAGCTACGGCGACCTGGGCATGCTGGACGACGCCGTCCGGTCCCTCGAAGCCGCCACCGGCTCGGAGCGCCTGCGGTTTGGCGCGGCCGTGCTCCTTGGGGCGCTGCACCGCCAGCGCGGGCACTCGGCGCCGGCGATCGAGTGGCTGGATCGCGCCGCCGGCTGGGCCCCTCCCGCTACAGACATCGGCCGGGCAGTGCGATACGATTTGGGAGAGGTGCTCGAGGACGTGGGCGACCACGACCGGGCGCTGGCGGTGTTCACGGGGCTGGAGTCCGAGCAGGTCGGGTATCGCGACGTGTCGGTCCGCATTCAGCGCCTCATCGGGTCGACGAATCCTCGAGGCTAGAGACTTCTGTTCAGACGGCTCCTCATTGTGGCCCTGCTGCTCGAAGTAGGGCTGCTACTGATTCTCATCCCCTGGTCCACGTTCTGGGACCATAACTACTTCGCGGAGTCGTTCCCACTCGTGCGCGATGCCGTCACGAACAACTACGTGCGCGGGGCGGTCTCGGGCCTCGGGCTGCTGAACGTCTACGCCGCGCTCGCGGAGCTCGCCGACGTCTTCCTGCACCGCGGTGGCGACGAGGCGCCCACGCAGATCGTCGATCGCCATGGACCCTGAGGGGCTTGCCCCGAGCGACATCCGCCCCGCCGGTGGAGTCGCACGGCCGTTACTGTGTCTCGTGACGGACCGGCGCCGGCTGCTGCAGGCGACGGGCGGAGTGGAGCAGGACTGGCGGTCGTCGATCCAGCAACAAGTCGAAGGCGCCGTTCGCGCCGGCATCGACCTCGTGCAAATTCGTGAACGCGATCTCGACGCGCGTGACCTTTTGGCGCTCACCCGAGCGATGGTCGAACTCGCGACAGGCTCCAAGACTCGCATTCTGGTGAATGACCGCCTCGACATCGCCCTCTCCGCTGGAGCAAACGGAGTGCACTTGCGGGCAGATTCGTTCTCCCCCTCGCGAATTTTGCCACTGACCACCGCAGGATTCGTGATCAGCCGTGCCGTACACGCAATCGAATCGGTACATACGAGCCACTCCGCTAACATTTTTGTCGCGGGGACGATGTTCCCCACGGTGTCGAAGGCCGATAAACAAGAGTGGCTGGGGTTGGCGGGTTTGGCCACCATCGTGCAGGCGGCACAGCCGACGCCGGTCCTCGCAATCGGTGGAGTGACCGAAAAGAATGTGTCCGAGGTTGCAGCCAGCGGCGCGTGCGGGCTAGCCTCGATCGGTGCGTTCGTTCCCGAGGAGCGTGGTGAGGAGATCGGACGGTACGTGGTGGAGCAGGCGGATCGGTTGCGCGCGGCCTTTGTCCGGGCGGCTCGCAATGTTTAGCTCGATCGTGTCTGCTGATTATTGTATAAGAGGCACTTCTGTCGAATCCCCCAGCGCGAGTACCAGCATCACATGAACGACGAGCGGCCTGACATCGGCATTCGGCTGCGCGCGGCGCGCGAGGGGAAAGGTGTGTCGCTTCGGCACATCGCCGACACGACGAAGCTGACGGTGAGCACGTTGCAAGCGCTCGAGCGCGGCAACGTGTCTCGTCTTCCCGGCGGCATCTACCGCCGCGCGATCGTGCGGTCATTCGCCCGCGAAGTGGGTCTCGATCCAGAGGAGACCCTGCAGGCGTTCCTCGTCCAGCATCCGGACGATCTGCCACCGCCCGCGTCCGCGCGCGTCTCGGACAGCACGATCGTCGACGTCGAGCCTCGCACGCCGCGAC
The DNA here is from genome assembly GCA_036732565.1 of Vicinamibacterales bacterium. GTDB lineage: Bacteria > Acidobacteriota > Vicinamibacteria > Vicinamibacterales > UBA2999 > JAIVJN01. The sequence goes on from DAINCF010000348.1 coordinate 4,557, forward strand.
GCGGCCTGCTGCAGTTTGCCGTGAGGTTCTTTGGCGCGGCGGTGCCCGTGCTTGCTGGCTTCTACTACTTTGGCGGTCACACGACGCCCTCTTCGTCCGCTCCGAAGAAGGCGGAGAACAGCCGGCCGGCGCGGCCGACGGATGTGTGGAGCCCTGAGATCGTGCCCGCGGGCGGGTTCTCGGAGGCGCCACCGCCTGCTGTCCATCCGGTTGTCGTTCGGCTGACGGCATCCTCGACCTGTGTGCTGCGCCTGACAGCGGACGGCCGTATCGTGCTGGCCAGGACCATCGAAGCGGGCGAGCAGATCGAGATCGAATTGAGCGACGAGCTCCTGCTGTCTGGTGACGATGCCGGAGCGGTGCAGTTCAGCGTCAACGGCCAGGCGGGCCGGTTGCTCGGTCAAGCCGGCGAGCCGCTCGACGTGCGCATCGGTCGCGACGATTACCAGCGCTGGCTAGTCGCACATTGACGCTCAGGCTCGGGGCTTGGGGCCTGACACTTGGGCCCAGGGCTTGTGGCTTGGGACCTGGGGCTTGAGGCTCGAGCCCGCTTCCGCGTTTGCACTGTTGCATGTCGATCCCCTCAGACACTCCCGCGCACGACGAACACGAGTACGGGCCGGAGCCCGCGACACCGGAGCAGCGCGAGGCCACGATTGTGCTCGTGTCGCGGATGACGGTGCCGGAGAAGCTGGAAGCGGCGCTCAAGGGCACGCGCGAGATGCGCTCGATCCTGGTGCAGGACACCAATCGTGTCGTGGCGATGACGGTGCTCAGCAGCCCGAAGCTCAGTGAAGCGGAGGTCGAGAGCTTCGCGCGCATGGGGCGCGTCGGCGAGGAAGTGCTGAGGAACATCGGGCAGGCGCGCGCGTGGCTGAAGCACTATCCCATCGTGCTCGCGCTCGTGAAGAACCCCAAGACGCCCCTGGGGATCTCGCTGAAGCTGTTGCCGCGCTTGACCGCGCGCGATCTCAAGACCGTGTCGATCGACCGGAACATCCCCGATCCGCTGCGCGTCGCTGCCCGTCGCCGCGCTATCGAGACCCGGATGTAGGGTCGGTTCGCGAACCGCCCTTGCCCCGCCTCCGTCCTGGCGCGGCTTTGATTCCCCACTCGGTACGCATTTGCGACAAGCCGTCCATGTAGACGGCCGCGCGTTCGCGCTCGTCGTCGTTCTCGATCGATTTCAGAAGATCGATCGCCCGATCGAGGTCCCGCAGGATGGTCGCTTTCGACGTCGCGTAATAGATCCGTTTGATCTCCGCTACGGGATCCATGCCGGCGACTATTTTCGTCGATTTCTGCGAAGACCCGCGCGGAACGCGTCGATGGGTCGGGTGTTGAGGACGTTCGCCGGCGTTGCCCACGCGCGGCGGGCGGTCAGCAGTCCCCACCGCCGCAAATCCAACTCGCTCGTCGCATGCGCGTCGGTCGAGATGACCAACGTGACGCCACGCTCGTGCGCCAATCGGGCGTTGGCATCCGAGAGGTCCAGCCGCATCGGGTTGCAGTTGATCTCGAGTGCGACGCCGTGCTTCGCCGCCGCCTTGCACACGGTCTCCATGTCCAGGCGTGACGGCTCACGCCGCATCAGCTGTCGGCCGGTCGGGTGGCCGATGATGTCCACGTAAGGGTGCTCAATCGCGCGCAGCAGGCGGGCCGTCATCGCCGCTTCCTCTTGCTGATGCGCGGAGTGGACCGAGCCGATGACCAGATCGAGCTCGGCAAGGCAATCGTCGGCGAGGTCCATCCGACCGTCGGCGAGGATGTCGCACTCGATGCCCGCGAGCACGGTGATGCCCTCGACGCGCGCGTCGAGCTCGCGGATGCGCTTCGCATGGGCGCGGACCCGTGTTTCATCCAGGCCGTTCGCCATCGCCAGCGCCTTGCTGTGATCCGTGATCGCGATGTACTCCAGCCCTCGGGCCCTCGCGGCCAGGACCATCGTCTCGAGATCGTCTTTGCCGTCGGTCTCCGTGGTGTGCATGTGCACGTCGCCGCGGATGTGGGTGGCGTCGATGAGCGCCGGCAGCGTGCGGGCTTCGGCGGCTTCGAGCTCGCCGCGATTCTGGCGCAGCTCGGGCGGGATCCAGGCCAGGCCGAGCGCTTCGTAGATGCCTTCCTCCATCTGACCGGCGACCGGCGTCAGGTCCGAGACCTGGAAGAGGCCGTACTCGTTCAGTCGCAGTCCTCGCTCGAGCGCGCGGTCGCGCAGCGCGATGTTGTGCGCCTTGGACCCGGTGAAGTACTGCATCGCGGCGCCGCGGCTTTCGGGGACCACGAGACGGAGGTCGGCCTGGTAACCGCCGAACAGGAGCACGCTCGACTTGGTGTCACCGCGGCCGAGGATCCGCTCGACGAGCCGATAGGTGCAGAAAGCCTCCATGACGCTGGCGCCGGCGCCCATCGCCAGGATGTCCAGATCGCCACAGGTTTCGCTGCCGCGCCGCAAACTGCCCACGGGCACGAACTCCACGCCAGGCTCGCGCTCTTGCAGCCACTCGACGAGCGTTGACGACACAGCAGCGGCATCCGACAACAGATGCCGTCCCGCGTGCTGCTTCCGCTCGACGAGCGCTTTGAGGAGCAGTTGCTCCTTCTTCGCGCCCATGCCCTTCAGCTCGCGGAGACGGCCGGTGTTGATGGCCTGCTCGAGCTCATCGATCGATCGCACGTTGATCTCGCGATAGAGCAGCGCGGCCGTCTTGGGCCCGACACCCTGCAGGCGCAGCAAGTCGAGTAGCGTCGGTGGAAATTCCGCGAGCAGATCGCCGTGAATCTGACAGGTGCCGGTCCGCGCGATCTCGACGATCCGGGCGGCGAGGTCCTTGCCGATGCCTGACCACTCGCGCAACGCCGCCTCGTCGAGGCCCGCGGCGTTGTCGGGTGCGTGGCCGACGATGTCCTGCGCATTACGATACGCACGGATCTTGAACGGGTTTTCCCCCTTGATCTCGAGGAGGTCGGCAATCTCGCCGAGCACACGGGCAATGGCCAGGTTATCCAGCGTTGCCATTGCGAATCACCAGCCCTGTGGTCTCGACGCGAAAGTCCAGAATCCTGGCGCCCCCCGCGGCAAGTGCGTCACGCACGGCC
>DAINCF010000349.1:0-7626 GCA_036732565.1 Vicinamibacterales bacterium
GTCCGCCTGAAGGCGGACCCCACGCCCCTACGTAGGTGGGTCCGCCTTCAGGCGGACCAGATAGCGTGGACCCATGATTCTGGAACACCTTCGTTTTGCGTGGCGACTACTGGTCAAGGAGCCGGCGTTCTCGGTCACCGCCATCGTCACCCTCGCTCTCGCGATCGGCGCCAACACCGCGGTGTTCAGTCTCGTGAACGCGGTATTGCTGCAGCCGCTTCCGTACCCGCAGCCCGATCACCTGGCAATGCTCGACCGCACGATTCGCGCCGAGGGACGCATCTTCACGGGGCAGATTGGGCACGGCGGTAGTGTCTGGGAGGTCGTGCGCGACCACGCGACGACGGTCGATCGCGCGGCGTTCACCGGCGACGGCCCGCGCGCCAACCTGGTGGTCGGCGATCGGCCGATCTCGGTCAGTCATCAACGGGTGGGCGCCGGCTTCTTCCGTGTGCTGGGCGTGAGCCCCAGCGTCGGCCGTGAGTTCCTCGCTGAGGAGGACCGGCCTGGCGGCCCGCTCGCGTTGGTGCTGAGTAACGGCCTGTGGCGCGCCGCGTTTCAGGCGGACCCGTCCGTCATCGGTCGAACCGTCATGTTGCGCGGAGAGCTGCACGCGGTTGTGGGTGTGATGCCTCCAGACTTCCACAGTCTTGCGGCTGTGGATCTCTGGACACCCCTGCGCGCCACCGCCACGGGGCAAGGTGGCGGCATGAACTATCAGATCCTGCTGCGCCTTCGGCCTGGCACGACGTGGCCGGCGGCGAAAGCAGAAATGGCCGCCCTCGCCGATGCCGCACTCAATCGCCGGGTGTCCGACTCAGGCGCCGTTGCGTCACACAGCATGCTGCCGCTGCAGCTCGGCATGACGCGGGAGGTCCAGCGTCCCTTGCTGTTGCTGTGGGCCGCGGTTGGCGTGGTCCTGTTGGTGGCCTGCGTCAACCTCGCCGGGCTGCTCTTGGCCCGCGCAGCGAGACGGACGCGCGAGATCGCGACTCGGCTGGCTCTGGGCGGAAGCCGCCAATCGGTCATGCACCAGCTGCTGATTGAAAGCCTGCTGCTCGCAGCGATCGGCGGCGCACTCGGCCTTGGGCTCGGTGCGCTCGGCCTCCGAGTGCTGAAGGAGCTCGCCAGCGATGTCTTCACGCAATTCCGTGACGTCTCGATGGACGGGACCGTTGTCGGCGCCACCGTCGCACTCACCGCGCTGACCGCGCTGGTGTTTGGTCTCGTGCCGGCGGTGCATGCGAGCCGGCTCGATGCGCACGCGGCGCTGGTCGAGGGCGGCACGCGCAGCATCGCTGGAGGCGTCGCCGGATGGCCGCGACGAGCGCTGCTGATCGCCGAGGTTGCCTGCGGCGTGGTGCTGCTCGTCAGCGGTGGCCTGTTGACGCGCACGTTCGTGCATCTCCACGGCCAGCCGTCAGGATTCGATTCATCGAATCTCGTCACCGCAGCCGCGTCTCTTGAAGACGCCCGCTACCGCACGCCGGAAAGCGTCGACCGTCTCTTTGCCGGCACGCTCGCTCAGATTGAGGGGTTGCCGGGCGTCGAGGCCGCGGCGGTGTCACTGGGCCTCCCGTACGAACGCATCCTCAACATCGGTTTCCGCGTGGAGGGCGGCGATCGGAACGGCGCGGTAACGAATGCGACGTATGTGACGGCCGACTACTTCCGAACGTTGCGCATTCCGATTCGGGACGGGCGATCGTTTACCGCGACGGATACGCGGACGTCGTCTCCGGTCGCCATGGTCAACGAAACGTTCGTGCGCATGTACCTCCGCGATCGAGAGCCGCTGGGCTCGGTCATCGCCGTGGCCAACGGGAAGCGGAGCATCGTCGGTGTCGTCGGCGATGTGCAGCAGCAATCGGGCTTCGGTGACTTCGGCCCGGTCGATCGCACGCCGATCGCCTACATCCCGGTGACACAGGCGGCCCAGGATTTCCTCGGCCTGGTGCACACGTGGTTCACCCCGAAATGGATCGTGCGCACACATGGCGACCCCGGCACGATTGTGCCCTCGCTCCGCCAGGCGATCGCGACGGTCGATCCGCTGCTACCGCTGGCGTCCATCCGAGACCTCGACGTTGTCCGCCAGGCTTCGCTCGCTCGGCAGCAGCTGTTGATGGTGCTGGTTGGCGGACTGGGCGTCGCCGCGGCCTTGCTCGCGGCCCTTGGCATTCATGGACTGATTGCGAGCCTCGTGTCCGAGCGTCTGCGCGAACTGGGAGTGCGCCTTGCGCTGGGCGCCAGCGTCGAGCAGGCGATGCGGACCGTGATGCTACCGGGCATCGTACTGACGATGATCGGCCTGGTCATCGGGAGCGGCCTGGCGCTTGGCGCCGCGGGCCTGGTTCGGCGCCTGCTCTGGGGCGTCACGCCAACCGACCCCTTCACCTTCGCCCTCGTCGCTTTGCTGCTGCTGACGGTGGCGATCGTCGCCAGCCTGATCCCTGCGTTGCGCGTTCGACGCGTCGATCCGGCGATGCTGCTGCGCGAATGAACGGTCCGCCTGAAGGCGGACCCCACGCCTGCCCCACGTACGTGCGCTCCGCCTTCAGTCGGACCCCATGCCTACCCCCACGTACGTGGGGTCCGCCTTCAGGCGGACCTTCACCATATGATCCGCTCGTGGCCGCTCCATCCACGCGCGCGGTGTTGTTGTTGCGTGCCGAGCACGTTCCGTTCACCGAGCATGAATATCGCTACGAGGATCGCGGTGGGACGCGCGTGTCGGCGCGCGAGCTCGGTGTCGACGAGCATCATGTGATCAAGACGCTGGTCATGGAGGACGAGGGCAAGGTACCGTTGATCGTCCTGATGCACGGCGATCGCGAAGTCTCGACCAAGCAGCTCGCGCGTCAGATTGGGAGCAAGACCGTGGCTCCATGCTCGCCCGACGTCGCCGGGCGCCACACCGGCTATCAGGTCGGCGGCACATCGCCGTTCGGGACGCGAAAGAGGATGCCGGTCTACGTCGAGCGCTCCATCCTTCAGCTCGAGCGCGTCTACATCAACGGCGGCAGAAGAGGATTTCTGGTGGGCGTTGCGCCCGCCGACCTCGAGCGCGTGCTGAAGCCCACGCCGGTGGATGTCGCGATTGTGTAGGGGCGGCTCGCGAGCCGTCCCTACGTCCTGGCCACGATCTTCGCCCAGGTATCTTTCAACGACACCGTGCGGTTGAAGACGGGGCGGCCGGGCGTCGAGTCGGGATCGACGCAGAAGTACCCGAGGCGTTCGAATTGAAAGCGATCACCCGGGTGGGCCTCCGCCAGCATCGGCTCGGTCTTGGCGTGCTCGACGATGGTCAGCGAAGCCGGATTGACCAGCGTCGTGAAGTCGCGGCCGCTACTCGCGGCGTCGCCTTCTGGGTCCTCGACGCTGAACAGGCGATCGTACAACCGCACTTCGACATCGGCGGCGTGCGGTGCCGAGACCCAGTGGAGCGTCGCCTTCACCTTGCGCCCATCCGGGGCGTCGCCGCCGCGTGTGGCGGGATCGTAAGTGCAGTGCAGCTCGCGAATCGCGCCCGACGCGTCCTTCACGACGTCCGTGCATGTGATGAGGTAGGCGTTGCGCAGCCGCACTTCGCGCCCAGGCGCCAGCCGGAAGAACTTCTTCGGCGGGTCCTCCATGAAATCATCGCGCTCGACATAGATCTCGCGCGAGAAGGGCACTCTGCGTGTGCCCGCCGCGGCATCCTCCGGGTTGTTGATCACGTCGAGCGACTCGACGCGTCCCTCCGGGTAGTTCGTGAGGATGATCTTCAGAGGATCCAGCACGGCCATCCCGCGCGGCGCCCGGCGGTTGAGGTCTTCGCGGACGCAGTACTCCAGGAGCCCCACGTCGATGACATTGTCCTTCTTGGCGACGCCCACGCGCGTGCAGAACTCGCGGATCGACTCCGGCGTGTAGCCTCGGCGACGAAGGCCGGCAATCGTCGGCATCCGTGGGTCGTCCCAACCGGCCACGTGTCCGTGCTCGACCAGCTGCAGGAGCTTGCGCTTGCTCATGACCGTGTAGTTCAGGTTCAGCCGCGCGAACTCGTATTGATGCGGCTGATGCGCCACGCCGACGTGTTCGATGCACCAGTCGTACAGCGGGCGATGATCGAGGTACTCGAGGGTGCAGAGTGAGTGCGTGACGCCCTCGATCGCATCCGACAAGGGATGCGCGAAGTCGTACATCGGATAAATCCGCCAGTCGGCCCCGGTCCGATGATGCGCCGCGTGGCGAATCCGGTACAGCACGGGATCGCGCATGGTGATGTTGGGCGCCGCCATGTCGATCTTGGCCCGCAGCACGTGCGCGCCATCCTGGAACTCGCCCGCACGCATGCGACGGAAGAGATCCAGGTTCTCGTCGATCGAGCGGGTTCGATAGGGGGACTCCCGGCCCGGCTCGGTCAACGTGCCGCGATAGGCTCGAATCTCGTCCGCGGAGAGCGAGTCGACGTAGGCCAGCCCCTTGCCGATCAGCCGCTCGGCGAGATCGTAGAGCTCTTCGTAGTAGTCCGACGCGTAGTGCTCGCGCTCGGCCCAGTCGAAGCCCAACCACCGGATGTCGGCCTTGATCGACTCGACGTACTCGACGTCTTCCTTCACCGGGTTGGTGTCATCGAAGCGGAGGTTGCACCAGCCTGCGAATTCTTCGGCGATGCCGAAGTCGAGGCAGATGGCCTTGGCGTGCCCGATGTGCAGGTAGCCGTTCGGTTCGGGCGGAAAGCGGGTGACTACGCGCCCGCCATGGAGGCCCGCTCTGACGTCCCGCGCGACGATCTCTCGAATGAAGTCAGTGGCCGGAGCCGAAAGCACCTTCTCGTTCGACATCGACAACTAACCAGCATATCAAAGCCTTGGGGCTCGGGCCTGGAGGCTCGGGGCTCATTGCGCGGCGCAGGGCGCTCCCGCAAGCACGGCGAGCACGAAGAGCGGACTTCGGCCTTTGCGTGTCAATCCGTAGCTGGTGCCGCGCGGGACCACCGCGAAGCTGCCGGCGACGAGCGCCGCGTCGCGGTCACCGAGACGCAAGGAGCCTTCGCCGCCGATGACGTAGAGCATGCCGTCCGCGGACTCGTGTTGGCGACCCGTCCAAGCCTCGCGGATTTGCCACATCAGCGCCTGGGACAGCCCACTGCAGCCGACCACCGACTCCTTCTGTGGTTCGCGATTCGAGATCTGGTTGTCGCTGTTGTCCAGCCAGTCGACCAATGACATTGTCTTTGGCTCGCCTGGCGGCGGCAGCGTCATCGGGGCCGGCTTCGGTTCGGGTGCCGGCGGTGGCGGCGGTGGTTCGGGCTTCGGCATGTCGTTCAGCCGCGCCGAGACGTCGTACGCGCGCACGCCTGGACGCGTGACGACGTCACGTTCGAAGGAGACGTAGCCGTCGGCGTCGAAACGCACCCGATACGTCCCCTGCCGCATCCCCTGCAGACGGAGGTTTCCATTCCCATCGGTGGTGCCGCTACGCTCGGTCGGCCCCATGGCGGTGACGCTCGCGCCTTCGATCGTCCGCCCGGTAGCGTCGGTGACGGTGACGTCCAGCGTCACCGTCGCGGCGGGCGCCGCCGGTGGACGAGGTTTCTGCGTCGTCGGCGCTGGCGTCGGTGGAGCAGGGGGTTGTGGTGCGGGCGTTTGTGCGACGAGCGATGCGGTGAACAGCAGCACCGTTAGGCCGGTAGCCACAATCTGCATATGCGCAATATTATCCGGCGTTGCGCACATCAGCCAACGCACATCGCCAGCTCGAGCGTGGTTCGCTAGTATCGCCAGCTTTTCAGATCCGCTCCGGGTGGCGCGGTCTTGACCATGCGCTCGGCCGCCTTCGGGATGTACATCTGGTGGTAGCGCAAGCGTGACAGCGCGTTCGGTCTCGTGTGATCGCCGTTCCAGCAATGCTCGGCGCGATCGCCGTAGTCCACCTCGCCGTCGTAGGGCGGGTTCTTGGTGCTCTTCAGGAACGCCTCGGTGAGATAGACCGCGTTGTTCAAATAGTAGTTGTCCATGTCGCCGACGTAGATGTGCAGCTTGCCTCGCAGCTTCTGCCCAAGCCCCTTCTCCCACTCGCGCCGGAGAATGTCGGTCAGGTCGTAGTGCTCGCGCCAGTATTCGGCGACCTTGCGATCGATGACGCCGGTGACCTTGTCGAAGATGCGCGCGGGATAGCCGTCGGGACCGACCGGACTGAACGTGGCCTCCCAGACGTCCCACTGTTGCCCTGAACGCGTCCTGGTGCCGAGCGCCAGCTCCAGTTGGTTCAGCTCTTCGAGCGTGGACTGGACGTGTCCGAGATAGTTGCGGAGTCCCGGCCGGGGCGTCTTCTTCCACGTGTCGTCGAGGAAGTAGGCGTTCGTGTCCTTGTAGATGTCGACCACGGTGTAGGCGCGGAAGTCGATGGGATCCGGGCACGCGATGTAGGCGCCGTTGAAGGCGTCGGGATAGAAGACCTGCGCGGCCATCGCTTCCCAGCCGCCCGTGGAGCCGCCATACGTGAAGCGGGCCCAGCCCTGCCCGATGCCGCGGTACTTCTTCTCGATGTAGGGCACGAGCTCGTTCATGATCGCGTCGCCATAAGGTCCGCTGTTCGCGGAGTTCACGGCATAACTGTCGTCGTAGAACGGCGTCGGATGCTGGATCTCGATGACCAGCGCGCGCGGGAATCCTGGTCCGGTCCAGTCCTGGTACAACTGGTGGGCGTGCTCCTGCTGGATACGGTTGTAGCCTGCGAGCTGGAATCGTTCCGAGAAGTCCGGCTTCAGTGTCGGATCCGCGGGCTCCTCCCGGAAGCCCGTGATCGTGTACGGGAAGTGCCCGTGAAAGACCATGAGCGGGTAGCGCGCATCGGGATGCGTGTCCCAGCCTTCCGGCAGCAGCACGTTGGCGCCCAGATGCATCGGCCGGCCCCAGAACTTGGTGAGCAGCGCGCTCTGAATGCGTTCGTGTCGGATGTACTTCGTATCCTTGGGCGGCGCGATCGGCGGAATGATCTGATCCAGCGTGATGTCGATCGGTCCGCTCGTCCTGGGATCGATCGCGATCTTGCGCGGCGTCGAGTAGAGATTTCCAGGCGCCTGGTTCCACTGCTGCCCCTCACCGCGATCCATCGGCATCTTCACCGTGTGCCCATCAGCGCGGCGGAACGTCTCGTACTTGTGGAGGAGCGCCTGCACGGTGTAGGTGCCGGCTGGAATGTCCGCGATCGAATCGAGCGGGAACCCGAGCGCGCGCGCGTCGATCGTGTGGGTCGCGCCGGCGGTCCACCCCTCGACGTCGATGCCGAAGACCGGCTGTCCTCGGACGCCGCCGTCCACCTGGAAGCGCGGCTCGGCGCCGTCGAGGCGCGAGATGATCACCAGCAGGCGGCCGTCGAGCGGCGCCTTCGCCTCCGCGGGCGGCACGGCGATGCGGAAGCCGAACGCGCCTGCCTGTGCCTGCGGTCTGGTCACCGACTCGCCGAGCGTCAGGAGGACGGCCGCGGACACGATCGCAAGGAGAAGGCGTCGCATGCCGCGCAGTGTAGCGCACGCCTCGCTATTCGGGCAGCTCTTGACCCTTCGGCTCGGGCAGGAAGAACGAGCAGGAGAAACCGACGATCCAGACGAACACGGCAACGGCGGTGGCGGCCGCC
>DAINCF010000350.1:0-7620 GCA_036732565.1 Vicinamibacterales bacterium
GCCTGCCTGACGGCGCCAGCGGCGCACCAACGGTGGTTGGCAGGCCTGAAGGCCTGCGCTACGTACCCAAGTTCGCACCCAATTCACAACGAGCTCAAAGGGTGGACGCTGCCTCTATTCAATGCGCAGCGCAGTCATCGGCGCCAGTGCCGCCGCTCTGGACGCCGGCACCACGGAGGCGACGAATGCGGCAGACGCCAGCGCGCCGGCCGCGACGCTCAACGCCGTCGGATCCCAGTACGAGACACCGTAGAGCTGTGCAGACAGCAGAGCGCCAGCCCCAACGGCCAAGGGCAGTCCCAGCGCCAGGCCCGCGGCGACGCGCCGGAACGCACCGCCTAGCACCAAGCCAACCACGCGGCCACGGTCGGCGCCGAGCGCCATGCGGACGCCGATCTCGCTCGTCCGGCGCGCCACCGAGTACGCCGTGACGCCATAGAGGCCGATCGCGGCGAGGATCAACGCGATCAGCCCGAACAGGCCAGCCAGCGTGGCCACCGCGCGCTGCTGGTCGAACGTCCGTTCCACCTGTTCGTGCAGCGTGCGAATGTTGATCACCGACAGATTGGGATCCGCCTCCGCGAGCGCACGTGCCACTTGCGGCTCGAGTGTGCCGGGTGGCGAGTTGGTCACGAGCAGAATGCCGCCCATGTAGTGCGAAGCCAATTCCACGCGCCTCATCATGTCGTTGGTGTGGTTCACCGTCTGCGCCAGCGGCACGAAGAACATCGGACGCGCCGGCTGATTGAGTTGGAAGCCGGCGAACCTGGCATCCCCGACCACGCCCACGATGCGGTAGGTGTTGACGAGCTCCGGCAGGTTCAACCCGAAATGCTGGTCGAGCGGATCCTCTTCGGGTGAGAAGAAGCGGCGCACGAACGCCTCGTTCACGACAGCCACGTTCTGCGCCGTTTCGTTGTCGGCCTCGGTGAAGTGTCGGCCGCGAACGAGCTTCACGCCCAGCTGCTGGAGATAGTTCGTGCTGACACGATCCCACGATGAGCCGGTCTGCTGTCCCGGCGCCGGCAGGGGTTTGCCAGCAACGAGCACCCCTTCGCCCCAGTTGTTCGTCAGCGGGTTGTAGAGCGCGAGGCCAGCCCCTTGCACACCCGGGATACGGGCGAGCCGCGCTTCTACATCGCGGTAGAGCGCGATCAAGCGGTCACCGGTGAATGAGGCCGTCGGCCGCCCGATTGACACCAGTACTCGGCCATCGCGGTTGAAGCCGAAGTCCTGCCCTTCGAGGTTGCCGAGACTGCGGCCGAGCAGCGTCGAGCCCGCGACCAGCACCACCGACAGCGCGGCCTGCGCCACCATCAACGCCGTTCGCACAAAGGAGGCGCGGTCGCCGGCCGAGCGGCCCGCGCCACGCAGGGCTTCGATCGGATCGGTGCGTGTGGCGAACCACGCCGGCACGGCGCCGAACAGCACGCCAGTGACCAATGCCAGGCCGGCAGCGAAGCCGAGCACCAGAGGTGAGGGCATGATGTCTATGGGCAGGGTGGTGGCGCTCGGGAACGCCAATGTGAGCAGCAGTCGAGCCGCGCCCATCGCCACGACCAGGCCGGCCACCGCCCCACCAATGGCCAAGACCACGCTTTCGACGAGCGCTTCTGCCACGATCTCTCTGCGCGACGCGCCGATCGCCAACCGCAAGGCCGTCTGGCCTCGCCGCGCCAACGCGCGAGCCAGCAACAAATTGGCCACGTTGGCACAGGCGATGAGCAGCACCATCCCGCACACCGCCAGCAGAATCCGCAGGCTGCGACCGTATTGCTCCTTCATCGCGCCGACGCCGGCGCCGGCCGGCACTACGGCAATCGCCTGCTCGGGCAGCCTGCGCTCGATGTCCGGCATCCAGTTCGCAGGGTAACCGGCCTCGTGGAGAATCCACTGCCGCAGCAACGCCGTCAGCCGTGCGTCCAGGCCATCCGTTGTGGCCTCCGGACGCAACCGCCCGATCACGCGCAGCCAGGCCGAGAAGGGCGCGCGCAGTAGCGACGTCTCGGTCCCGGCGATCAACGGCTCGTGCTGCAGCGGCAGAAACAGCTCTGGCGGATCGGCGCGCAGTGTCTCGCCGAAGAATCCCGGCGGTGCCACACCCACGACCGTGAATGCGTGCCCCTCGATCACCAGCGTCGAGCCGACGACGGACGCGTCGCCTCCGTAGAGGCCCTGCCACGCGTGATAGGCCATCACCACCATGGGCGGCGCGGCAGCGCGGTCGTCCTCATCCGTGAACACACGGCCCGCGAACGCGCCCACACCCAACGTTCTGAAGTAGCTGCCGGTGACGTAGAGCGTCCGGAGTGGCCGAGGCGCATCGTCGACCCCTTGTCGCCGGACGCTCAGCCGGTTTACGAACGTCTGGAACGCGGTAATCTCCTCGAACTGCGGCGTCTCGGCCTTGAGACGTTCGAACAGCCCAAACGAGAAGAAGCCCCAGCGGTTTTGGGGGCTGCCTTGCACGCAACAGTTGTCGCCATCGCCTATACGGTAGAGGCGGGAAGGGTCTGCGACCGGCAGCGACTTCAGCATCACGGCGTGAATCAGGGTGAAGATGGCCGTCGTGCCGCCGATGCCCAGCGCCAGCGTCAGTACTGCTGTGGCAGTGAAGACCCGAGCCGAGCGAAATTTGCGGAGGGCGTACACGAGATCGCGAAGAAAGGTGCTCACTCGTAGCTTAGACGGACCCGATCGAGGATCCGTTGCGGGCTGAAAGGTGCGGGTCGGGATCGAACCGACGTATAGCGGCTTTGCAGGCCACCGCGTTAACCACTTCGCCACCGCACCGAATGCGAACGTCTACCGGGTCAGATGGAGCGTCCACTGCACGTCCGCCCTGGCCGGCGGATAGCAGACCTTCGCGTCACACGCCTGATAGCGCAGGCGCGCGGGGACGGTGACGTCGCCCGCCGCGAGATCCTTCGCCAGCGCCAGGCGCACCTCGATTGCGAAGGTCGGGCCGAACACGGCCAGCGGCTGCTTCTGCCCCGCCTGCGCCAGGTCCGTCGGCGTCGGATAGACGATCTCCGCGACCGTCACCCCGGCTGGCGGATCGATCGTCAGCACGGTCGGAATCAGCGCCGGATCGCGTGGCTTGTCCGACTGTACGTGCACGTCCTTCGGCAAACTGACGTTCAACGATGCCCGAATCGTCGTGCCCGCTTGCGCGCTCGCGCTGTCGACGATCGGCGTGACGTCTGCCTTCGGTCGACCCTGCTGTGCCGAACCCGTGACGATCGCACCCGCGACCAGCGCGGCGCTGACGAAACCGAAATGTGGAAGTCTCATGTTTTGTAGCGCAAGCCTTCAGGCCTGCGATCCCTTTCAGTACGATCCAGGAGCGCGCTCGGCCAGCAACCGCTCGATCTCGGCGATGATGTCGCGCTCGGCCTGGGTGTAGTAGCTGCCGCTGCCCGAGCTGGGAAATCCCGCGTGCACGCCGCGCACGCGTCCATCGCGCCCCACGAAGAACGTCGTCGGAAACGCATTCAGGTTGTCGGCCTGCGGCACCTTCTCCGCCAGCTGATCGGGCACGCCCGCGAGGAGCACCGTGTATTCGATGCCGTACTGTTCCAGGAACGCTCGCAGCCGCGTCGGGTTTGCGAGCTGCTCCTCTTCCTCGAACGAGAGCGCGACGACCTCCAGGCCCCTCTTCTGGTACTTGCGATGCAGGTCCGCGAGGAACGGCGCCTCGTCGTGGCAGTTCGGGCACCAGCTGCCGGTGATGTTCACGATGACGACCTTGCCCTGAAATCGTGCATCGGTGTTCGAGACCAGGCGGCCGTCGAGATCGTTGAAGCTGAACTGGAACCGCTCCGTGGGATCCTTCACGCGCGTGTGCAACGAGGGATCCGTTGGCGTGCCGATATCCTTCGCTTTCGCGCTGTCGGCGCGCACCGCCACCAGCTTCGTCTTGCCGTTCTGCAGCAGCTCCAGCGAACCGTCGGCGGTCAGCGTCACCTCGAGCAGCAGCGGACGCGCGCCCGAGAAATGGCTCAACACGAACTTGCCGTCGCGATAGGCCCCGGTCAGCGCGCCCGTGTCCCCGTCGACGCGCAGGATGGCGCCAGAGACCTCGACGCCGTTCTGCCGCACGATGAAACGCCACGCCGATTCGCCCTTGTTGCTGTTCGCGCCGATCGTCCATTCACCGTCAATCGATGGCGCGTTCGCCGTTGGCATCGCCGCCGTCGTGAATCGCTGAGCCTTGAACGGGTACGCTCCGCGCGAGCCACGATCGTACGTGCCCTCCAACCGGCCGTCACGATAGGTCGCGTGGAGCGTCGAGGCATACTGCGCGAAACGCAAGGTCATCACGTCGTTGTCGAACGTGCCGCTGGTCGACGTGATTTTCTGATCGGCGTTGACGAAGGAACCCGAGACGCCCTTCTTCGCGGCCGCGATGTCGAACCTGAACGGGACGTCGATGCCGTTGACGACGACGATGGCATCCCAGCGACCGAGGGGTGGGGTCGTGTCCGCCGCGTAGGCACTGACGGTAACCCCTAATGTGACGATCGCCGCCTGCATCCAACTCCGAATGGAATTGATTCTCATCGTGATACTCCTCAGGCGGGTCTAGCGATCCGCCTCCACCAACACCCCAAAAAACAAAAGCCCGAAAGGTGTTGAACCTTCCGGGCCGGGACGTGCGCGCGAGAAACCTCGGGTCTTACTTCATCTGCTCGCGTACAGGCGTCCTCGGCCGGAGGTCCGGATTCGACAACAACACCCGCAAAGCGTCTTCGTCTGCATCAGTAGCCCGCCTGTTTCATCGCCATCAACTCGCCCCAACACACGAAAGCCGCCCCGTATCGCGGGCGGCTTTTTTGGTCAGAAACAACAATGGCCGCCCGGTTTGCCTTACCGCGCCTCTGGCGCGGTGGCTTCCTCAGCGGCCATCGAATCTTTTGCGTCGTGTCGTGGTAACGCAGACCCTATGGCTCGCTGCCGTCCAGACAACAACACATGCACACGCCACCCTCCGGGGGCAGTGCGGATGTGAGCACGTCAGGCCGAACGAGGGCGATTGCCACAGCTGACTCAGTCTACGTGGTCGGCGGTCAAGCGTCAAATTCACTATACTCGCGGTCCACCTTCGTTCTGACGAGCTACGGGGACAAGTCCAATGCCACGATTCTGGGGCTCGGTCGGCCTGCTCATCGCGATGCTGCTCGTGTCGGCGGCTGGACAAGCGCCTTCACCGTCACAGCCGGCGCCGGGTCCACCAGGCACTGACATCTATCTTCTGCCGCTGTCGGGAGGCATTGACTCCATCCGCGGGGCCACACCAGGTGCCATCGCGAACGAGCGCGGCTACGAGAATCAGCCGTCGTTCACGCCGGACGGGTCGACAGTGCTCTTCACCGCCAACCGCGATGGTAAGCAGACGGACTCCTGGGCCTGGGACCGCGCGACCGGGCGCGCACGAACGCTGTGGTCGACGCCGGAAGCCGAGTACTCGCCGACGGAGCGGCCCGATGGCAGCTACAGCGTGATTCGCGTCGAACCAGACGGCACGCAGCGGCTGTGGCGGTTCGATCGCGACGGCGCCAACCCACGTCAGATTTTCACGGACATCAAACCCGTCGGCTATCAGGCGTGGGTTGACGACGAGACGGTCGGCCTCTTCATCCTCGGCCAACCGCCGACGTTGCAGATCGCCAAGGTCAGCACGGGCAAGGCCGACGTCGCCGCTACGAGGATTGCCCGATCGCTCCATCGCGTACCCGACACCCGCGCCATCAGCTTCGTCCAGCGCGAGTCGAACGACGAGTACTGGGTGAAGCAGATTGACGTCGATTCGCGCCGCGTCGACCCATTGGTGAAGGTCCTCGCCGACAGCCAAGACCGCGATGTCGCCTGGATGCCGGATGGGCAGACGCTGCTCCTCTCGGCGGGCACGAAAATCTACAAGTGGAAGCGCGGCGACCAGGACTGGACGATGATCCGTGATGTGGCCGCGCTCGGGCTTGGCGCGGTCACGAGGATAGCGGTCGCGCCCAAGGCCGATGCCATCGCGGTGGTGGTCAACGAGCCCAAGAAGTAGCGTCATCCTGGATGGGTCCAGACAAAAGCCTGCCTGGACCGTGCAACGAACCTCCGCCCTTGGTCACTAGTGTGACGGAGGGCGTGGAATGGCGATTCCGAGGTCGGTGCACGCAGAGCTCGTCGAGCGACTCATCTTCAACTTTCGCTTCTCACCAGACGCGCTCGATCAGGTCCTGCCCGTGACCTGGCTCAAGCCGCAAGTCGTCAACGGGTTCAGCATCGTCTCGTTCTGCATCCTCAAGCTGAATCGCGTGATGGTGTCGCCACTGCCGGGCGCGCTCGGCTACGAAACCACGTCGTGCGCCTACCGCTGCGGGGTCGTCGATCACTCCAGCGGGCAGCCGACGCCATCCGTATACATCACCGATCGTCAGACCGATCTGCCAATGATCGCCCGGTTGGCCACGTGGCTGTTTGCCGACACGATTCTGATGGTCCGGCCGGTCATCGAGCACGTCAGCCCCTGCACGCGCATTGCCGTGAACTACCTCGACGGGCAGCCGATGTTCTCGGCGACGGCGAGACCGGCGGCCGGCTGGTCGTCGCGCGCGTTCCCCACCGTCGACGAGTTCGGCCAGTTCCTCAAGGGTGGCGTGTCGAGCTACACGCCCTCGATTTACGGCGACAGCCTGACGCGTGTGGATCTCCAGAAGGATGAGCCCACGTATCACCCGCTCGACGCAGAGATCGATCTGAGCCATCTGGACGGCGTGTGGAAGGACGCCGGCGTCACGTTCGACAGCGCCGTACGCGCGATGGGCGGCCACTACAAGTGGACGTATCGCGGCCTGGCGCCGTACGCGCGATGAGCGCGCGGCCACGAAAGTGCCCGGTCGGGCGGCGGTAGGCCCTACTCGCGCCACCGCCAGTCGAAGAGCGGCTCGTCGAGCCTGATGATGATGACCTCGTTGGGATCGCGCTGCCCCGGCACGCGGCCGACGCTGAACGGGTAGTTGTTGTCGTTCACCACGCCCAACCAGCGGTTGCCGATCGGAAAGACGCTCTCGATCGTCTGGAACGGGAACGTGAACGGGTTGCCCTGCCCTCCAAGGTTGTGCGGATCGGCGATGTGCATGAGGTCCGCCCACCTCTTTTTTGACGAGGCCATCGGCCACGATCGGAAAGTTGATCTTGCGATGCGGATCCCGCAGGGTGATCTGGGACTTCACGCGCACCGAGCCGTCACCCCAGTAGCGCGTCTTGAGCGGCCGATGTAGAGATACCGCGCGGCGACTCAGAAACCGATGACGCGCGAATCAATTCGACGTGACTGGGCAATATACGTGGGCAGGCCTAAAGGCCTGCGCTACGTACAGGAATTGCGTGGCAGGCCCAAAGGCCTGCGCTACGTACAGGAATTGCGTGGCAGGCCTAAAGGCCTGCGCTACGTACAGGAATTGCGTGGGCAGGCCAAAAGGCCTGCGCTACGTACGGGAATTGCGTGGCAGGCCTAAAGGCCTGCGCTACGTACGGGAATTGCGTGGCAGGCCTAAAAAGGCCTGCGCTACGTACGGAAATTGCGTGGGCAGGCCTGAAGGCCTGCGCTACGTACGGTACGTGGTT
>DAINCF010000351.1:0-7592 GCA_036732565.1 Vicinamibacterales bacterium
GTACCTCAACGCAACAGCAGTAGGTGTAGGGGCGGTTCGCGAACCGCCCCTACGGTATCTCCATACGATAGCGCTCACGCAGTATTGTGAGGTGATGAGTGGTGTGGCCTGCCATGATGAAGGCCAGCGCCCGTACGCTCACCTCGTTGTCGGAGGCGACCGTCCGAAGCTCGAGCATCGACGGATCGAGCGAGCCGAGCAGCCCCAGCGTCGCCTGACGGACGGCGGCGAACTCGCCGGCCAGATCCTCGATGGATCGGTGGTCGAAGTTCGCGGTTTCGACGTAGCGGTTCTCGTCGAACGACGGCAGCGGCGTCCGGTCGCCGCGGGCCGCGCGTAACAAGCGATACGAGAAGATGCGCTCGGCGTCGCTCAGGTGACCGACCACCTGACGGACGCTCCACTTGCCGTCTGCATAGCGGAACGCCGCCTGCTCCGGCGTGAGGCCGGCCAGCGCGTTGATGGACGGCACCTGCCGCTGCAGCGTTGTCACCGCCTCCGCATCGGGCGCCACCTGAGTGATGTAGCGATCGTAGTAGGCGACATACTCGCCGGTCTGTGGACGGGAAATGCTCGTCGACATGGACGTCACTTTACCAGCATCGTGCTCAGCCGTTCGAGGGCATTCATCCCGTACACATCCGACGCGAACTGCGGGATGTAGAGCCGCTCGGCCTGCGAGAATCGTGCGGCGATCTCATCGAGATAGCGGCGTTCCTGCTGCCGTCGCGCGGTCAGGAAGTCATCGGTGCTCTGCTCGGGCAGCACACGATTGACGACCAGCGCGCCGATCTTGACGCCCGCCTCCGCGAGCTGCTCGATGGCCCGCGCCGTCTCCTCGATCGGCAGCCGCTCCGGAATGAGCACCAGCACGAACGACGTCGTCCGCCCGCTGATCAGCCGAGCGCGCAGCTCTCGAAGCCGCTCGAGACGGTCCGCCAGCGAGATCATGATGGGATCGGTGCGATCGTCCTGCTCGATGCCCAGCATCGCGCGACGCGACCGCGACAACGCCTTGATCCACGCTTCCATCAGCTCCGGCATCCGGATCAGCCGCAGCGTGTGCCCCGTCGGCGCGGTATCGAAGATGATCAGATCGAATCGCTGGTCCTCGCCTCGAATCAGCCCACCCATGCGATCGAAGAGCGCGACCTCCTCGGCCCCTGGCATGCTGGCCGCGAGATCGATCTGCCGGTTCGCTTCCTTCAGAATCCCGTGGCCGAAGAGCTGGGCGATGTGTTCCTTGACGCCCTGCACGTAGCGATTCGACTCGGTGGCCGCGTCGATCTCCAGCGCATGCAGCCCCGGGAGGATCTCGACCGGGTCCGCGCCAATCGGCGTCTCGAAGATGTCCGCGGTGGAATGCGCGGGATCGGTGGAAACGAGCAGCACGCGCCGTCCCATCCGGCTGGCGGCGAGCGCGGTGGCGGCGGCGCAGGTCGTCTTGCCAACGCCGCCCTTGCCGCCGAAGAACAGGACCTCTTTGCCGAGCAGACGGCGCATGCGCGATCAGGCCACTAGCAGCAGCGGAGCGAGCCGAGCGGCGAGCGATCCATCCCCATCCGGCGGTGCCAGAGATGGAACTGATCGAGAAGGTAGGGATAGACGTCCAACAGGTAGAGCGTCGCCGGGTTCGGCAGGCCGACGATTTCCATGTAGCACAGCAGCAGAAAGAGATCGTTCAGCTCGTTCGCCTGCTGGCGCAGCTCGCGCTCGTAGCGGCCGTAGGCCATGCCGTGAAAGAAGTCGCGAACGTTGTGCTGCCAGGCCATTGAGACGATCTTACTCTGGGCGGGTCGAACCGCCTCCGCTAAGGCTTCGGCGAGTCTGGCCAAAGCGTTTCGCGCGAAGGCCGAAGACCCGCCCCTCCCGACATCACTACCGGGTTGTCGTGCTCGCCTCCCCAATCCACGCGGAGAAGCGCTTCTTTTGCTCGTCAGACGCGTCTGGCAGCACCTCGAGACGCCACGGGCGTCCGGGGTCCGTGCCGAGCGTGACGGGCAGCCGCGTCAGTCGATCGCGTCGCGCCACGAGCACGGTGACCTTGTCGTTCGGCTTGTATTGCTCCAACCGCGTCGCCAGACCATCGCCCCTCACCCTGACCTCGTCGATCGCGACAATCTCATCGTCGACATTGAGGCCGGCCTCGAAGGCCGGCGTCCCGCGCCGCACCTGTGTGACGAGCAGCCGACCGCTGTCGTTGCGGGTGTTCGCGCCGAGCCAGGCTTTCGCGTCCTTCGTGTCGACCGGCCGGAAGCGGAGGCCGAACCAGTCGAGCGCGTCGGTGTACTCGAGCTCGTCGGTCGTGTCGACCACCTTCGCAAACCAGGCTGTGAGATCGGTGCCTGCCACGTCGGACATCGCCTGGTAGAACTGGGCCGGGGTGTAGCCGTTCGGCCCGGCGTAGCGCTGGTACGCCAGGCGCATCGCATCGTCCAGCGACTTCGCGCCGTTGGTCGCGCGCCGAATCCTGGCGTCCAGGAGGAACGCGATGACCGCGCCCTTCGGGTAGTAATTGATCGTCGTGTTCGGCGTGTTCTCATCCGGTCGGTACTGCTTGATCCAGGTGTCGTACGACGCCATGCCGACCGGCGTCGTCAGTCGTCCCGGCACCGTCTGCACGGCTTCGAGTTGACCGGAGAGATCCTCCAGGTATTCGTCGCGCGTCGAGAGACCGGCGCGCATCACCACGAGACCGCCGTAGTAATCCGTGAAGCCCTCCGCGACCCAGAGGCTCTTGGTGTAGACCTCGTTCTCGTAGTCGAACGGCCCGAGCTCGACGGGCCGCAGCCGCTTGACGTTCCAGTTGTGGAAGTACTCGTGCGCGACGAGGCCGAGCCAGCCGAGGTACGATCGTCGTGTGCGCATCGCGAAGCGCGACGACATCAGCATCGTCGAGTTCTTGTGCTCGAGGCCGCCGCCGGCGTCGACGACGAGGTCCAGGAAGTAGTAGTGCGGGTACGGCAACTGACCGAAGACGCTCCGCGACGCCTGGACGATCTTCTGCGCATCGGCGGCAGCGCGCTTGGCGTCGTACATCGAGGGGTCGCCCTCGAAGACCAGGTGATGTCGCTTCCCGTCGACCTCGAAGGTCTCGATGACCGGGTTGCCGAGGATGATCGGGCTGTCCACGAGCGTGTCGAAGTCTTCCGCGCGATACGTGTTCGCGGCGCCGCTCACCGGCATCAAGGCCGTCGCCGACGTCTTCCACGTCGCCGGCAGCTCGATGCGCACGTCGTGCGGACGGGCATGGCCATCGACGATCGTGAGGAACGTCGGCGCGCCGTTGAGCATCGCGAAACCCGCCTCGATCCAGTTGTTCCTGACGGTCATCTCGCGCCCATACACGCGATAGCTCACGGTGACCGACGAAGCGCCCACGGATTCCACGCGCCAGCGGTTCTTACGCGTTTTCTCGACTGCCCGCGAGCGGCCGTCTCCGCTTTTCGCGGTGACGTTCTCCACATGGCGTTCGTACTCGCGCACGAGATAGGAGCCCGGAGTCCAGACCGCCATGAAAAGGTCGACCTGCGGCCTGCCCTGCGTCGGATACACCGCTTCCACCTCCACGTAGTGCGTGTGAGGCGCCGGGAAGCGCAGGGTGTAGCGAATGGGATCGGCCGTCTGGGCGGCAACGGGCACACCGGTGTCGGTCATGGTCAGCGTCGCGATGCATACAAGCGTCAGCAAGCTCGCGCGAATCATGAGGGTATTCTAATCGGCAGTCGGGAGTCGGCAGTCATGAAGCCCGGGTGGCTTAATCGCACTGCCGACTGCCGACTAACGACTGCCGCAATGAAACTGACTGACCACAAGACCGTCGGCCTGCAGTACGGCATCACCGCGGCGGCATTCTTGTTCGTCGGCTTCTGCCTGATGCTGCTCTTCCGCTGGCAGCTGGCGTGGCCGGGGCGGCCGTTCTCGTCGATTTTCGCCCGCCTGCTCGGCGACGCCAACATGCCCGGCGGCGTCATGCTCCCCGAGTTCTACAACCAGCTCGTGGCGATGCACGGCACGGTCATGATTTTCCTGGCGGTGGTACCGCTGCTCGTCGGCGCGTTCGGCAACTACCTCGTCCCGCTGCAGCTCGGCGCGTCCGACATGGTGTTCCCGCGCCTGAACGCGGCCAGCTACTGGACGTATTTGATCGCTGGACTCTTGATGCTCGGCGGTTTCTTCGTCAACGGCGGCGCGGCCAACTCTGGATGGACTTCGTACCCACCCTTGGCCGTGCTCGCCACACGGGGTCAGGATTTCTGGCTGGCGGGCATGTTCCTGCTCGGCATCTCGTCGATGCTGAACTCGGTAACGATGGTGACGACCATCGTGCAGGCGCGGGCACCTGGGCTGACGTTCATGCGCTTGCCGTTCTTCGTCTGGACGCAGCTCATCGCGGCGCTGCTGCTGCTCATGGCCTTCCCGGCGCTACAAGCTGCGGTCGTCTTTCAGTTGATGGACCGACTCGCGGGCACCAGCTTCTTCCTGCCCAGCGGCCTGATTGTGGGTGGCGTGCCGCTCCAGGGCCCCACCGGCGGCGGCAATCCTCTGCTGTGGCAGCATCTCTTCTGGTTTCTCGCGCACCCCGAGGTCTACGTCCTCATCCTTCCCGCGATGGGCATCGTCGCCGAGATCATCGCGAACAACACGCGACGCCCGCTCTGGGGCTATGGAGTGATGGTCTACTCGGTGCTCTTCCTCGGCGTCATGTCCCTCGTCGTGTGGGCGCACCACATGTTCCTCACGGGCATGGGCACCACGCTCAGCTCGTTCTTTCAAGTGACCACGATGATCATCTCGGTGCCGTCGGTGGTGCTGGTGACGTCGTTGATCCTGTCACTCTGGGGCGGATCGATTCGGTTCACCGTGCCGATGCTGTTCGCGCTGGCGTTCCTGCCGATGTTTGGCATCGGCGGCCTGACCGGGCTTCCGCTCGGCCTTGCCGCCAGCGACGTCTCGCTCCACGACACCTACTACGTTGTCGGTCACTTTCACTATCTCGTCGCGCCGGGCACGCTCTTCGCCATCTTCGCGGGCGTCTACTATTGGTTTCCGAAGATCACCGGACGGAAGACCAACGTCTGGCTCGGGCACCTGCACTTCTGGGGATCGCTTGTGACGATGAACGCGATCTTTCTGCCGATGTTCGCGATGGGGCTGATGGGCGTGAATCGTCGCCTCTACGACGCCGGGCAGCAGTACACGCACGCCCAGCCCACCGTGTCGTGGAACGTGCATGCGACAGCGCACGCTCTGGCGCTCGGCGTGTTTCAGCTGCCGTTCATCGTGAATCTGGTGTGGAGCCTGCGGAAGGGCGGGGTCGCCGGCGACAACCCGTGGGACGCGACGACGCTCGAATGGTCGGTCGCGTCGCCGCCGCCGCACGCGAATTTCCCCTCGACGCCCGAGGTGGTCTGCGGTGCCTATGAATACAGCGTGCCCGGACACGCACGCGACTTCGTGCCGCAACGTGGAGGGCGTTCGTGACCGACGTTCCCTACGCTCACACATCGAGACCGGACACCGGCGTCAGCAACGCACGACTCGGCATGTGGCTGTTCCTCGCATCCGACGTCATGTTCATGGCGTCATTGCTGTCGGCTCATGTGCTGCTGCGGGCGAGCGCGACAAGCGTCCCCGAGTTCCCATTCAGTTGGACGCGAACCGTGGCGGCAACGACGATGCTCCTGCTGGCCGCGCTCAGCCTCCATCCGTTGCCAGGAAGGAACCGGATCGATCGGCGCAATCTTCTTGCGGGCGGGATCGGCGCCTTGGCGTTCGTGTTCACCACGCTGATGCACATGGCCGGTCAGCTGGCCATCGGCGTGACTCCGGCGAGCAACGTGCTGATTGCGAGCTGGTTCACGCTGACTGCAGCGCACGTCCTGCACGTTGCGGCTGGAGCGTGCTCGCTCGCCTGGATCGGGTTTCAGCTCGACCGGTCAGACACACCGCAAATGGGCGCCCGGCTCGAGGCAATCAGGATGTACTGGTATGTCGTCGTGGCAACCTGGATCGTGCTCGTCGTCATCCTTACGGTTTGATCATGACCTGTCCGATTTGCATTTCCGTCGAAAGCAACTCACTCGTCGAGGGTCTGCGGGCCGGTGCGCTCGTGTTGATCGTCGTCAGTGGGCTCGTGATTGCCGCCGCGTCCCGGTTCGCCTGGCGACTGAGGGCGCTGGAGCGGAGACATCAGCGCTGACATGGACTGGTTTCCATTTCTGCCGGAAGCGGCGTCGAGCAACGCGGCCGATCTCGATGCGGTCCTCGTCGCGGTGCACTCGCACGTCGTCGTGCTCGCGATCGCGTGGGGCTTGCTTTTCGTCTGGCTCCTCATTCGTTTTCGCCGCGGACGGCAACCCGTCGCCCGCTACCGCGGCGTGTCGGGCGTCCTCCCGGCCATCGCCATCGGCGCCGTGATCGTCGGAGACGTCGTGATTCTCGCGACGAGCGCGCTGCCGGTGTGGGCCGCGCGATCGACACGGCCCGCGGCCACGGCCCGTCCGCTCGAGGTGCGGGTGATCAGCGAGCAGTTCGCGTGGAACGTTCACTATCCGGGACGCGACGAACGGTTCGGGACGACACGCGCGGCGCTCATCAGTGCGACGAACCCGCTGGGCATCGATCGCACCGATCCAGCGGCCCGCGACGACATCGGGCTGATCAACATCCTGACGGTGCCGGTCGGGCGGCCGATCATCCTCCACCTCTCGAGCCGCGACGTCGTCCACGGGTTCACGTTGCTCGAGATGCGGGTCAAGCAGGACGCCACGCCGGGGATGACCACGCGCACGTGGTTCACGGCGATGCGTCCGGGCGAATGGCAGATCGGCTGCTCGCAGTTGTGCGGGCTGGGGCACTACCGCATGCGCGGGACGTTCACGGTCCTCTCTACCGAAGAGTGGGAACGGTGGGCCGAGAAAGAGATGTCCATGACTGATGAGCTCGCTCGATAGAGGCCCGCGGTTAGGTCCGGCTAAAGCCGGACCCCACGCCAGCCTAGAGCCACGCCTGCCTAGGCCCTCGCCTGTCACGAACCTACGTGGGGTCCGCCTTCACGCGGACCAGTCTGAAACGTGCATGGGATTCAGCCTTCAGGTGGACCAGTCTGAAACGTGCGTGGGATTCAGCCTTCAGGCGGACCAGGCTGAAACGTGCGTGGGGTCCGCCTTTAGGCGGACCTCAGCCGGCGAAAGCCGGCCCGCGCGTACGCGGTTGCACATCTGTGCGTAGGGGCTGTGCCTTAAGCCAGCCCGAATGAGCCAGCGCTCGCGCGGGTGCAGTATTCTCCGTCTGTGCCCCAAGAATCGGGCGTCTGGCGAAAGATGCCGGCGCAGAAGCGCCTGCTTTCGTCGCTGCGCGGGCGTCTCGCGATCGCCACTGCCGTGCTGGTGGCGCTGACGGTGGCCGGCGCGAGCTGGTTGGCGTTGCGCACGGCGCGGCAGGTGATCACCGCCGACGTGCGCGATCTCGCCAAGCAAACGGCGGAGCGCGCCGCGCGCGAGATCGCCCTCCTGCCCGAGCCGCTGTCGAACGAAGCCGTCGTCACCACGTTGCGCAAGGTCGAAGGCGCGACACCCGAAGCCGAAGCC
>DAINCF010000352.1:0-7573 GCA_036732565.1 Vicinamibacterales bacterium
GCCGTTGCCCGAGCACGCGCCGGCGGCAAAGCCACTCAAGCCAAGCGCACGAAGAAACCCCCGTCTGTCAAGCGCCACTCACACCTCCAGGACTCGCCATCGTCCTCGTCGGCGGGCAGCGCTGTCAAGACGCGATGAAAAAACTCATGGGGCCATCAGCGCGTTGCACGAGTCGATCATCGCATCTGTCGGTAGATTTATCGTGTTACGTTCGCAGGGGTCGACGAGAGGAGGGACAGGAATCGCATGCGAGTCGCCGCTGTCTATGACATCCACGGCAACCTCCCTGCCCTGGAAGCCGTGCTCGAAGAGCTGCGTCGGGTCGGGGTCGATCGCGTGATCGTCGGCGGCGACATCCTGCCAGGTCCGATGCCGGTCGACGCGCTGAACGGTTTGCTGAGCCTCGACCTGCCCGTCGATTTCATCCATGGCAACGGGGAGAGTGCTGTCCTCGCCACGATGGCGGGGCACGACCCCGGCATCCCAGAGCAGGCGCAAGCCGTGGTTCGCTGGTCGGGTGAGCAGCTCTCCGCGGAGCATCAGCGCCTCATCGCCGGCTGGCCCATGACGCTCACGCTCGACGTCCCGGGCCTCGGCGACGTTATGTTCTGTCACGCAACGCCGCGCAACGACACCGAGATCTTCCTGCGCACGACACCCGAGGATCGATTGAGACCAGTCTTCGAGAGCCTCGGCGTCGCGATGGTCGTCTGCGGCCATACGCATATGCCGTTCGACCGCATGATCGGCTCGGTACGCGTGGTCAACGCCGGTAGCGTCGGTATGCCGTTCGGCCCAGCGGGCGCCGATTGGCTCTTGCTCGGTCCGGATGTCGAGCTTCGCCACACGTCATACGATCTGGCAGAGGCCGCTGAACGCATTCGCGCCACGCGCTATCCTCAAGCAGAGGACTTTGCCGCGCGCTACGTGCTGCAGCCACCCTCGGAGGCCTCGATGCTCGAGCTCTTCACCCCGTCGGAATTGAAGTCGTGAGGAATCAGTTCCTGCTCACGCCGATCGCGCTGGATGCGCGGGACGCGGCGATGGACCGGTTGGCTCGACCCGAGTGGATCGTCAATCGGCCCTCGCTCGACGGCGACACGGCGATGGCGCGCATCGGTGACGTGCAGGGAGGTCTTGCCGATCTCGTCGAGCGGTCGATCGCAGATGGTCGTCGCCCGGTCAGCATTGGCGGGGACTGCTGTCAGTCGATCGCCGTCATCGCGGGACTGCGACGCGCGGGCATTGAACCGGCTGTCGTCTGGCTGGACGCGCATGGCGACTTCAACACCTGGGACACGTCGCCAAGCGGGTTCATCGGCGGTATGCCCCTGGCGATGCTCGTGGGCCGCGGCGAGCTCACCCTGCTCGATCGGCTCGGTCTGCCACCGCTCGCCGATCGCGACGTCGTCCTCTGTGACGCCCGCGATCTCGACCCGGGCGAACGTGTCAGCCTCGAGAGCTCCGCCGTCACGCACATCACGAACGTCGACGATCTCATCGCCCATCTTCCAGCGAGCAAGCCTTTGTACGTGCACTTCGATGTCGACGTCCTGGACGCCGACGAAGCGCCCGCGATGCTGTACCCAGTGAAAGGCGGACCGAGCGTCGCGGCGATGACCGATGTCGCTCGACGAATGTACGAGACCGGCCGTCTCGCCGCGGTATCCGTCACCGCCTGGGCCATCGCCCGCGACCATGATCGTCGGACTGAACGCGCCTGCCTCGGGGTGCTCGACGCGCTCGTCGGAGCCGACGAGCCGCTTGGCACGTCGGGCGGGGTACGTTATAAGTAGAGTTTCCTGCCAGTGAGTTGCGTACCTCAGTGCGGAAGTGGCGGAATTGGCAGACGCGCAAGCCTCAGGAGCTTGTGCCCGCAAGGGCGTGGAGGTTCGAGTCCTCTCTTCCGCACCAAACTCGCGTCGCTTGTTTGGTGCGTCCGAGCGTCCTCAGGCGCGCCGGCCATCGCCCGCGGCTCGGCCCGCGGGCACGAGTCCTCATCGTCAGCCCTACTCGCGTCGCTCGTGGGGTGCGTCCATGCGTCCTCAGGCGCGCCGGCCATCGCCCGCGGGTCGGCCCGCGGGCACGAGTCCTCGTCGTCAGCCCTATCGTCAACCGAACTCGCCCGCGAGCAGTGACGCGGTAGAGCGAGCTCCGACCCTTCGGGCACGAGTCCTCTTTCTTGGTTATGGACAAGATTGATCAGAAGAGGTCCCAGTCGGGGCCCTGGTATCGGCGGCAGCACGCGAACGGGCGATGGGCCGGCGTGTTTGCATCGCTTGGCCGCTGGGACGCAACCGCGGGCGACCACGATTCCGTCGCGACCGCCGGATCGTTTGCCACACGTGAAGAAGCCGAGCGCGCCGCTGACTTGGCGGCCTGTCCAGACTGCACGTGCTCGTCAACCTGGCGGCGCGCCAAGAAGAGTTGAGCCCAAGCCTCCAAGCCTCCAAGCCTTCAAGCCTTCAACCCTCCAAGCCTCCAAGCCTCCAAGCCTCCAAGCGAAACGCTCTCTCAGATCAACGCTCGGGTCGCACCGTTCTGCTCGCCGGAGATCGCTTCGACGACTTGCCCGGTCTGCTCGGGACGGCCAAGTCGTGTCGCGAGATCGGCTTGCGCCACGATGCCCATGATCACGCCGCGATCGTCGACGATCGGAATGCGGCGCACCTGGTTGGAAGCCATCAGCTCCATCAGCGCCTCGGCCGACTCCTGCGGACGACAGCAGATCGGATCTTCAGTCATCACCTCGCTCACGATCGTCGACATCGGGTCGCGATGATTCGCGACCACCTTCACCGCGATGTCCCGATCGGTGATCACGCCGACGAGCTTCTGGCTCTTGTCGGACACCACCGGAATAAGCCCGACGTCATCACGCTTCATCAACTCGGCTACCTGATCGACAGTAACGTCAGCGCGACAACAGCTTGGGCTCGGCGTCATCAACTCACCACATGTCGTCATCACATGCCTCCGAAATCTGTAGGTGCGATCACGAATGACGGTGCAACGCGCGATCCACGAAATCTGAAACGTTTGGCCGTCGATCGACACCAGGGAGATGGACGCGGTGGGTAGCGCTCGCCAGCAATAGTGGAACGAGCGTTCCACGACGACCGGTCGAAAGCTGGTGGATTCGGGCCACTCAAACTTCTGGATCTGGGTGCTTGGATCTGTGCAGTAGTGACCGCGAAAGATCGGCAAATAGTCAAGCCGGACGAGCCTCCCACTGTGTGTTTTCGCGACATGTAACAGGGGGTCGAACGGTCCAGAGCTTGCAATGCTCAGCCGGCGGAGGAACCTAACCATGGCGAATGTCCAGGCGATTCGTTTGCGCGTGCGTGGGAGCGAGCTGGGGGAGACGCTGTCGACCCTGATGACCGGCATCACCACGGCGGGCCAGCGCGTCGTTCGGTCCGCGCGCAGCACGTGGTGCACGCTGAACGGTGGGCATTACAAGGTGTTGCATGCCGAGCCAACGCGGCTGGCGCTGAAATGCGTGGCATGCGGCCACGAGACGCCCGGCTGGGAGATCGGCGGCGCGCGCCTCATCCCGCGCTATCCGGGGATTCCGGAACGGCTGCAGATGACCAGAGCGGATCGGCCAGCGGCGTAACACCGATCGTCAGCGCGCGATGCCGTGCTTCGACAGAATCTCGCGCACGCGCGCGATCGGAATCGCCTCCGCCGTTCCAAGGCGACTGCTGACGGTGGTCGCTTTCAGCAGCGAGTTGTAGACGGCTTCTTCCGTTGCTTCGAGCGCCGCCTGGAACAGCGGCGACATCGCATCGGTCGGCATCAGCGTCCGAGCTTGCGGCTTGACGTCGTCGAATGCGACGCGCAAGCCGGGCGTTGTGCTGAACGCGATGGCGAAGTCGCCGCTGCCGTTGCTGTACGCGGATCCCGTGCGCGCCAGCCCAAAAACGGCACGCGCCGCAAGGCGCTGCAGATCGCGGGCGTCGAGCGGAGCGTCGGTGGCGACGATGATCATGCAGGAGCCATCGGCGAGATCCGGTGGCGCCGATGGTCCGAACGCGTAGCGCCCGAGCTCGCGGCCGACCGGCGCGCCGCCCATCGTCAGCACGCCACCGTAGTTCGCCTGCACGAGCACGCCCAGCACATGACCGCCCTCACGCGCGCCGAGACGCCGCGAGGCGGTGCCGATACCGCCCTTCCATCCAAACGCGCGCGTGCCGGTTCCCGCGCCGACGCTGCCCTCCTCCACTGGCCCACCGCGCGCCGCGGTCAACGCCTCGATGACATGGTCTGGACGCACGTGCAGGCCGCGGATGTCGTTCAGGCCGCCATCATTGGTTTCGCCGACGAGCGCGTTGACGGACCGGACGTTGGCGTTGCCGGGACGCTCCAGCGTCCACTTGACGAGCCCTTCGATCGCGGCGCCGACGGCCAAGGTGTTGGTCAGCGCGATCGGCGTCTCGATGGTCCCGAGCTCGTCCACTTGCGTCGAGCCCGCCAGCTTGCCGAACGCGTTGCCGACGAACACACCGCCCGGGACCTTCGCCTGAAACACGTTACCCGCATGCGGCACGACGACCGTCACGCCAGTGCGCACGTTGTCACTGGCGATCATGGTCCTGTGACCGACGGTTACGCCCGCGACGTCGGTAATCGCATTCAGCGGCCCGGGCTCGAACACGCCCGGCTGTAGCCCGAGATCGCGGGCCCGCGGTCGTGGTGTATCCGACTGTGAAACGAGCGTGGCCGACGCGACGAGTGCGATGGCTGCGTGTGATACGATTCCGCACTTTAGAAGCATGCGTCAGATCCCGTTAGAGGCCATCGAAGAGGCCGCCACTGCCGTCTATCATGCGGCCGTGCGAACCCCGCTCGTGCGCCTCGATCTCCCGTTTGCGTCTTCTTCGGGCGAGCCGGCTACCGAAATCTACCTCAAGCTCGAGTCGCTGCAGCCGATCGGGTCGTTCAAGATCCGCGGAGCGTGGAATGCGATTCGCAAGTTGGCGCCGACGCGCGTCTCGAGCGGCGTGTGGACGGTCAGTGCGGGCAACGCAGCCCAAGGCGTGGCGTTCGCGGCGCGGCGGGCCGGCGTCCCCTGTTCGGTGATGGTGATGGACACGGCGCCTGAGACGAAGCTGCGTGCCATCGAGCGGCTCGGCGCCTCGATCGTCAAAGCGACCTACGACGAGTGCTGGGAAACCGTCGAGACGCACCAGTCGCGTCACATGACGGGCCACTTCGTGCACCCATTCGACGATGATGATTTCATCGCCGGGAATGGCACGGCCGGGCTCGAGATCCTCGCGGACTTGCCCGACGTGGACGTCATCGTCGCGCCCCTCGGTGGCGGCGGCCTGCTCGCAGGCATCGGCACCGTGGTCCGCGCCCTCAGGCCTGAAGTGAAGGTCTACGCCGCGGAGCCCGAGACGGCGGCGCCGTTTGCGCATTCCCTGGCGGAGAACGCCCCCACCGCGTTTCCCGACTGGACGGCCTCGTTCGTCGATGGCGCCGGCGGCAAGTCCGTGCTGCCGACGATGTGGCCGCTGTTGAAGGATCTGTTGACGGGATCGATCGTCGTCGGCTTACCCGAGGTGCGCGCGGCGATGAAGCTGACGGCCGAGCGCGTGCACGTGATCGCGGAAGGGGCCGCCGCGTGCGCCATCGCCGCGGCGCTCAGCGGACGCGCCGGGCGCGGCAAGATCGTCGCCGTCGTGTCTGGTGGCAACATCGACCTCTCGCGCTTCGCGTCCTTGGTGGGCGCCTGCTCTTGACACAACATCACATGGAAGAACGATTCTCCGACTCCGCGCCGCTGCCCGGCCGCATTCATCGCTTGCACGACATCGCGCTCGATATCTGGTGGAGCTGGACGCCGTCTGCACGTCGGATGTTCCGCACCCTCGACTATCCGTTGTGGCGGGCGACGGCCCACAACCCGGTGCGGCTGCTGCGCACCATCGATCCCGCGCGCGTGCAGGCGGCGGCCAACGACCCGACGTTCCTGCACCACTACGACCAGACGGTGCAAGCGCTCGACGAGGCGCGGACGTCGAAGCACACGTGGTGGGAGGCCTCGGGTCCCGACGTCAACGGTCGGGTGATCGCATACTTCTCGGCCGAGTTCGCGCTGCACCAGTCGCTGCCGATTTACGCGGGCGGTCTCGGCGTGCTGGCCGGCGATCACTGCAAGGAAGCCAGCGATCTCGGCGTGCCGCTGGTCGGCATCGGCTTCATGTATCCGCAGGGGTACTTCCACCAGCGGCTCTCCAACGAAGGCTGGCAGGAAGAGCGCTACGTGCGCCTGTCGTGGGCCGACGCCCCGATCGAGCCGGCGATCACACCGGACGGCAAGCCCTGCATCACCGCCGTGCCGCTCGGCGATCGCACGGTGCTCGCCGCGGTCTGGCGCGTGCGGGTGGGGCGCGTGCGCTTGTACATGCTCGACACCGATCTCGAAGAGAACGCGCCGTGGGATCGCGAGCTGTCGGCGCGGCTGTACGGCGGCGATCGTGAAACCCGCATCCAGCAGGAAGTGATCCTCGGCATCGGCGGCGTGCGCGTCTTGCGCTCGCTCGGCATCGAGCCAGCGGTGTGGCATCTCAACGAGGGCCACGCGGCGTTCGTCGCGCTGCAACGGATCCGCGAGCGGCTCGAGAAGGGCACGAGCTTCGACACCGCGCTCGACGAGGTGCGCCGCTCCACGGTCTTCACGACCCACACGCCGGTGCCGGCCGGCCACGATGCGTTCCCGTTTCAACTCGTGGAGAAGCATCTCGCGGGCTGCTGGGGCGACATGGGCGATCACCGCCAGCAGTTCCTGGCGCTGGGCGAGTACGACAACGGCAGCGGCTCCCAGTTCAACATGACCGCGCTCGCGCTGCGGACCTCGGAGCACGTCAACGGCGTGAGCCAGCTGCACGGCGACGTCACGCGCAAGATGTGGCGCAACATCTGGCCCGAGCGACCCGCCGATCAGTTGCCCGTCAAGGCCATCACCAACGGCGTGCACGTGATGACGTGGATCTCGGCCTACGTGCAGGACCTGTTCAACCGTCATCTCGGGGCGGACTGGATTGAGTATCACGACGATCCGGCGCTGTGGGACCGCCTGCTCGACGTGCCGGACGAGGAGATCTGGGCCGCTCGACAGCAGATGCGCGCCGACCTGTCGTCGTTCATCCGCGAGCGCCTGCGGCTGCGCTGGGTCGAAGAGCGCGTGAGCCCGGCGCGGGTCGTCACCGCCGGGGCGCTGTTCGATCAGAATGCCCTGACCATTGCGTTCGCGCGCCGGTTCACCGCCTACAAGCGTCCCGAGCTGCTGTTTCACGATCCCGAACGCCTCGCGCGAATTCTGACGGCCGAGCACCGGCCCGTGCAGATCGTCTTCGCCGGCAAGGCGCATCCCGCCGACGATCCGGCCAAGCATCACTTGCAGCGCGTCTTCAAGCGGGCGCTCGATCCCATGTTCGCCGGGCGCATCGCGTTCATCGACGACTACGATCTGCACCTGGCCCACTATCTCGTGCAGGGCTCCGATGTGTGGCTGAACAACCCGCGCAAGCCGCTCGAGGCCAGCGGCACCAGCGGGATGAAG
>DAINCF010000353.1:0-7542 GCA_036732565.1 Vicinamibacterales bacterium
CGGTGTGCTGCGCTTCGACCAGCCGCCGCGCAATCGTCTCGCGCCGCTTCGTCATCCGCTGACGTTCTTCGCGCCGCTCGCCTGCGGCTCGCTTCGCCGGTGCCTGGGCCCTGCCTTCCGGGCTTTCAGGGCGCTTCGGCGACGTCTCGCCGGCGCGCGTGGCGACCTCCGCGCGAGCGGAGGCGGATGCGGGGGCGGCGCCTTTGACGAACGTCTGCACGTCCTGCTTGGTGATGCGCCCGCCGCTGCCGGTGGCCTTGACGGATTCGAGTTGCACGTCGTGCTCGCGGGCGATGTTGCGGGCGGTCGGTGTGGCACGCGGCGGTTCCGTTGCCGCCGGCTTGGGTACGGGTGCCGCGGCATTGGCCTCGGTGGTGACGGCCGGTGGTAGGGGCGCCTCGCGAGGCGCCCCTACGGGTGTCGGTGCCGGTGCTTCGCTGGGCGCCTCGGCCGGATCCAACACGGCCAGCACCTCGCCCACCTTCACGTCTTCGCCTTCTCCGTGCTTGATGCTGCTGATCACGCCTGGGCTGTCCGCGCTGACCTCGAGATCGATCTTCTCGGTTTCCAGCTCCACGAGGGGCTCGCCGGCCGCGACGCGATCCCCTTGCTTCTTGAGCCACTTCGCGACGCGCGCTTCGACCACCGATTCGCCCAGCTCGGGCACGACCACGTTTGTAGACATACGTCTCTTCGGGTAGAGGCGGGGCTTCACCCCGCCTACGAGTGCCTAGACTTGTTTCGACAACACGCGATCCATCTCGCGCGCTTCGCTCTTGTCCTCGAATGCGCGCTCCACGATCGCTTTCTGGTTCAGCCCGTGCCACGTGGCGGATCCTTCCGACGGGCTCGAGTTGCGGGCGCGGCCGATGTAGCGCAGCGGCCACCGGCCGTCGATCAGCTGCTCCAGCAGCGGCCGCGCGAACTCCCACGCGCCGATGTTCTCCGGTTCTTCCTGCACCCAGCAGACGTCGCGCAGCTTCGGGTAGCGATCCAGCACCGCGCGGATCTCCTCGGTCGGGAACGGGTAGAGCTGCTCGACGCGGGCGACGGCCACCGATTGGTTGCCTTTGCGCGCCTCGCTCGACACGAGATCGACGTAGACCTTGCCGCTGCACAGCACCAGCCGCCTTGCCTTCGCCGGCTGCGTCGCCTGCTCGTCGTCGATGACGAGCTGGAAACGGCCCTCGGCGAGCTCGCGTGGGGCCGAAGCCGTCAACGGATGGCGCAGCAGGCTCTTCGGCGTGAGCACGACCAGCGGCAGGGGGTCCGTCTGCAGGAGCAGCGCTTGACGACGAAGCAGGTGGAAGTACTGCGCGGCCGTGGTGCAGTTGGCGATGCGCATGTTCAAGTCGGCGGCCGCCTGCAGGAAGCGCTCGACGCGCGCGCTCGAGTGATCGGGCCCCTGGCCCTCGTAGCCATGCGGCAGCAAGAGCACGAGCGACGGCGTCAACCCCCACTTCGCGCGACCCGAGGTGATGAACTCGTCGATCACCACCTGCGCGCCGTTGATGAAGTCGCCGTATTGCGCTTCCCAGAGCACGAGGCGGCTGGGCTCCTGGATGTTGTAACCGAGCTCGAAGCCGACCGCCGCGTTCTCGGAGAGCGCGCTGTTGTGAATCTCGAACGACGCCTTCGCCTGCCGCAACGTCTGGAGCGGAATGTGCTCGTCGCCGGTGACGGCATCGTGATACACCGCGTGGCGCTGGCTGAACGTGCCGCGCTCGACGTCTTCACCGGTGAATCGGATGGCGGTGCCGTCGGCGAGGATCGACGCCAGTGCGAGCTCTTCGCCGGCCGCCCAGTCGACGGTGCGCTCATCGGCGGACGCGAACATCACCCGCCGGCGCTCGCGTCCGCGCTCGAGCTTGCGATGCACGGCGAAGCCCTCGGGAACCTGCAGCAGCTCCTCGTTGAGCAGGGACAAGCGATCGAGCGGCACCGCGGTCTGGACACGCCGGGCCGCGCCACCCGGCGGCTCCACTGGCACGGGCGGCACGTAATCCTGTTCGGGCTTGAGGCTGGCGTAGGTGCGTTCCAGTTCCGACAAGTGCGCCTTGTTCAAGTCGTCGACCGCATCCTGCGCGATCACGGCGCGGTCCATGAGCTCGCGCGCGTAGATCTCACGAACGGTCGGGTGGGTGGCGATGAGTTGATACAGGGTCGGTTGCGTGAAGGCCGGCTCGTCGCCTTCGTTGTGGCCGTAGCGTCGGTAGCCGACGAGATCGATCAGGAAATCGAGTTGGAATCGCTGTCGATACGCCCAGGCCAGTCGCGCCGCTTCGAGACACGCGACGGGATCGTCGGCGTTGGCGTGCACGATGGGGATCTTGAAGCCGCGGGCCAGCCCGCTCGCGTAGCTCGTGCTGTACGACTCGCGCGGCTCCGCCGTGAACCCCAGTTGGTTGTTGGCGATCACGTGGATGATGCCGCCCACCTCGTAGGCATCGAGGCGCGACAGGTTCAGCGTCTCCGCGACGACGCCTTGTCCGGGGAACGCCGCGTCTCCGTGGATCAGAATCGCCAGCACCTGATCCTTGCGGAAGCGTGGCTCGCCGGGCGCGTCCACCAGCGACGCCGCCGCGCGGGCCATGCCGTTGAGCACCGGATCGACGGCCTCCAGATGACTGGGATTTGGCGGCATCGAGATGACCAGCGACTCGGGCCGGTCCGCCTTCGCGACGGCTGCGGCGGACAAGTCCCGACCGCCCTCGAACCGCGCGCCGGCGTGATACTTCACGTCGCCCATCCACCCGAGGTCGATCCGCCACGATTTCGTGAACAGGGGATCCTTGAACTCGGCGAGAATCTGCGCGTACGGCTTCTGCAGGATGTGCGCGAGCACGTTGAGCCGGCCGCGATGCGCCATCGCGATCATCACGTGCTTGACGCCGGCAGCCGCGGCGTCCGCGATGATCTCGTCGAGGACCGGGATCATCATGTCCAGGCCTTCGATGGAGAAGCGCGTCTTGCCGGGGAACGTGCGGTGCAGGAAGCGCTCGAAGGTCTCGACTTCGGTGAGTCGTTCCAGCAGGTTGAGCTCGTTGATCGGATCCGTGGGTGGGCGAAACTGCCGCGACTCCACCGCGTGGCGCAGCCACACGCGCTCTTCGGGAACGAAGATGTGGTTGTAGTCGTGACCGACGGTGCCACAGTAGATGGCGCGCAGCCGTTCGATGGCTGCGAACGCGTTCGCCGCGCCTTCGGCCGCGGGACCGCCCACCAGGCTGGCCGGCAACCGCTTCAGCGTGTCCGTCGTCAACCCATGCGCTTGTGGGTTGAGGGCGGGATCGCCGACCGGATCGTGAAAGCCGATCGGATCGAGATGGGCGGCGAGGTGGCCGAACCGACGAAGCGCGCCCGTCAGCTTCGAGACCGCCAGCACCGCGGCGAGGTCGGCTGCGGCCGGCGTCGATTGCGGCGCGTCCTGTCGAGGGCCCGTGTCCGTGGCAGGTGCCCACGTCGAGAACGCCACGCGTGTCGCCTCGTCAACCGACCCGGGATCCCGCAGGTAGCGCTCGTACAGCTCGTACACATACCCGGCATTGGCCCCGGTAAACTGGTCCCACGGGTTCATAACCTTTCTAGTGTAATCCAGCGATCCCGCTCATGACTGCGGTGACCAACACAGATGAGATTTGGGCATAGGAGACCCCAAACGCTGATGACGAGAGCGACCTACGACGATGCGAATCTGGTGTTGCGGCTGTACGACATGCGGCGTGAGGAGCGCCTGCGCAAGGCCCGGACGTGGTTCACCGCACACTTCAAGATCAAGACCTTCGATGAGTTGACGAAGCTCGCGCCGAGCGGCTCCGACGAGAACGCGTACTATCGGATGGTCATCACCTACTGGGACATGGTGGCCTCGTTCATCACCGGCGGCGTTCTGGACAAGGAGCTCTTCTTCCAGAGCGGTCGCGAGCTGCTGCTGGTCTGGGAGCGCGTGAAGGACGTGCTGCCCGAGATCCGCGAGCGCTACAAGGACCCGATGCTCTACGGTCATCTCGAGCAAGTGGGTAACGAATTTGCGCACTATTTCCAGACCAGAAGCGGCGACGAAGCGTATCAAGCGTTCCTGAAGCGGATCGGAAAATAGCCTGGTCGGGCAGGCCTGAAGGCCTGCGCTACGTACTATGCGACGAGCGTCGGTGGAATCGTACGTAGCGCAGGCCTTCAGGTCTGCCCTCGCCACTCGGGGGCCTCAGAACTTGACTCCCAACGTGACGTGCGCGCGGGCCTTGCCGTTCTCGGCCCACGCGATGTCGACGCCGGCGACGAACGCGGTGAGGCTGAGGAACGCACCACCGCCGATGCCGTGGGACCACTGCTGATCGACCAACC
This sequence comes from Vicinamibacterales bacterium, assembly GCA_036732565.1. Taxonomy (GTDB): domain Bacteria; phylum Acidobacteriota; class Vicinamibacteria; order Vicinamibacterales; family UBA2999; genus JAIVJN01. The sequence goes on from DAINCF010000353.1 coordinate 4,345, forward strand.
GTTCGCCGTTCTGCCAGACCGTGCCGAGATCCACGAACGCCTTGACGCCGAGCCGCCCAACGGACAGCGGCGAGGTCAGCGGCATGCGGAGCTCCGCCGACGCCAGCGCCAAGTTGTCGCCGACCGCGGTTCCGGCCCGATAGCCGCGCAGCGTCGAGCCGCCGCCGAGCAGTCGTTGCTCGTACGCAGGCAGCGGCGCGGAGACACGATCGAGACCGATGCCCAGCGCGAGCACCGCGGGTCCGAACAACCCGAGGTAACCGTCGACATCGCTCGTCCAGCGGTTGATGCCGTCGCGGCCGTCGAAATCCAGCCGCTCCCAGCCGCCTTGCGCATAAAGCGCGTTGCGCGGGAATACCGGATCGCGCCGCGTGTCGAGCGTCAGGCGCGCCCCGAACGCGCGATGCGAGTCGTCGAGATCGTCGAAGGTGACGTTGGCCACGCGCGCCGTCGCGCCCGCGGTCAGCCATGGCGTCAACACGCGATCGACACCGACGGAGACACTACGGCGCGTGTCGCCGATCTCGTAGAACGGATTCTCCCGTCGCTTCAGCGCCACCGCGCCGAAGACGCGGCTGAGGATGGGGCCGCTGAGGCTGCGCTCGATCTCGACCGCGGCCTGCCGTTCGCCACCCCACGATAGCGGGATCGAGATGCGACTGCGTGGCCCGATGGCATCGACCAAGCTCACGCGCGCGCCGTAGGTGAAGCCGTAGCCATCCTCGAAGGCGAGGATGGGCGCGAACATCGATTGCCCGAGCAGCCGTCCGAGCGGGCCTGGGATGATGCCGTCGGGACTGGTGCCCGGGCGTTCGTCCACGAGAATGACGACCAGGATCTGCGACGGATCGTCGATCGATCGAAAGCGCTTCAGGACCTCGACGCGCTCGAAGCGGCCGCTGGCCTGCAGGCGTTGCGCCGCCTCCTGCAGCGACTGCTCGATGAACGGCGCATCGATGGCGAGCCCTGCCAGACCCAGGATGATGTCATCCGGCGTGGCGTGGTTCCCGTGCACGCGGATCTCGACGACCCGCTCAGCCGCGACCGGCGATTGGATCGGCGGCGCAACCAGCGCTGCGACGAGAAGCACGCACGCCAGCATGACTACTTCACCTTGTAGGTGACGTCTGCCTGCTTGTAGTCGTGATAGCTGACGTCGTACGTCGCCTCCACCGACCCTATCGCCATCGTCATCGTGAATCGGCCGGTGATGTCGCGCGGCAGCCAGACCGCGGGGAAGGCTTCGGCCATGCGCATGGACGCGATCAGCGAATCGACGCGCACCAGGGCGCGTCCGGGAAGAAAGTCCCAGTCGACGTTGTCGAACGTGTACTTCAGGATCTGATGCGTCGCGGGCGCCACCCACAGGGTGACGAGCGATGACTTGTTGATCTTTTCTTCGACTTGATCGTCGCGCTCGCGCAGCCTGCGGTTCGGTCGTGTGCGTCCTTCGCTGAAGAGCAGTTGCGGGTAGTACTCGATCCGCAGCATCTCGATGCCGTCGACGGTCTCCCGACCGACCAGACCATAGCGGCCCGGCTCGAACTTGAAGCGGAGGAAGTACGCCGCCTGCACGAACTGCGGCTCGATGCCCTGACGCACGACGTCCTCGACCGGCGTCTCCGACGCCTCGGGCGCGGCGACCGAGGTCTGTGCCCCTTGCCCTTGCGCGTCGCGCCCGGCACGGCGCGCCTCGCGTCGTTTTTCCCGGGCCACCCATTCGGCTTCGTAGCGTCGCCGCTCGCCGTCGCCAATCTGCACGCCGTCGGCGCGCAGCGGACTGCGCACGAAGTAGCCCTGACGGATGAACCAGGTGTAGTCGCGCTCGAAGCCGTACAGGCGACGCTGGTCCGGCCCGATCAGCTCGAAGCGCTCGCGCTCCCCGAGGACGTACTGCTGCAGCTTCTTCCAGTTCTCGTCGCGTCGGGCCAGGACGCGACCCATGAACGCGTCGAGATCGGCAGGCGGTGCGGTGGCTGGCGGACTTTGCGCGTCGAGGCCGATCAGCATCGCGGCCCCGAACGTAAGCGTCAACCACGTGAGCGACGTGACTCTCACGTGACCCCCTCAGACCAACAGGAAACAGGCAGGGCTAATTGCTAGACGCGGTTTCGCGCCCCCGAGTTCCGGGGACCCGGCGGCGCGTGATGAAGCTCGAACGATCGTAGACCACTCGGCCGTCGAAGATCGTCATCTCGACGTCAGCCGACGACAGCTCGGCGGCAGGCAGCGCGAAGATGTCCTTCGACAGGATGACGATGTCGGCCAACATCTCGGGGGCGATGGTGCCCTTGCGATGATCGTCGAATGACGCCCAAGCGGCGCGTCGAGTGTAGGCGTTGACCGCATCCGCCAGCTCCAGTCGTTCCTTCGGGAGCCAACCGCCGGCGGGCCGCCCGTCCAACCTCGTTCGATTGACGGCCACGTGGAGCGCGCCGCGCGGATCGAACGAGGCGAGCGGCCAGTCGCTGCCGAATACGAGCGGAGCGCCGGCCGCGCTGAGGCTGCGGAACAGCCAGCCACGCGAGGCGCGCTGAAGACCGAGGTTCTCCATCCACGTCGAGGTCGCTGGCCTGGGCAGCGCGTGAAAGGGCTGCATCGACGCGGTGACGCCGAGGGTGCCGAGCCGCGCCACGTCCGCCGGATCGATCGTCTCGATGTGCTCCAGCCGGTGCCGCCGCCCGCGTTCGGGTTCCGGATTCGTCGTCGCTGCCCGGTCCAGGGCGTTCAGCGCCATGCGGACCGCGCGATCGCCGGTCGTGTGCAGCTGCACCTGCCAGCCTCGGCGATCCCACTCGGTGACCATCGCATTGAGCGTGCGTTGATCGAATCGAGGCTCGCCGGCGTCGATCTGACCGGCGTACGGCTCGAGCATCGCGGCGGTGCGCGCTTCGATGCCGCCGTCGACCACGACGGACACCGCCCCGGTCTTCAGGATGGGATCGTCGGGGAACGCGCGGTTGACGCCGTCCAGCGCGTCGAGGTCAGACCCGCTGAGCGGCGCGTCGACGCGCAGCGCGTCGTAGACGCGCAGCTCCAGCTCCCCTCGACGTCTCAGATCGTTGTAGAGCTCGAGCTCGTCGCGAGTGCTCCCCGCGTTCTGCACGCTGGTGATCCCCAGGCGATGCGCCTCGCGGATGGCGGACTTCACGGCGGCCAGCTGCGCGGCCCGCGCGGGCGGCGGGACCTGACGCATCA
>DAINCF010000354.1:0-7535 GCA_036732565.1 Vicinamibacterales bacterium
ACACGGCCGGCGGTGCGTTCGCCGCCGCCGGCCTCGCGCCGGCGCGTCCCGACGCGCAGGTGCCCGCCATCAAGCTGCCTGAGCCGCCCGGCAAGCAGATCGGATTCGCGCTCGTCGGGCTTGGCACGCTCGCCATCAACCAGCTGCTGCCGGCGTTCGCGCAGTGCCGCCACGCGAAGCTCGTGGGACTCGTGAGCGGACGGCCGGAAAAGGCCACGCAGCTGGCCCAGCTGCACGGTGTCGATCCGAAGAACATCTACAGCTACGACAACTACGATCGCATGGCCGACAATCCAGCGATCGACGTCGTCTATGTCGTCCTGCCGAACAGCATGCACGCGGAGTACACGATTCGAGCGCTGAAGGCCGCGAAGCACGTGCTGTGCGAAAAGCCGATGGCCAACACGCCGCAGGACTGCGAGGCGATGATCGCCGCGGCGAAAGCGGCGAATCGCAAGCTGATGGTCGGCTACCGCGTTCGCTACGAGCCGTACAACCAGGCGCTCATTGCCTACGCGCGCGACACGGCCGAGGCTGGACCGACGCGCCTGATCCTGGCGGACGCCGGCTTCAACATCGGCGACCCCACGCAGTGGCGCCTGCGCAAGCCGATGGCTGGGGGTGGATCGCTGATGGACATCGGCATCTACGCGCTCAACGCCGCACGCTACCTGTCAGGCGAAGAGCCTGTCGCGGTGAGTGCCATGATGCACTCGACCCCGAACGACCAGCGGTTCGTCGAGGTCGAAGAGAACATCACGTTCCAGCTGCGGTTTCCGAGCGGCATCCTCGCCAACTGCGGCTCCAGCTACGGTGGCGGCATCAACCGGCACCGGGTGGTCAAGCCGCGCGGAGCCGCGGAGCTCGAGCCGGCCTCGAGCTACACCGGCCTGCGTATGCGCGTCTGGCGCGGCGGCGCGATCGAGGAGCGGGTGTTGCCACAGCGCAATCACTTCGCCGGCGAGATGGATCACTTCGCGGAATGCATCATCAACGACACGGCCCCGTTGACACCCGGAGAAGAGGGCCTGAAGGACATGCGAGTGATCACGGCCATCTACGAGGCCGCGCGGTCGGGACGTACGGTCGTGCTGTCGTGAGGTGACGAGGATCCGCTCACGGGGGCGACGCGATTGGCCCCGGAACCCCCACAGCCGTTGTGCGCTACCTCAGCTGCGGCTCAGGCTTGACGCGGGCGGCGATCGCTACGACACTTCAACCTGATATGGGCCGTGTGGGGGCTCGCCGACGCGGCTCGGGGTGCATCGATGGGCGCGGTCTCAGGCACGTTCTCCGGGACGGAGATAGCGCGGCGTCACGTGGCCGGGTTGCACGTGGTCGAGAGTCTCCATCCACCCGACCAGCGCATTCCGTGGCACTCGCACGAGTGGCCCTATGTGACGTTCGTTCTCCGCGGCGCCTACACCGAGCAGTGTCCGGGCTGCACCTTCGACATCGGCGAGGGCGACGTCGTGCTGCACGGCGCGGGCGAGTCACATGCCGATCGCATACACACGATTGACAGTCACCTGCTGAACCTCGAGTTCTCGCAACCCTGGCTCGATCGCGTCGATGCCTGCGGCGGCCGCCTCGATGCGCGCGTCACGACCAATGGCGGCTACCTGCTGCAACTCGGCGGGCGCCTGCGCCGGGAGTTGTGGCGCGACGATCCGCTCGCCGCGCTGTGCATCGAGGCGATCGCCCTCGAGCTCGTCGCCGACGTCTCGCGGTCGCGGATGCCGGGGCCCGATCGTCCCCACTGGCTCGAGCGCGTGCTCGAGTACCTGCAGATGAACTTCCGTGAGGCCCTCACGCTGGCGCAGGTGGCCGAGGCGGCCGACGTGCATCCGGTTCACCTGGCGCGCGACTTCCGCCGCCGGCAGGGGGTGACCGTCGGCGATCACATCCGCAAGCTCCGCATCGGATGGGCATGCCGCGAGCTGATCACCACCGACCGGCCGATCGTCGAGATCGCCTTGCACGCCGGCTTCTGCGATCACAGCCACATGACCCGCGTCTTCCGCCGCCAGGCTGGCCTGACCCCGACCGAGTTCCGCGCCCAGCGTCGTCGTCCGGCCGCCAGGCGCTAATCCGATCCCAGGATCTCGGGTGCGTGCTAGACAGCATCGCTCCCCTGGCGCTCTAATTCCCGCGCGGATAGCAGTGTCGGGCTTTCGCGCGTCGGCCGCGGGACGGCCGCATCGTCGTTCCTCATTCATCGGAAGAAAGGCGGAAATCATGAGGGTGAAGCGTGTGCGTGGGAGGACGTGCGCCGCCAGCATGCTCCTCGTGCTGCTGCTCGACACGGTCGCATTCGGCCAGGCGAACACGGGCTCGATCGTCGGGACGGTACACGATGGCAGCGGCGGCGTGCTGCCGGCCGTGACCATCACGATCCGCAACGAGGGCACCAACGCGAGCCGCACGGTGATCTCGACGGCCAGCGGTGACTACAGCGCGCCGCTGCTGCCGCCCGGCAGCTACGAGATCGTCGCGGAGCTCGACGGCTTCGAGAAAGCCGTGTTCAGCAAGGTGCAGGTGCAGGTCAATCAGACCGTCCGCATGAACGTCGCCCTGGGAGTCGCCGCCTTGGCCGAGACGGTCAGCGTCGTCGCCGAGACGCCGCTCATCCAGACCGACACGTCGTCGCTCGGACAGGTGGTCGGGGAAGTGCAGATCCAGAACCTGCCGCTCAACGAGCGGAATTTCGTCAACTTCGCCTACCTCGCGCCCGGCGTGCAGATCGATGCGGAGAACTCGCTGGTGTCGAGCCAGGGCCTGGCGCTCAGCGCCAACGGCGCGCGGCAGATCTCCAACAACTTCCTGCTCAACGGCATCGACAACAACGACCTGGTGATCAACCAGTACAGCGCGGTGCCCTCGGTCGAGGCGATTCAGGAGTTCAAGGTCCAGACCGGCACCTACTCGGCTGAGTACGGACGCAGCTCGGGCGCGCAGATCAACGTCGTGCTCAAGAGCGGGTCGAACGCCTTCCACGGCAGCGGGTTCGAGTACCTGCGCAACAAGCGGTTCGACTCCAAGAACGCGTTCGACCTGCCCGACTGCGGTTCTGGCGTGACCGGCGCATGCGGCGAGATCCCCGAGCTCAACCGCCATCAGTTCGGTTTCTCCCTTGGCGGTCCGGTCAAGAGCAACCAGACATTCTTCTTCACCGCTTTCGAGTACCTGCGGCTGCGGCAGGCCGATACGCGGTTCGCGACCGTACCGTCGCTGCAGCAGAAGGCCGAAGCGCTCGCCGCGGTGCCGGCCGCCCAGCGCAGCGTCCCGGGGTTGAACATCTTCAATCTCTACCCGGATGCCAACGTCGGCGATCCGCAGACGTCGAACAGGTACCTGTCGGCACCGGTGATCAAGCAGCGCGTCCCCGCGTTCGTCGGCAAGATCGATCACATCCTCGGCGACAACGACAACATCTCCGTGCACTACGTCATGAGCCGCGGGCACAAGGAGAACCCGTTCGATCCGCTGTCCCCGTACACGCAGCTTCCCGGCTACGGAACGACGGTGACCACCAACGGCCAGAACGGCGGCGGGAGCTGGAACCACGTCTTCAACACCCGCATCCTGAACGAGTTCCGTGCCGGGTTCAACGGCGAGGACGGTGTGTTCCTGCAGAGCGACAAGACCGACCACAACACGCGTCTCGGCTTTCCGACAGTGCTGACCGATCCGATCGACCTGGGGTTCCCGAACGTCGCCGTCACCGGCTTCGACGGCATCGGCCAGCCGACCAACACGCCGCAGGATCACCCGACCTACACCCTCCATCTGATGAACAACTTCGCGTGGAATCCGGAGTTCAACAGCGGCCGGCACCAGTTCCGGGTGGGCGGCGAGTTCCGCCGGTACTTCTACAAGCTGCTGTTCGACACCAGCGCCCGCGGCATCTGGAACTTCAACGGCAACCTGGGCGTCTCGCCGCTCGTGCAGCTGCTGCGCGGAACCCCTTCGACGGCGCAGAAAGTGGACGTCGGCGTGAACATGAACCTGTACCAGAACTCGTACGGGCTCTATCTGCAGGACGACTACCGTCTGACCGATCGGATCACGGTGAACCTCGGGCTGCGCTACGAGGTCAACGTGCCGGTCACCGAAGGGAAGAACGAGCTGAGCGTGCCGGACCTAACTTCGGAGTCGGCGAGCTGCACGCCCAAGCCAGGCTGCCTCTATATCCCCGCCGGTACGCGCGGTCTACCAGACGCAACCTATAACTCCGATCTGAATAACATCGCCCCGCGGGTCGGCTTCGCATGGCGGCCCACGGCGTCCGAGAATTTCGTGATCCGATCGGGCTACGGGATCTACTACGACCAGACGCTGCTCAACGCGCACCTGAACGCGCGCCTCAACCCGCCGTTCCGCATCACGCAGCTCATTACCAATCCCGGGACCGCCAGCATCAACACGATCTTCAACGAGTCACCGGCGCAGACGCCGCCGGGCGGATCGTTCATGCTGTTGAACTACAAGGATCCGTACCAGCATCAGTGGAACGTCGGCACGCAGTTCACGCCGCTGCCGCGCGTCCTGCTCGACATCGCCTACGTTGGCACGCGCGGTAAGCAGCTGGCGCGCTTCCATCGGATCAACCAGCCGTCGCCGGGCCAGCCGGTGCCGTTCCCGCAGTTCCAGCCGACGCTGCAGGTCATCGACAACACGGCCGAGAGCAAGTACGACGCGCTGCAGCTCAAGGTGGAGAAGCGCGGCGTGCGCGATCTGAACATCGTCAGCTCCTACACGTGGTCGCGCTGTCTCGACAACGGGTCGTTCTTCGGATCGGGCACCTCGGGCGGCACGGTCGCACAGGATCCGCGCGACCTCGAGGCCGAGTGGGGAGACTGCCAGTACAACACCGACCACCGGTTCGTCACGAACGTGGTGTACCGGATACCGGTGGGCGCGGGCCGCGCGCACCTGACGAGCGGCGTGCTGAGCGCCATCCTCGGGAACTGGGACGTGAGCGGCATCCTCACGGTCCAGAGCGGGCATCCGTTCACCGTCAGCCGCGGCGTCCCGCAGAGCGGCACCGTGCCCACCGGCGGGTCCGACCGGCCCGACCTCGTCGGCGATCCGTTCGTGGCCGGCCCGGTTGCGGCCAATCCCACGTGCGTCGCGCCGACCGAGATTCACACCGTACTGAACTGGTTCAACCCGTGCGCGTTCATGGCGGCGCCCGGCCGGTTCGGCAACAACCCGCGCGGCAATCTCGACGGACCACGCTTCGACAACTTCGATCTGTCGCTGCTGCGGGAGATCCCGTTCAGCGATTCGCAGCGGCTGCGCCTCGAGCTCCAGATCTTCAACGTGTTCAACCAGGCGCACTACAACCTCCCGATCGGTAACTTCGATTCGCGGAGCTTCTCGCAGATTCTGCAGGCCAACGTGGGGTCTCCGCGCCAGATGCAGATCGGTATCAAGTACATCTTCTGAGGGAGGCCACATGCCGATGACTCGTCACGTCGCTCTGAGCTTCGCGCTGCTGCTGGCCTGCGCCTGGCTTGGGGCCACCAGCGCACCACACGCGCAGGCGCCGGCGCCCGCCGCGGCAACGGTGCTCCGGTTCGGGAGCCTCTGGGACGGCACCAAGGTCACACGCAACGCCGTCGTCGTGATCGAGGGCGACGTCGTGAAGTCCGTCGGCACCGGCACCGCCGCTCCCGCGAACGCGAAGGTGATCGATCTGTCGCGCTACTACGGCATCCCCGGCATGGTCGACGCGCACACGCACATCACCTACTGGGCCGAGGCGACGCCTCGGCCCGGTGTGCGCCCGACGCAGGCCAGCGCGGCGATGCCCACGGCCGTCCGCGTGTTCATGGCGCAAGAGAACGCGCGCAAGTCGCTCGAAGCGGGCTTCACCACGGTGCGCGATCTCGGCGCGCAGGAGTACGCGGATCTGGCGATGCGCGACCTGGTGAACCGCGGCGCGATGCTCGGGCCGCGGATCTTCGGCGCCGGGTACGGCCTGCACGTGTCCAATCGGGCGCCGCGGCCGGGAGAGATCCTGGTGCCCACCGGCGGCGAAGCCAACGGGCCCGCCGACGTGATGAAGGCCGTCCGCGAGCAGATCGCCGCAGGCGCCGACGTGATCAAGATGTTCGGCTCGGTGGGCGGCTTCGACAACGTCAACACCAACCAGACGTTCGGTTACGAGGAGATGAAAGCGGCCGTGGACACCGCACACGCCTACGGCAAGAAGATCGCCATTCATTCCTACGGGGCAAGCGGCGCACGTGACGCGGCCCGCGCCGCCCCCGACTCGATCGAGCATGCCGTGGATATCGACGATGCGACGTTGAAAGAGATGGCGACGAAGGGCGTCGTCTACGTTCCGACCATCGGTCACAACCAGAGTTACTGGGAACACGCGGACTGGTACGGCTTCGCGCCGGGCTATGCCGAGAAGTTTGCCGACTACATCGGGCGGAACAAGGAGACGTTGCGCCGGGCGATCAAGGCGGGCGTGAAGATCGGGATGGGGTCCGATGCCGTGTTCGTCAACTGGGGAGAGAACGCGCGCGATCTGCCCACGTACGTCGAGTGCGGCATGACCGCCGAGCAGGCGCTCGCGACGACGACGACCATCAACGCGACGCTCGTGCCCACCGGCGAGCGCCTCGGTGCGATCGCTCCCGGCAAGTACGCTGATATCGTGGCGCTCGATGGCGACCCGATGGCCGACATCTCGGTCGTTGTCAAGGGCGTGCGCTGGGTCATGAAGGGCGGACAGGTGGTCGTCGATCGCGTGCAGCCCCCCGCATCGACCGCGACGCCGTCCAAACCACGCCAGTAGCTCCGGGTCTCCGATGTCGGCAGACCTGGCGTGGATGACCATCGAGCAGATCGCGCCGCTCGTCGCGGCACGTGACGTGTCGCCACGCGAGCTGGTCGAGGTGCTGCTGGGCCGCATTCAGCAGGTCGGCATCGGTTTGAATGCGTTCATCACCGTCGATGCCGACGGCGCCCGAGCCGAAGCCGCGCGGGCGGAGGCCGAGATCCTGCGCGGCGCCTACCGTGGGCCGCTGCACGGCGTGCCCGTCGCGCTCAAGGACAATATCTGGACGGCGGGGCTGCGCACCACCGCAGGGTCGCGCATCCTCGCGGGGTTCGTTCCCGTCGATGACGCCACCGTCGTGCGCCGGCTGCGTCGGGCCGGTGCGATCGTCATCGGCAAGTCCAACATGAGCGAGTTCGCGTACGGCGCGACCAATAACAACTCGCACTTTGGCCCGACCCACAATCCGTGGGATCTCGCGCGCATCACCGGCGGCTCGAGCGGTGGCTCGGCGGCGGCCGTGGCCGGCGGCTGCGCGTACGCGGCGCTTGGCACGGACACCGGCGGATCGGTTCGCATTCCCGCCGCGCTCTGCGGCGTGATGGCGCTCAAGCCTACGTTCGGTCGCGTCAGCTGCCATGGCACGATGCCGCTCGTGCCGCGCTACGACCACGTCGGGCCGATCGCGCGCAGCGCGGCCGACCTCGCGATCGTGCTCCGCGCGGTCGCCGGCCGCGAC
>DAINCF010000355.1:0-7516 GCA_036732565.1 Vicinamibacterales bacterium
TCAGCCGGCCCTGAGGTCCGCCTAAAGGCGGACCCCACGTTTGTTTTGAAACGCACTCTAACGCTCAGAGGTTGCTGCGAAGGACGGTGGGACCGGGACGTCCCACCCCGGGACGCGGCGATGGCAGTGCTAGTGGATCTACGTTTTACCTTCCGTTGATACGCTCCACTAGTGCCGTGCGGTCGATGTGGAGCCGTTTGATCATGCGGCCGAACACGCGTCGATCTTTTCCGGCTTCTTCCGCGGCCCGCGTGACGTTGCCGTGGTGGCGGCGCAGCATGTCTTCGACATAGCGCCGCTCGAAGGCGTCGAGCGCAACCGCGCGCGCACTTCGAAAGCTCCCCGTGGCGTGCGCGTCCGGCGCTGGTTCGCGATCGAGCATCAAGTGCGCCGGCAGCATCTGCGCGCCATCGCAGAAGACGACGGCTCGACGAATGAGGTTGTAGAGCTCACGAACGTTGCCGGGCCAAGCGAGCGACGTCAGCACCTGCATCGACGAGGATGCGAGACGCTTCGGCCGGCATCCCATCTCCGCGCAGCACTGCTCGAGAAAGTGTTCCGCCAACGTGGGGATGTCGCCTCGTCGGTCGCGCAGCGGCATCATGTGGACGCGCAAGACGTTGAGCCGAAAGTACAAGTCGCGCCGAAACGTTCCCGCGTCGACCAGGTGCTCGAGGTTCTTGTTGGTCGCGGCCACGATACGCACGTCGGCCCGGTTGAACCGCTCGCTCCCGAGCGGCTTGTAGGTATGGTCTTGCACCAACCGCAGGAGCTTGGCCTGCGCCGGCAGCGACAACGAATCGACCTCGTCGAGAAACAGCGTGCCGCCCTCGGCCACGGCCACGAGCCCCTTGTGCGATCGATGCGCATCGGTGAACGCGCCGCGCTCGTGCCCGAACATCTCGTTCTCGAACAGGTGATCGGGCAGGGCCGCGCAGTCCGCGCAGACGAACGGCAGGGCGCTGCGCCGGCTGAGGTGATGGAGCGCTCGCGCGCAGAGCTCCTTGCCCGTGCCCGTCTCTCCCGTGATCAAGACCTCGCAGTTGGTGCGCGCGGCCAGGGGGATGCGCGCGACCTCTTGCACGAACGCGGGATCCGCGCCGACCAGGCTCGCCAGGCCATGCGCGACGTTCAGCCGGGCGCGTACCGACTCTCCGGCTTCGCGGCTGGGACCGAGGATGCGGATGATGCGATGGTGAAGCTCATCTGGTCGGACCGGGCAGAGCACGAAGTCGTCTGCGGTGGACAAGCATTGCCGCACGAAGACTCGATCCACATCCTGCGGCACCGCGACGATCGTGGCGGATCCGCGCGGATCGGCGCGCAGGAACGCGAACAGATCCGCCAGTTTCGGCTCTTCGGGCGCGGCGGCGGCGACGATGACGTCGGCGGGATGCTGCCGGCAGGTCTCGACCCCGAAGGTCTCCCAGCGGCTCCGCTGGACGAGCCACGGTTCGTCGGCCAACGGCGAGGCAGAGAACGCCTCGCACAGCGTGGTCGATGCGCTATCGATCACCAGCAGCCTTGCCATCGAGACGTCCCGCTGCGTGGAGGAATAGCTCGAAACGCAGAATCTACGGGGGGCGCAGACTCAGATTTCACGCAGCGAGCACGACTGATGCCAGGTGAACGGCGAGAGTCTACACGACGCGCCTAAGCGCGGCATCAAGTTTTTGCATCGGGGGAGTGAGCCGCATCTGGGCGCTCACGAGTGCGCTGACGCGCGCACCCGTGAGACGCGTCCAAGAGGCTCCCGGTGAGCGGGTTGCGCCGGCCCCTACCGCAGGATGACATCGCGCGCGTAGTCGCGCGACTCACGGACTTGCTTCAAATGGTATTGACCGTCCTTCCGAATCAACGTCACCGCCGGTTGATCGTCAGACGCCTTGCGGCCGTAGTCCGCCATGGTGGCGACGAGCGCATGTCCCCGGGTGCCGTTGATGCCCTCGAAAAATCAGAACCGAGGCATCGCCGCTGTCGGTCCGCACGTCGTACTGACCAGCCGGAAGCACCTCCTCGTTCACGACGAACGGAAATGGCACGGTGACGCGCGCCAGCTCCTCGGCGCGCGCACTCGAGGTGAACCCCAGCAGCGCCGCGAGCCCAAGCAGTGCCGTCACGGTATTCCGTCGCATGATGACCTCCTGTGATGCGCGACCTGTGACCAGGCCGCGATCGTGTTCTGTACTGTTGGACGAGTCCGAATCTGATCCGGCGATGACATGAGCATTACCTCTCTGTAATGGTTCGCCGCTCGCGGATCGCCACCCCCCAGCCAGCCGTCTAAATCAATAGAGGACGTCATCATCCCAAGTCAGGAGAAGGTGTCATGCATCGACAACAACAGAAACTCGTCATCGCGCTCGCGTGCTCCGTCGCGCTGGCCGATCCGGCGGCAGGCGTCGCTTTCGCGGCGACACGGGCCGTCATGCCTGATTCGCTGCAGGCCGTAGAACCGACGCCCGCGCAGCTGGAGCAGCTGGTCGCGCCCATCGCGCTGTATCCGGACCCATTGGTCTCGGAGATGCTCGTCGCCGCGACGTATCCGGCCCAGGTGGGTGAAGCGGCGGAATGGATCCAGGAGCATCCAGGGCTCGAGGGCCCGTCGCTCGAGAAGCAGGTGAACCGACAGGCGTGGGACTCGTCGGTCAAGGCGCTGACCGAGGTCCCGGCGGTGCTGGCGAACATGGCGCAGAACCTGCCGTGGACCACGGCGCTCGGCAGCGCATATCTCGATCGAGAGCCGGACGTGATGCACGCGATTCAAGCGCTCCGACAACGCGCGCGCCTGGCCGGTAACCTCGAGAGCAACGCGCAGCAAACGGTCGTCACGCAGGGCTCGTCGATTGAGATTGAGCCGGCCGATCCCGCAATCATCTACGTGCCGCAGTACGACCCATGGATCGTGTATGGCTCGGCGCTTGGCCCATGGCCAGGCTGGTACTGGGGTCCGGGTCTGTGGTGGGATGGTCCAGGCATCGGGTTCGGCCTGGGCTTCAGAATCGGCGGCGGTTTCCATGGGTTCCACCGTGGCTTCGGTCATGAGCCGTTTCATGGCGGCTTCCACGGCCGTGGCTTCCATGGTGGCGGTTTCCACGGTGGTGGCGGCTTCCATGGTGGTGACCACCGTGGGCACCGCTAGACCGCGTCGCTGTAATTCAGAGGTAATGCAACGGCCCGAGCGGCCGTCATCCTAGTGAATAGGTGAGGGCGCCAGGCGCCCTCACCAAGCGAGGTTCTCATGACTGTCCTAACCAAGAAAATGGCGATTGCGCTGACGGCGTTCGTGCTCGCGTCCGCAACCGTCGCCACCGCCGCACCGCATGGTGGGCGTGGATTCAGGGGCGGGCACGCGTTCGTCGGAGGGCATGTGTTCGTCGGCCCGCGCATCGGGTTCCGCGGCGGCTTCTACGGCCCGTTCTCTCCGTACGACTGGTACTACCCCTACGGTCCGTACTGGTACGATCCGGCGTCGATCTCGGACATCCGGGTGAAGGTCGATCAGAAGGACGCTGAGGTGTTCCTCGACGGCTATTACGCCGGCGATGTGGAGCAGTTCGATGGCGCCTTCCAGCGCCTGCACGTCAAGCCCGGCGGGCACGTGCTCACGCTCTACCTCGACGGATATCGCACGATCAACCGCAGTGTCTACGTGCCGCCATCTGGCACCGTCACGATCGCCGGTCGCATGGAGGCGCTCGTGCCCGGCGAAACGAGCACGCCTCCGCCGGCGCCAGCCAAGGCCCCCGCGCAAGCTGGCAGCATCCAGTAAGTCGGCGGTCAGTCCGGCTTCAGCGGCTGCGCTCGTCCACCTGAGTGGACGAGCGCGTCGCCCGCTTCGAGGATCGTGATTTCGGCGTCGAGCACGGCACCGGCGGGGATGATGTCGGGAACCCCGCGATCGCCGTACGCGAGATGGGGCGCAATCTTCAATCGGCGCGTGCCGCCGACGTGCATGCCGTCGACACCGTAGAACAGACCGCTGATGAGTGAACCCCGATGGATCCGGACGTCGGCGATCAGCGCCGAGCCGTTGTCCTCCAGCCTGGCCGACCCGGCCGGCCAACGAACCGCTTCGCCCTTATTCAGCCAGAGCCGCAGGCGAATGCGGTAGGTGTGCTGGCGGCGCACGGGTGGTCCGGTGCCCGGCACATCGGCGAGGAGGGTCAAGCCCGGGCGCAGCCGCCGACGTAGCGGCGATCCACGCCGCGCGAGCATCGCTGCGATATCGATCAACTCCGCCGACGTCGCCATCTCGAGCGGCGTCTCGCACTCGTCGATCCGCGTGCGCAGCTCCGGATCGGCGCCGCCCTCGAGGAGCAGTTGGATGGCACGCAGGTTCCGTTCAGCGACAGCCATATGCAGGGGCGTATAGTCGTTGATGCCACGTTGATTCGGGTCCGCGCCGTACGACAGCAGCAGCCGAAGAACCTCGTCGACGTCCGTTCGCCTCGTTGCACCGGCCACCTCGCGCGTGCAGCAGAGCGCCGCGATCAGCGGCGGAAACCCATCGTCCACCGGACTGTTCGGATCGGCGCCAATCTCCAGCAATGTCCTGATGAAGGCCAGCGGGCTGTGGTAGATCGCGTAGACCAGACATGAGCCGATCGAATCCGGCATCCGTCCGTTCGGGATGACGAGCGGATCGTCGACGGCTGCGCGCAACGCCTCCAGGTCACCCTGGTGAAAGGCGTCGTCGATGCGCTGGAGTTTCTGCGCCTCGGCACACCGTTCCTGCTCAGGTGTCATGAAGGCGGGGATTGTACGAGAAAGAGGTCTGCTGGCGGTCGCCGTGCATGGACGGCAGTGCGCCGAAGTTCAGCCGGCGGTGTCATATTATGTAGATAGGTGCAACGCCATGGATGTCGGTGCGCACCTGCGCAGCGCGCGTGAGCGTCGGGCCCAGACGCTGGAACAGGTGTCGGAGGCAACCAAGCTGTCGACAGCCACGCTCCGGCTGATCGAGCGCAACCAGTGGGAGCGCCTGCCGGGCGGGCTTCTCACCAGAGGGCATCTTCGCGCCTACGCCCGCGTCGTCGGCGTCGATCCAGAAGACGTCGTCCATGAATACCTGAGTCAGCTGCCGCCTGAGGCGCCTGCTGCGTCGCGGCGGCCCGCGCCGCTCGTCGACCCGGCGCCGTCCGTGCATCCGCTCCCGATTGCGGTCATCGGGCTCGCGCTCGCCTACGGAACGTACAGCTGGCTGAGTCGAGCACCCGCGCCAATCGTCATGTTACCTCCCGCCATGGAGGCGCCTGCCGTCAGCGAGCGCCCCCTCGACCAGCCTGCCGCGTCGGACCCAATGCCCGCGATCGATCGGGTCGAACCGCGCCTCTTGCTCGAGATCGACGCCACCGGGCCCTGCTGGCTGTCCGCGAGAGCCGACGGGCAGCTGGTGGTGTATCGGCTGCTCGCGCCAGGGGAAGGGGTGACGGTGGCAGCGAACGCCGAGCTCCTGCTTCGCGTCGGCAATCCTGGAAGCTTCAGATACACGCTGAACGGCGTGTCGGGGCGTTCGCTGGGCGATGGTCAGTACCCGGTCACGGTGACGATCACGGCGGCCAACGTCGAGAGCTTCCTCGCCGGCGATAACGAGACCGGCGCATCGTCGCGGTTCGCGCCTTAGGCTGGGCCAGAACCGCCGCGGCGAGTCTCGCCGTAGCGCAGGGCGCGAAGGCGGCACCTGACGCGTCACCTCACCTCACACGTGCGGCAACTGGTCGGGACCTCCCGGTGGTTCCTGTCCCTGCCGTTCGAGCGAGGCCTTGACGAGATCCTTGGACCCAAGACCGACCGCGAGAGCCAATGCCAGCACAATGCCGCCAAACAGGATGCCGAACGCGAGGGGCAAAATCTGTCGCCCGATGCCCAGGTGTTGTAGCGCCATCGTCCACGCCAGGACCAGCACGAGCCACTTGACGCCGAGGCTCAGCAGCCTGGCTTGCGGGAGCTGCAGGTTGACAGCACCGATCAACACCGAGCGCGCGAGATAGCGGGCGAGACCCGACCCAAGCACCAGGATGACGAGCGCTGCCAGAACATCCGGGATGTAGCCGAATATGCGTCGGGCGAACGCTTCCGGCAGCGCGGCATCGAGCGCGCTCAGGCTGACGAGCAAGCCCGCCAGCATGATCAGCCACATCACGATGCGGGCGAGAACCATCGACGGACTGCCCATCGCCGACCAATCCGCAAGTGCGCCCAGGCCCAGCTGCTCGGCCCGCTGATCGAACTGCAGGCCTCGCAGCGCGCGAAGCACGAGGGCGCGCGCAAAGAGGGCGAGCACAAAGGCCACCAGGAGAATGACGAGAAGACCGACGAGTCCTGGCAGAAAGCCCGCGATGTTCTCCACGGTTGCCAACGCGGCGCGGCTCAGCATGTTCTGCACGTCTGCCAACATTGAGTGCCTCTTTCCTGGAAGCGCAACGAGTCTCACCGCCGAAGTTTGGCCGGCTTGAAGCGCTCGGGCCAACGCCACTGCGAGATCAGGTACGGTTTGTCAGCCTCGAACGCCAAGCAGAGCTGCTCGAGCCGCGCCTCGGCCGCCTCGAGCGGCGCGTCACCCATCTCGTGGACGAACGACGCAAACCACCCGAGATAGAGCGGTGTCAGCGCGCGCAAGAGGTGATCGCGCGCAATCGCCCGCTGCCGATATCCGACCGCGAAGTCATACACCGTTCTCGCCCACAGGCCATCAGGCACGCGGAACCCGTCGAGCGGTGCGGCGGCGACGCGACGCCATTGGAGGATCGCCGCCGGCGGCAGTATTTCCGCCCACACATCCTGCAGCTCGCGGGAACCCAACCTGTAGGAATCGGCGACGGCTGCCGCGTCGACTTCCGGCGCCGCGGGTGACGCCCTCGACGTCCCAATCTGCGGAACGGGATGTCCGCTGCGCACGCGCTGCCAGAACGACGCCCGTCGTTCCATGTCCGCGAAGAGATACCCCACGACCTGCGAGACGGTCGTGCCCAGATCCAAGCCAGGTCGTTCGCTCGGCCGCGGACCGAGAGCGGCCTGTCCGACGCGGAATCCCGTCGACGCCGCCGTTGCGGACAACCACAGGTCGATGCCGGTCTGGCCGGCGGTCGTCTCCCAGATTGGATCGGGCAAGACGGCTTCTATCAGACGTGACGAGCATCCGACGTCCGCGCCGATCGGTGCGCGGAGCTGAACGCCGTAGAGCGCGCGGAACATCGGATAGACGAGGCCGTGGACGAGCGCGCCCGCAAAGGGATGGCGCTCGTACACGGGCGCGACCAAGTCGAGCTCCTCCATCAGCAGCGCCTGCGTCAGGTGACGGAGCCCGAGCGGCCAGCCACCGGTGCGCGGATCGACGATGGCACAGGCCCGGGCGCCGAGCTGACGGGCGTCATCCAGGATTGCGCGCATGGCCCGCGCCCGACCGGCCATCCCGTGATAGGGGACGTCGAGCGCATCGCTCGGCTGGAGCGCGTAGCGCACCTCGGCCAGCGCCCCGCGTGACTCGCCGGCGGCGCCGAGCTGTGGCAGACCG
>DAINCF010000356.1:0-7428 GCA_036732565.1 Vicinamibacterales bacterium
ATTATCGCGCCGACTGCGCGGCCCTCCGGCTCCGGGGCTGTCGGATGAAACGCCTCGCAGCTCGCGCTGTAGCCGGCCAGCTCGCCGTAGATGCGGGCACCGCGGCGCCGGGCCCGGTCGAGGTCTTCGAGGATCAGCATCCCGGCGCCCTCGCCGATGTTCATCCCCACACGCGATCGGTCGAACGGCCGGCACGCCTCGGTGTCCATCAGCCTGAGCGCGTTGAAGCCGGAGTAGGTGAGGCGCGACAACGCGTCGGTGCCGCCGGCCACCGCGGCGTCGAGCATCCCCGCGCGGATGGCGTCGGCCGCCTGGCCAATCGCGATGGTGCTGGACGAGCACGCGGCCACGATGCACGAACGCAGCCCTTCGAGGCCATGCCGCGCCGCGATGATGTCCGCAGGCGTGCTGGAGAAGTGATTCCACGCGTCGGAGAGTCGTGGTTGCCCGCCGCCGTCGCTCACCATCGTCGCGAAGTAGCGCTCGTTGCGGAGCAGGTCGGCCGTGCCGGCACCCAGCAGCACGCCGACGCGGAGACGATCCACGTCCGAGTCCAGGAGTCCGGCGTCTTCAAGCGCTTCGTCCGCCGCGATCGCGCCGATCTGATCGCCGCGTGACCATCGCCGTCGCTCGAGTCTCGAAAGCCTGGTTGCCGCGCCGGCATCGAGGTCGACCTCCGCGGCGACCTGGCTTCGATAACCGGTCACGTCGAACACCGTGACCGGGCCGATGCCGCACGCGCCCTCGACGAGCCGCTGCCAGCTGACTTCACGCGACCTGCCCAGCGCCGTCACGAGCCCGATGCCCGTGATGGCCACCCGTCGTCGACTCATGCGCTCAACTCGACGATCGCAGCTGGACGCCGAGCGAGAGACGGCCCGAGCTCATCGATCGCATGGCCGACGACCCGCGACTGGCGTCGCACCGTAGAGAGCGCAATCAAAGCGGGAATGAACTGAAACGGCAACGAGCCGGCCGAGAACGCGAGGCACAGCGACCGCGCCACGGGCCCATGATCCTGGGGCCCGACGCCGAGCAGGCTGCCGACGTAGCGCGCGATGACGCCGTACACATCGCCGACAACCGGTCCGGCCCCGCCGTGCACGCCGCCGACTCGCGCTCGACCCGCGGCAAGACTGGCGAGGAACTCATCCGGCATCTCTCCCTGCGCCTCCGTCCATGTTGTCCCCACTCGGCGCAGCGTGTGCGCGTCGCTGCCGCCGATGGTGGTCCAGGCGTGAGTCGGTTGGTTCGGAGCCATGGCCGGCAGGTCTGAAGACCCGCCTTGGGCGATCTTCTCGATCAGTTCGTTGTGCGCCTGGAGCATCGTCCCATTGCGTGCTTCGAGTGCTGGAAACTCGGTCAGCAGTCGAAGATAACTCGCGAGCGGGATCTGGCCGCGATAGAAATGCAGCAGGTGATTGAGCACGAAGAAGACGCCTCGTTCGCGGAGCAGCGCCGTCGCCTCGAAGACATTACGTCTGAGCGGCTGCAGGTCGCGGTGCAGCGCCTCGTTGGTGCCGTAGACCCCAATGTGCACCTCGATGTCGCCGTCCGGCATGCGGCACGACACTTCCTCGCCGACGATGAAGTCGCGTGCGTCGGGATGGCGATTCAGGTACTCGATGCAGCCATCGATGGAGTCGTGATCTGTGATGGTCACGAAGTCCATACCGCGCGCCTTGGCGACGCGATAGACGTCTTCGGGCGGCGAGTAGCAGTCGCGACTTCGCAGGAACGGCATATTGCCGTTCTCGCGCGAGTGATACGAGTGGACGTGCAGATCGGCACGCTTGGGCCGGGCCAATGCCGGTTCGTTTGGTCCGCCTAAAGCCACCCCAGCGTGGCTGCCGCGCTGGGGACCCGGGCAAGGCGGACCCCACGCGTGCGGGGCCGCCCTGTCAGGCGTGGGGTCCCCCTTTAGGGGGCCCTGGACTTGCGGGCCCTGGACGCGTTCGCTCATTTCAGAGGCTTGAGAAACATGACTTGCAGCGTCGTCGACCCGAGGCCGCGGTAGCGCTCGGGCACGATGCTGTGTCCGAAATCCACACGCAAGATGGTATTCCAAGGTGCACGGACATTCACACCAACGCCCGTGCCCGTCAACGCGTGCCAGTCCGAGCCCGCCGGCCGATCGCGCCCCCACGCCCGATCCAGGAAGAGGTCGAGCCGGTACTGATCGAAGAGGTTGAACGAATAGCTGCCGCGCACCATGCGCAGCTCGTCGAACCGGATGCCGGAGGCGGGCACGCCGTGAATCCGCGTGTCGTCGAACATCCCGAACTGGTACCGGCTGAAGCGATCCAGATCGCGGCCGCCGAACACGCCGCCGTCGACGTGGATCTTCTGAAACGCGTCGATGTGGAAGTCACGGGAGAGCACCGCGCTGTACTTTGCATAGCGCGCGCGACTCTCGTCCGAGGTCTGCAGATCGTCCGCGGGGCCCCACTCGCGCCAGCTCGAACGGCGGAAGACCGTCCCGTTCACCACCAGGCTGTATCCACCACGGCGATACTCCCATGCCCCGCCGATGCCGTTGGTCGTGGTGCTCGACGGGACGACGAATGATTCGTCGCTGGTCCTGTCACGCACGAAGCCATCGAACCGGAACTGATACTGGGTGGAGAGCTTCAAGAACGCGTTCGCCTGCCAGCCGATGTTCACGCTGGTCGACAGCGGCCAGGTGAGCAAGCGCTCGCGTTCGAGCTCCTGCTGGCCGTCGAAGAGTCGATCGTTGGTCGGTGGCGCGATGGCAAAGAAGTCGATGCTGGCGTCGAGCGGCGTCGATCCGAGCTTCGGCCGCTGAAGGTTGCCCGCGGCCAGGACGCCGGCGAAGAGCACGGCCAGTTGCGTGTCGGAGCGGCCGCGGAAGTCGAAGTCGAGGTAGTTGATGCCGAAGATGGGCAGGACCCTCCCAAGGACCGGCAGGTCGTACGAGGGATCGATGAGGACGCCCATCGCCATCGCCTTCGCGCGAGAGGTCCCGCGTTCCGAGACGACACGGCGGCCGGCTTCCTTGTTGTAGTAGCGGAGTCCGCGATCGGTCTCCCGAAACATGATGCGATCGCTCGATCGGGCCGCCTGTCGCTGGTCGGCGAAGTCGTCCGCGTTCACGCGGAAGGTCTCGAACAGGGCTCGTTTCTCGAGCACCAGATTGCGCCCCGCGATCATCACGATCTGGCGCGCGACCAGCTCCGACAGCAGCACGATGGGTCGCCCGTCGACGGTCGCGACGGGCTTGTAGGTCTGGGTCTCTTCGTTCGATACTACCGGCGCGCCGAGGTTCGTCTGTACGGCCCGGACGCGCACCCGCGCGAACGTCTGACGATCGATCCACACCGTGCCGCGATAGAGCGATCGATCCTTGCGAACCGGCTCGAACGCCAGCTCGTAGCAGGCGATGTCGTCCACTACGCTCTCGCCCACGAGGCGATAGCGATAGTCGTCGCCAAGGCGGAGGTCCAAGGGCAACGACAGCACCTTTTCCGGCTGGAGCAGCGGAAACGGCGGTCGATCGGCGCCCCACTTGGACCCGTTCACGTAGAAGGCACGCTCTTCCCACTCGATGCCTTCGCGATCGACGAAGTAGACGTTCTCGGACACGACGTCGTAGCCCGGGTCGGCGACGTTCGGCCGGAAGTGCTGTTCGGTGCGGGCCGAGGCGATGTAGTTCACGACGACCGAGTCTTGCGCGCGCTGCTGCTGCTGGTGTCGCGCGACGATTTCTTCGGCGATCAGCGCGCGGGCCGCGCTCACGCCGGTGCGTTCGGTAAAGCCCTCGGAGGCGCCGTCGTTGAAGCCAATCAACGTCAAGTGACCGGTGCGCGGCGCCTGGAGCCGCGTGACGCCGGTGGAGGGATCGCGCTCGCTCGTGAGAGGTTGAGGCGCTTTGGGTGACTCGAGATCCACGAGCGTCGGCCGTCCATCGGTCGCGAGCCGCACTTCGATGTCGAGGGGCGTGTCGCCGGCGGGGGCGTCATAGATCAGCCACGTCGACTGTTGCTGTTGGTCGAACAGCAGCCGAGCCTTCACCTCGTCCCGCACTTCGCGACCCTCACTGCGCAGAGCAAGACCCGCGGAGTCGGCATCGAGGGCGAGGATGTCGCCGTTCAGCAATGGCGCCGCCGGCACGAGTGCATCGATGCAGGCCCGGAGCGCGGCCGGCGTACCGGTCCACATCGTCAGACTGACCTTGGTGCCGATTGCGGTCAACACCGTGAGCCGGCAATTCTGAGCCGCGACTGCCGGTGGCCCGGATGCGCCGTGCCCCGCGGACACGATTATCGTGGTCGGATCCACTTCCCCTAGGAGTGCCAACTGGTCCTCGGCCGATCCGGCGGGCCTGGAGACGATCGCATCGACGTACGGGGCGAGGTCCGATGTGTACAGGCGTCGCAGTCGATCGAGTTCGGAGACCCCACGTCCGCCGAGCGCGATCCTGATCCCATTGTTCAAGGTGCGCGCCTCGGTCGCGACGACGCGGAGCGCGAACGACGCGACGTCCACTCGTTCGGGGTTGACGTCGACCTCGACGGCGGACAGCCGGCTCGCCCGCCCGTCGAGCACCCGCTGCACTCGCGTCCTCCAGACCGCAGGGTCTTCGTCGTCGATCGGACCCGGCAACGCGAGCCACACCGGGGTGGTCTGAGGATAACGAGCGAGCCTGGCGTCGAGCGCCTCGAGTCCCTCGTCATTCACGTCGACTGGTACGAGCAGGCGCACGCCTGCCACGATCTTCTGCGCACGGGCCTCGAGGGCGCGCAGCATGTCGGCGATCTCCTGACCGTTCTGGATCGAATCCTCGACGAGGATCACGGGTCCGGCTTGGTTTGCGCGTGGCGACTGGGCCGCGGCGTCCGTCCGGGCGAGACCCAGCAGACAGAGCAGCGCGACAAGCGTGCGCATCAGAGTGGCCGTGAGGACATCTCGGCAGCAGCGGAGACGTCCGCAAGCGTGGTGAACGGGACGACGCGCAGAATCTCGCGCAGCCGATTCCGAAACCCTCCCAGGCGGAAGTAATGCGCGAAGTGCAGACGTGCCGGCAGGCGAACGCGAGGCGGGTCCGGATCGATCTCCCAAGGGTGCACTGTAAGGACGGCGGGGCGTCCCGCGCGGTTTGCGCGCTCGATTTCTCGCGCAATCCGTGACGGCCGGCTCATGCGCAGCCCCCACCCCCAGCCCATCGGCATGACCTGCCCGTACCGATCCGCCACGAACGGCGGCACCTCGACGATGGCACCAGCGGCGGTCTGGCGCACGTGTGGGATGCGCGGATAGTCGACACGCCCGACGATTTTCAGCGGCGCCATGCTCGCATCCAGCGTATATCCAGCCGCCGCCAGCCGATCGAACGCCCACGGCACGCGCGGGTTCAGCGACCACTCGGGTGCGCGAAACGCGGTGACGGGTTCCCCGGTGATGGCCCGCAACGTCTCGCGGCTTCGCACGAGCTCTGCATCGAGCTCGTCCGGCGTGAGCGTGAACACCAGCGTGTGCGTCTGACCGTGGGAGGCCACGACGTGACCGGCCGCCCCGATGTCTTCGATGAGCCGCGGGTACCGCTCCGCGATCCACCCGAGCGTGAAGCACGTCGCGCGGACGCCGGCCGTGTCCAGCTCGTCGAGGAGGGTTCGCGTCGTGGTCTCGACGCGAGAGGGGAGGCGTTCCCAGTTGTCGGCCGCGAGCGCGCCCGCGACGCCGCAGATGTGAAACCACTCCTCCACGTCAACGGTAAACGCGTTCATGGGGAGGCCGTTGGTCTCAGGCAGTCTTACGGTTCGCCTGAACGAACTCCGCGATCGTGTCGACCGAGCGCAGCACGCGTGCCCCGGTCTCTTCGTCGGCCACGGTGACGCCCATCGAGCGCTCGAGCTCGAGCACGAGCTCCAGTACGTCCACCGAGTCGAGACCGAGACCGTCCGGACCGAACAACGGCGCCGCATCTTGGATCTCTTCGGGCTTGATCGGCAGGCGCAAGCTGCGCACGATCGCTTGTTTGATCTCTGTTTTCAGAACATCGGACATGACTGATTCTTGTCGACTTATGGCCTGAGGCTTGGCGCCTGCGGCCTGGACCCGTCTCTTTAGATCAACCCGCCATCCACGCCTATTACTTGACCAGTAACGTACGACGCCGCGTCCGAGGCGAGGAATGCGACCATCGACGCCACCTCACGCGGTGTGCCGACGCGCCCCACCGGAATGGCTTTCACGTAATTCTCGCGTGCCCCCTCGGGCACGGCGCGATACATGTCGGTGTCGATCAACCCTGGAGACACCGCGTTGACCAACACACCCTTGCCGGCCACGTCGCGTGACAGCGCGCGCGTGAAGCCGACCAGGCCGGCCTTTGACGCTGCGTAGTTGGTCTGGCCCGGCAGCGGCATCGACGCGCTCGGCGAGGTGATGTTGATGATGCGCCCCCAGCGACGCAGCAGCATGCCGCGGACCGTGGCTCGCACACAATGAAACGCGCCGTCGAGATTGACGGCCCTGACCTCGTTCCATCGCGGCGTGTCCATCATCAACACGTGCGTGTCGCGGGTGAGGCCGGCGTTGTTGACCAGGATATCCACGGGCCCGAACGACGCCTCGACCCGTCCCACCAGCTCCTGCACGCTGCGCTCGTCGGCGACGTTGCAGCGCTGGGTCTGTGCCCGTCCGCCCTTCGCCGTGATTGCCGCTTCGACCTCGCAGGCGAGATCCTCGCGCGCGTTCCACGCGACGACCACGGCCGCGCCCCGCTCGGCCAGGAGCTCCGCGATCCCCCGACCGATCCCGCGAGACGCCCCGGTCACGAGCGCCACGCGACCAGTCAGCTGGAATTCGTCGAACGACACGGCTGATTATACCGGGCTTGCGACGAGCGTCTTGGCCTCAGAGTGCGTTGCGAAATTGCCGGTCGCTACGTACCGACTTCACCCGCGAGCGGATCTGAGAACTACCGAGAAGATCGATCCGCCCGACGCGATGCTGTTCACGAGCACGATGGGACCAGGGAGCGGCGTCGCGCGCGCGGCCAGGTTCAACGATGCGGCCTCCTCCATCGGCTGACGGAGGCCGACGATTGGCGGGACCTGCCCGGCTGCGCCGCAGGCCAGCGCCGCCGCGCAGGATGCCGCACCGGACGCACCGCTTTCGCCGAGCGCCCCCTTGATCGACGTCACGAGCGGACGATGAGCGCCGAAGAGCTCGGTGAGGGCCTGCGCTTCGACGCGATCGAGGTCGGCCGATGCGTTCGCGGAGGCGTAGACCGCGTCCACGTCTAGCGGCGCGAGGCCGGCGTCATCCAGTGCTGCCCGCATGACCCTCACGATCGGCGCCGGCTCGCGTGGCCACGCGTTGATCGCGGCGGCGACACTACCCGCGCCGACACCGAGGAGCTGTCCGATCTCCGCAGTGCCCGCGCGGTCCAGCAGCACGGCGAAG
>DAINCF010000357.1:0-7380 GCA_036732565.1 Vicinamibacterales bacterium
ATCGACGGACCAGGCCGTTCGTGGTGACCGACGTCGGGCGGGCTACGCTCGAGCGTTGTCGACGCCTGCTGTCGGCGGTCGGCGAGCTGACCAATGTCGCCGAGGGCGGCGGTGAGCCGACGGGCGAGCTGCGCATCGGCGTCGCGCACGCGCTGACCGAAGTCGCGCTCGATCGTCCTGTCGATCGCATTCGCCGCGCGTTTCCCGGTGTCTCGTTGCGTCTGCGGACCGGTTGGAGCCGCGATCTGCTGGCGCGGGTCAAATCCGGCGCTCTCGAAGGCGCCATTGTCCTGCTGCCGGACGATGAGCGCGTGCCGGCTGGTCTGCAGGCCGATGCCCTCGCCCACGAGCGGTTGCTCGTGGTGAGCGCCAAGCGCCACGCCTTCCCGCGGGCGCGTCGGCGAGGCAGGCGAGAGGCGACGCGATTGGCCGATCTTGCCGAGACCGGCTGGATCCTGAATCCGGACGGATGCGCCGCCCGCGCCGCGCTGCAGGATGCGTTGGCGCAGGCGCGTTTACCGTTGCGGGTCAACGTCGAGGCGTACGACTACGAGCTGCAGCTCGCACTGGTGGCGCGTGGACGTGGCCTTGGCCTGGTGCCCGCGCGCTTGCTGGCGCGGAGCCGATCGCGGACCCGGGTCCGCGCACTGCGCGTCGCCAATGTCGCGTTCCCGTTCACCATTTGGATGGCCTCGGGTGATGTGTCACCATCTCTGCACGGGCCGGTGCGGGCATTGAAAGAGGCTCTGGTCAACGGAATGTCGCCTTCAGGATTGACGACTCGGTAGGCTCCATCCAGGTATGTTCGAACGCTATACCGAGGCCGCGCGTCGCGCGCTGTTCTTCGCGCGCTACGAGGTGAGCCAGTGGGGAAGCCGATCCATCGACGCCGAGCATCTGCTCCTCGGCGTGATCCGTAGTCGTCCGCGCAGGCTGGAGGAGCTGCTCGCCGGCGCCCGCGTCTCGGTCGAGCGCATTCGCGCGGAGGCCGAGCGCGTGCTGGTCAGGCACGAGGAGCGGATCGCGACCTCGGTTGAAATTCCGTTCAGCAATGACACCAAGCAGATTCTCGATTACGCCGCGAGCGAAGCCGATCGCGTGCAGAGTGACGCCATCGACATCGAGCACCTGCTGCTCGGCATCCTTCGGAGCGAGCACACGCCGGCGGCCTCCATCCTCACGAGACTGGGCCTGCATCTCGATGGGTTCCGGCAAGAGATCGTGCGCCTCCGCGAGGAAGCTGCGCGGAAGCGTCAGGACGGAGACGCCCGATGATCTGGCGAAGGCGTGGTGTTTGGCCCGCCTTCTGACGGGCGCCTGGACCTATTTCTCCGGGCACGAGTCCGGCAGCGGGCGCCACGACTCGACGTCGATCATCAACTGACTCATTCCCGGACTGCGGCTGACGTCCGTCGACGAGGTTTGCGGCATGTTGCCGCCGATGCGGACGCGCCCGCCGCCGAGGGCGACGCCACCGGGTCCCGCGAGATCGGCTTTGCGCACCAGGCCAGTGATGGCGACCATGCGCGGTCCATGCTTCTTGATCTCCTCGAGTACCTTCTTCGGGCCGGACATGCGGAACCGCCAGCCGGACTGCACGTTGGTGTTCACCGGCTCGTGCTCGGACGATTCACCGACGATGAACAGCCGATTTCGGGCGCAGCCGGGAATCGAGATGCGCTGGGAGTCGTCGGGGACCTTGCGCTCCTGCGCTGTGACCAGGGAGCCCGCAGTGATGGTTGCGGTGACGAGTAGAAAGAGCATCCGCATACCTCCAGTCTGAACCTCCGCCGTCGACCATGCAAGTAGGGGCGGTTCGCGAACCGCCCCTACACCTCAGACGAACGGCAGTGCGGCCAACCCAGGGACGAGTTGCCGTTCCCGATTCGGCTGGTCCACTACAATCGCCCTGGGACTCGCCCTGCCCGCGCAGACGCTGGCGATCGCGCCGGCATCCCCGAAGGAGAGCGAAATGCCGCTAGCTCGAAATCCACGATTCACGGTGGCGGCGGCGTCCATCGTGCTGCTGGCGCCGCTTGCGTATGGCGCCGAACCGCTGGACGTCTGGTCCCGTGTGGACCCGAGCCGGGTCTGCCCCATCACCACCGTCTTCCGTATGGGCATCGGCCCCGGACGAGTGCCAGCCGAGATGATCGAGACGGTGGTGCCGCTGGAAGTCGAGGGTCGCGCCGTATGGCGCATCATGCATACGATGGCGAGAGGCGCCGAAGACTTTCGTAAAGGCATGACACCTGGCGCCGATGTGTTGGATGTGGAGCGTGCAACGCTGGCCCCTCTGGAGGGCGAGCACCGCGGGACGGGTTCTGCGACGACAGCGGTCAGCATCACGCGCTTCGACTATCGAAGCGCGCCGGGAACGGTGCTACGCCTGAACGGCGACGGCTCGACCGCGGAGCGGATTCCATTCCAGCCCGCCCAGCGCGTGCTTCCCGAAGGGCCCGGGATCGCCGTCCTCGACCAGGCGATCGCGTGGTCCGATGGTCTGAAGCTGCGCGGCTACATGATCGATCGATGGCGCGGGCGCGAGAAGGAACGGTTGCGTGAGATCGAGATGACGGTGACGGGGAGAGGTGCGGTCGAGATCGGCGGGTTGCGGGTCGACACGTTCGTCGTGACGGAGCGACCGGTCGATGGCGCCTATCACTGGGTCCGCCAGATCACCGTCGAACGCCCGCACCGGCACGTGCATTCGGTGTACTACTCGGCCGGCCTGAAGGAGGGTGCCCGCCCGTTCATTTCCGAAGCGACCGCACTCCTGCAGGAGACAAGCTGCACCACGAAAGGTAGGACAGAATAGATCGTGTCGTCCTCACCGCTTCCATCGCAGCGACATTTAGTGGAGCGTATCAACGGAAGGTGAAGTCGTCATCACCTTGCTCGGCTCAAGGTTTCCGGGCCGTTCCTACGGAACGGCCCCTGTCAATATGGAACGTACATCCCACTAGCTAGGAGTTCGTTCATGATGTCCTGGTCCTCGATCCGACGCCGCTTGGTCACCGCCGCGTCGGTCCTGGCGTTTGTCTCCATCGCGCACGCGCAGACGCCACCGATCACCCCTGACATTCCACCGAAGTACGACTCGCCGACCTCGTCGTACGACTACGTCAAGCGCGTCGAGATGATCCCGATGCGCGACGGCGTCAAGCTCTACACCGTCATCGTCATCCCGAAAGGCGCGAAGCAGGCGCCGATCATCATGACGCGCACGCCGTACAACGCGGCCGGGCGGACGACGCGCAGCGAGTCGCCGCGGATGCTCGCGACCCTGCCGCAGGGCGACGAGGTGTTCGTGGCCGACGGCTACATCCGCGTATTTCAAGACGTGCGCGGTAAGTACGGCTCCGAAGGCGACTACGTGATGACGCGGCCGTTGAAGGGACCGCTCAATCCCACCGACGTCGATCACTCCACGGACGCGTACGACACCATCGAGTGGCTCGTGAAGCACGTGCCCGAGTCCAACGGCAAGGTCGGCATGCTCGGCAGCTCCTACGAAGGCTTCACCGTGGTGATGGCGCTCGTGAACCCGCATCCCGCACTCAAGGTTGCCGCGCCGATGAGTCCGATGATCGACGGGTGGATGGGCGACGACTGGTTCCATTTCGGCGCGTATCGTCAGACGAACTTCGACTTCTTCGCCGGGCAGAACGTCGCGCGCGGCGGCGGCACCACGCTCGTGCGCGAGGGCTACGACGACTACGAGAACTTCCGCCGTGCGGGATCGGCCGGCGACTTCGCGAAGGCGTACGGGCTCGAGCAATTGCCGTTCTGGCGCAAGATCTCCGAGCACCCCGCCTACGACACGTTCTGGCGGGAACAGGCGCTCGACAACGTCATGGCCGCGCAGCCGCTCAAAGTGCCGACGATGTGGATCCAGGGGATCTGGGATCAGGAAGACATGTGGGGCGCGATCCAGACGTACTTGAAGACCGAACCGAAGGATACGCGCAACGACCTGAATTTCCTGGTGATGGGCCCGTGGCGGCACAGCGGCGTGAACTACGAGGGATCGACGCTCGGTCCGCTCAAGCTGAATGGCGATACCGCACTGCAATTCCGCCGCGACGTGCTCAAGCCGTTCTTCGATCAATACCTGAAGGACGGCGCGCCGAACGCCGAGACGCCGCCGGTGTTCATCTACAACACGGGCGAGAACCACTGGGATCGCTTGAAGTCCTGGCCGCTGGCGTGCGACACCGGATGTGCGGCGAAGTCGCGCCCGCTGTATCTCACGGCGGGCTTCGGCCTGTCATTCTCGGCGCCCACCGACGATGGGAAGGGGCCGAAGGCGTTCGACGAGTACGTGTCCGACCCGGCCAAGCCAGTGCCGTATGTGCCGCGACCGGTGCGCTTCGCGGATGGCGAGATCTGGCGGCGCTGGTTGCTCACCGATCAACGCACGGTCGCCGATCGCCCGGATGTCCTCAGCTACGTGACACCCGTGCTCAACGAGCCCGTTCGGATCAGCGGCGCCCCGGTGGTGAACCTCGTCGCCTCCACGAGCGGCACGGACAGCGACTGGGTGGTGAAGTTGATCGACGTCTATCCCGACGAGGTGCCGAGCCAGCCGGAGATGGGCGGCTATCAACTCGCGATCGGCATGGACATCTTCCGCGGCCGCTACCGCGAAAGCTTCGAAACGCCGAAGGCGATCGCGCCGAACGTGCCGCTGGCCTACAAGTTCATCCTGCCGACCGCGAACCACGTGTTCCTGCCGGGCCATCGCATCATGGTGCAGATCCAATCGAGCTGGTTCCCGCTCTACGACCGCAATCCGCAGACCTTCGTGCCGAACATCTTCTTCGCCAAGCCAGAGGACTACGTGAAGGCGACGCAGCGCATCCATCACGCGGCGGGCGCCGCCAGCTTCATCGAGCTGCCCGTGGTGTCCTCACCGGTGGTGTCGTCACGGTGAGTGAGGCGCGCCGGGTGTATTCGACGGGGCTCGGCGCGATCTGCCCGAGCTGCGGCCACCCGGTCGGCGACTGCCGCTGTGGACAGCCCGCGGACGAGCCGGTGCCGAGTCGGGTGGTGGCAAAGCTGCGGATGGAGAAGAAGGGGCGCGGCGGGAAGACGGTCACTATCGTGGACGGCCTCCCACGCAACGCCGCGTTCTTGAAAGGTCTCGCACAGGACCTGAAACGCGCCTGTGGAAGTGGTGGAGCCATCACCGATGGCGCCATCGAGCTGCAGGGTGACCTGCGTGACAGGGTGCGGACCGCTCTGGCGAAGAAAGGCTTTGTCGTGAAGGGCTGATCGGCGGCCAACCCAATCTGTGCAATTGCTATTGCTTGGTCACGTTGACGTAATACAAATCGGTTGCGACCTCGAATTGATCCTTTGGAATCGTGTTCCGCATGCGCTGCCACTCGGTGGTCGGAGTAATCGTCTCCCACTTGCCACGGACGCCAACCCGAATCGGCATGGCGAACGCGCGCTCGTCGGCTTTCCATCGGTAGCCGACAACGCCTTCGTCGTCCAGGAACGCGAGCTCCAACGTGGGGAGGGGCATGCGGCGCAAGTACTGATCGAAGATCGGCGTGAGGTCCCGGTTCAACTGCTGGTTGAAGAACCGGACCACATCCTCGGTCACGATGTTCTGGTACTTGAACCGCTGATAAAAATCGCGCACGAGCTTCCACCAGCGGGCATCGTCGTTGACGACACCGCGCAAGGTGTGGAGGAAGAGCGCGCCTTTGAAGTACTGATCGGCCGGCGGTGAGCGATGAATGCCGCGCTGCGGAACGATCGGCTCGCGGTTCAGCACCTTGGTCTTGTACCCGTTCACGTACTTGAGCGCATCGTCGTAGCCGAACATGTGCTCGACGTACATCACCTCGAGATACGTCGTCCACCCCTCGTGAATCCACATGTCGGCGACGTCGGCGGCGGAGACGGCGTTGCCGAACCACTCGTGCCCGCTCTCGTGGATGATGATGAAGTCGAACTTCGGGCTGACACCCACGCCCGTCCAGTCGCGCTCCAGATACCCATTGGCGAAGCGATTGCCGTAGGTCACGGCGCTCTGGTGCTCCATGCCGGCGTACGGCACTTCGATCAGCTTGTAGCCGTCCCGGGCGAAGGGATACTCGCCGAAGTACTTCTCGAATCCTTCGAGCATCGGCTTCGCCTGCGCGAACTGCCGCTTCGCCTTGTCCAGGCTCTCGGGTAGCACGTAGAAGTCCATCGAAAGATCGCCGAGCCGATCCGCGAAGTGCACGTAGTGCCCGATGTTCAGCGAGACGTTGTACGAGTTGATCGGGTAGTGGACACGCCAATCCCAGCGGGTGTAGCCGTCACTCAGGTCGGTCTTGCCCAGGAAACGACCGTTCGAGACGTCGACCAGATCGCGCGGAATCGCCACGCTGATCTCCATGCCTTCGGGCTCGTCGCGCCACTGATCCTTGCTCGGCCACCAGATGCTGGAGCCATCGCCCTCGCACGCGGTGTAGATCCAGTGCCGGCCCGCCGCGTCCTTGCGAAACGCGATGCCGCCGAATCGACCTTGCTCTCTCGGCATACCTGAGTAGTGAAACTCGATGGTCTGCACGCTGCCGGCTTTCAACGTCGTCGGAAAGTCGACGAACACCGCGTTGATCTCGCGCTCGTACTGGAGCGGTGTGGTCCCAAGCAGAATCTTGTCGACGTTGAGGTTGGCGTAGAGATCGAGCTGAATTCGCGTCGCGTCTTCGAGCAGCTTGAAGCGAATCGTGTTCGTGCCGCTGATGGATTTCGCGTCGGGATCGACCCGGACGTCCAAGTGGTAGAAGAGCAGATCGTTGTTCGCCCGGTAGCGGCCGTACTCCCCCCGGAACACGTCGGCGCGGGTCGGGGGACGTTGGGTTGGCTGGGGCTCGGGAGTGGCGGCTGGTGGTGTCGCCGCGCCGCCCTGCCCCTGGCTGTTGCCGACCCGCGCCACGCCGATCAGCGATGTGAGCAGCACGCCGAGGACGAGGGCGGGGATCCCAGGGGACACACGAGCCATGACTGGATTGGATGCGATGTCTGCGCACACGTCAAGAACGTCCGCGCTATTGCGATGGTAAGCTCAGGCCCCACAGGTAGTGGCGGTAACTGCCGTTGTCCCATCCGGGGTCAGCCCCCGTGTGCGGAAAGTGCCGCGGGGGAAGATCTATGCCAAGACGCCTCATCGTCTCGACGATCGTGGTCGCCAGTCTCGGCGCGCTGGTCGCCGGGCAGCCGTCCGGCGATGTCCGTCTCACGTTGCGCGAGGGCACCTCGATGGCTGCCGCGCTCTCGCCCGACGGGCGCACCATCGCCATCGATCTGCTGGGCGCGCTCTGGACCGTCGGCGTCGACGGCGGCCGCGCCACGCGCATCCTCGACGATGGTTACGAC
>DAINCF010000358.1:0-7362 GCA_036732565.1 Vicinamibacterales bacterium
GTGGGGTCCGCCTTCAGGCGGACCTGAGGGCCGGCTAAAGCCGGCCCCCACGAATTTTGAAAAGCAGCACTCTCAAGGATTGCTGTATACCCCCCCGGCGAACGCGTATCAGGCTGACGCCTCGAGCAATGAGGCGCCGCTCGCCGCGCTGCTGAGGAAGGCGACCGATGCGCGAGGCGGTCTCGACAAGCTCAAGGCCATCAAGACCATCAGCGCGGAGTCCGACACGACCTTGGCGACGCCGGAAGGCAAGTTGACGGCGAAGACGCGAACGTTCATCGAGTACCCCGAGCGCATGCGCGTGGAAGCGGATCTGCCGGGGGGCCAGCAGACCGTGCAGGTGTTCTCGGGGAGCGCGGGTTGGGTCAAAGATCCGGCCGGCGTGCACGATGTGCCTCCCGACATGCTCGCGGGCTTTCGCGCCAGCACGCGCCGCGACTCGCTCTCGCTCCTGATCGGCGCGGCGACCGGCTCCATGAAAGCGCGCCTGCTGCCGGACGAAGGTTTCAAGGGCAAGACGCTCAAGGTCGTCGAAGTGACCGCGGAGGGCCTCTCGCCGGTGCGTCTTCATGTCGATGCGGAGACGGGCCTGGTGGTGAAGATGACCTACGACCGCCAGATTGACGACCCGACCGCGAAGGGGAAGGGGCCGGCCATCACCGAAGAGATCTACGACGACTACCGCGACGTGGAGGGTCTCAAGTTCGCGTACAAGGCCTCGGTCATGGCCGGCGGTCAGAGCGTCATCGAGCGCTCGCTGACGGCCCTTCGCATCAACCCCACGCTCGCTCCGGATCTCTTCGCCAAACCCAAATGAGCTCGGCCGGGCCGGGCACCGCGCCGATCCGTGTGATGGTGTCGTGCGGCGAAGCTTCCGGCGATCTGTACGCGGGCGCGCTGGTGACCGCGCTGCGCGCGCGCGCGTCGAGCGTCGAAGCCTTCGGCTTGGGCAGCGAGCGCTTTGCCGCCGCCGGCGGCGAGCTGATCGGCGATTTTCACGGCCTCTCGGTGACCGGCCTCGTCGAGGCAGTGCGCATCCTGCCGCAGTCGCTGGCGATGTATCGGCGGCTCGTGGACGTCGCGCGCGAGCGGAAGCCGGATGCGCTGGTGGTCATCGACTATCCCGACTTCAACTTCCGGCTGATGGCGGCGGTCCGCAAGCTCGGCGTGCCGATCATCTATTACGTCAGCCCGCAGCTGTGGGCATGGCGGCCCGGGCGCATCATCACGATGAAAGCGCTCGTGGATCTCGTGCTCCCGATTTTCCCGTTCGAGGAAGCGCTCTACCGGAGGGAAGGTATGCCGGTGAAGTTCGTCGGGCATCCGCTGATCGATCTCGCGGTGGCGCGTGAGCCTCGCGAGGCGTTCCTGCGCGGCCTGGGGCTCGATCCTCGATGGCCGACCGTGGCGGTGCTGCCCGGCAGTCGTCACAACGAGCTCCATCGTCACGTGCCCGTGCTCGCCACCGCGGTGCCGCGCATTCAATCGCATGGCGGTCCCGTGCAGTTCGTGGTCGCGCGTGCGCCGAATCTGCCCGACAGCTTCTTCGTCCCGTTCCTCGGCAGCGGCGCCGCCATTCGCATCGTCGAAGGACGGACGGACGATGTGCTAGCGGCCAGTGATGTCGTCGTCACCGCGTCGGGGACGGCGACCGTGCAGACCGCGTTGCACGGCAAGCCCATGGTGGTGGTCTATCGGCTCGCGCCGCTGACCTACCGACTCGGCAAGCCGCTGGTGAAGGTGGACATGTACAGCATGGTCAACCTCGTCGCTGGGGAGCGGATCGTGCCGGAGTTGATTCAGGATCAGTGCACGCCGGAGACCGTGAGCCGCGAGGTGTCGAGTTTGCTCACGGACGAGAGGCGTGCGTCGGATATGCGTGACGCCCTCGCCATCGTGCGCGAGAGACTCGGCGCGCCCGGCGCCAGCGGTCGAGCTGCCGACGCGATCGTCGAGTTCATCCACGGCCGCCATGAAGGGCGGCTGCTACATACCCATACGTAGAGCCGGCCCCAGGACGAGCGGCATCATCGTGCGATACTGCCGCTCATGCGCAAATTGATGGTCCTTCTTGTCATGTGGAGCGCCCTTGCAGCGTCGATGCACGGGCTCACCGTGACCCCGCTCTCCTTCCGCCAGCTCGTCGATGAATCGCAGTTCGTCGTCTACGGGCGCGTGGCAGAGGTGCGCGGCCAGTGGACGGACGATCGTCAAGGCATCGACAGCCTCGTGCGTCTCGACGTGCTGCAGGTCATCAAAGGACGCGCCAGCGAGCAAGTGACGTTCAGAACGCCTGGTGGCGAGGCCGGCGGGCGCATTCATCTGTTGCCGGGCGCGCCGGCCTTTCGCGAAGGGGATCTCGTGCTGGTGTTCCTCGGCGGCGGTGGCGCGGCGTATCCGACCCTGGTGGGGCTGACACAAGGCGTCTTCCGCGTGATGCCGCATCCCGCAAGCGGCGCGATGATGGTGATCTCGCCGCCGGTCGAGACCTCGCCGCAGGCACCGGGACCGATCACCCGCGGCGATCCTCGACGTCGACCGATCACGCTGGATGCGTTCGGCGCGCAGGTGCGCGCGGTCAGCGAGGAGGCACGATGACGCGCTTCGTCGCGATTGCGATGGCGACGCTGACGGTGGTGTCACTGCCGTCGCCCGCCTTGGCCTACTTGAAGTTTGGCGTGCGTATCGCCGGCAACCTCGTGGACGTGCGCTGGAACCAGATGCCGATCCGCTATTTCGTGAACGAGCGCGACGTGCCGACGGTCACTGGCGGGCAGTTCCGCGAAGCCGTGCAGCGGGCCTTCGGTGCGTGGCAAGCGATTCCGACGACGACGATTCGCGCCGAGTTTCAGGGCGCAACGGTGGCGTCACCGAACGCGGTCGATGGCCGCACCACGATTGGCTTTCTCGATCGTCCGGATCTCGATCGGGTCCTGGCGGCGACCAGCTTCATTCTGGCCGCGGGCACCGGCGAGATCGTCGAAGCCGACATTTTCTTCAATACCCGCTTCGTATGGTCCGCGGCGGCCGCCGGCGAGAGCGGCAAAGTCGACGTCGAATCGATCGCCGTACATGAGGTCGGACATCTGCTCGGCCTCGGGCACTCCGCGATTGGCGAGACCGAGCTCCTCACCGGCGGCGGTCGTCGCGTGCTCGGCTCTGGCGCGGTGATGTTCCCGATTGCGTTCACCGCGGGCAACGTCGGCGAGCGAAGCGTGCTACCGGATGACATCGCGGGTGTCTTCGATCTCTACGGGACCTCCACGGCCCAGAGCGAGTTGGGCAGCATCACCGGCCGCGTCACCAAGAACGGCAGCGGCCTCTTTGGCGCG
This sequence comes from Vicinamibacterales bacterium, assembly GCA_036732565.1. GTDB lineage: Bacteria > Acidobacteriota > Vicinamibacteria > Vicinamibacterales > UBA2999 > JAIVJN01. The sequence goes on from DAINCF010000358.1 coordinate 3,333, forward strand.
CATATCGTGGCGTTCAATCCCGAGTCGCGGGCGCTGGTCTCCGGTTTCAGCCTGAACGATGCAGGGGAGTTCGTGATCGCAGGGCTCGAGCCAGGGCCGTACGTCCTGCGCGTCGAGCCGTTGGACGATGCGGCTACGGACAGCTTCTTCTCCAGGGTCATCGATGTGGACTTCGGCGTGACCTACGCCCCTCGTCTCGTCGTCGCACCGCGCGATGGCACCTCGGATTCGATCGAGATAGCGGTGAGGCCCCGGTGAGGGGCGCAGCCGCGCTGACGATCGCGGCGTGCGTGCTCGTGTGCGCGGATCCCCGCGCGTACGCCCAAACCTCGGATCAGTCTCGCTTTCAGGTCGCCGGCGGCCTGACGTGGACCGGCAGCTATCCGATCGGCGAGTCCTCAGCCGACTTGATCCAGAACTCACCCGGGGCGACGCCACCCGCGCTGACGCTGTTTCGGACGAGCTCGACGTTCGAGTCGTCGCCTGGTGTCGAAGCCCGATTCGGTGTGGCGATCACGCCTCGTCTGATGATCGAAGTCGGCGGCGCATACTCGAAGCCCAAAGTGCTCGTCGACATCTTGCAGGACACCGAGACGACCGCGACGTCGTTCGATGGCGAAACGGTGTCGCAATACATCGTCGACGTCAGTCTGGTTTGGGAGGTGCCGGTTCCGTCAACGGCGCGCGTGCGCCCGTACGCGATCGGCGGCGGTGGTTATTTGCGGCAGCTGCACGAAGACGATGCGCTGGTGGAGACGGGCCAGCTCTACCACTTCGGCGGCGGCGCGCGCGTGTTCTTTCACGGCGCCGCCACGGGGCATCCGTTCGGCATCCGCGGCGATGTGCAAGCCGCCTTTCGCCGTGATGGCATCGAGTTCGAAGACCAGCGTCGAGTCATGCCGACCGTGTCTGTGTTGGTGTTCTTCGGCTTTTAGGTGGTCTGGCAGCCGTTCCGCACGAGGGTTCGCACAGGGGTTCCGACGAGGTTCCGGACGATGGTTCGGTTCCTCCCGGTGGTGCTCACGAGCGTTCGGTTCGCCACGCTGGTTCCGCCGCATGGGATCGGAACCTCCGTCGGAAACCGAACCATCGTGGGGAACCGTTGTCCGGAACCGAACCTGTGCGGGAACGAGTGTCCGGAACATTCTGTGGAACCTCTGTGAGGAACCTCCGGCGGAGCTTGATATGATTTGAAGGATCGGCCTAACCCATCATGTCTATCGATAGCTTCAAGACCCGCACCGCATTGACGGTGAACGGGGAAACCCTGCACATCTACAGCCTGGCCGCCCTTGCGAGCGCGGGATTTCCGAACATCGCGCGCCTGCCGTTCTCGTTGAAGATCCTGCTCGAGAACCTGCTGCGGCGCGAGGACAACGGGTACGTCAAAGCCGACGACATCAAGACGTTGGCCTCCTGGGATTCTGGGCTTGCCTCGCCGAAGCATGGCGGAGGCGGGGCAGCGAAGGATAAAGAGATCTCGTTCATGCCGGCACGGGTGCTGCTCCAGGACTTCACCGGAGTCCCGTGCGTCGTCGACCTGGCGGCCATGCGCGACGGCATCACGACGTTGGGGGGCAATCCGGAGCGGGTCAACCCGCTGCAGCCGGTGGAGCTGGTGATCGATCACTCCGTGCAGGTCGATCACTTCGGCACCGCGAATGCGCTGCAGTTGAACGCCGACCTCGAGTACCAGCGCAACCGCGAGCGCTATGTGTTCCTGCGCTGGGGACAGACCGCGTTCAACAATTTCCGCGTCGTCCCACCCGAGACCGGCATCGTGCATCAGGTGAACATCGAGTACCTCGCCCGCGTGGTCTGCCGAGAGCCGATGGACGGTGTGACGGTCGCGTATCCCGATACGGTGTTCGGCACCGACTCGCACACGACGATGGTCAACGGCCTTGGCGTGGTGGGTTGGGGCGTGGGCGGGATCGAGGCCGAGGCCGCGATGCTGGGGCAACCAAGCTCCATGCTGATCCCACCGGTCGTCGGCTACCACCTGACCGGAAAGCTGCCTGAAGGATCCACCGCGACGGACCTGGTGCTGACGATCACCGAGGCGCTCCGCAAGAAGGGGGTCGTCGGCAAGTTCGTCGAGTTCTACGGTCCCGGTCTGGCGCATTTGACGATCGCCGACCGTGTGACGCTTGGCAACATGTGCCCCGAGTACGGGGCGACCGTCGCGATCTTCCCGATCGACGACATGACGCTCGAGTACCTGCGTCTGACCGGCCGCGACGAGGCCCAGGTGGCGCTGGTCGAAGCCTACGCTCGCGCGCAAGGGCTGTTCCGCACACGCGACTCGGTGGATGCCGTCTACGCCGAGACGCTGGAGCTGGATCTCGGGACGGTCGGTCCCAGCCTCGCCGGACCACGTCGTCCGCAGGATCGTGTGCCGCTCGGTCAAGCCAAGACGTCGTTTGCGTCCGCGCTTGGCGAGCTGCAGAAGGGTGTCAAGCCGCTGGCTTCAGGAGGCACGGCGGTTGCCACGGAGACGTTGCTCGAGCACGGGTCGGTGGTGATTGCGGCGATCACGAGCTGCACGAACACCTCGAATCCCAGCGTGATGATCGGTGCGGGCCTGGTGGCGAAGAAGGCTGTGGAGAAGGGGCTGCAGCGCAAACCATGGGTGAAGACGTCCCTCGCGCCCGGTTCGAAGGTTGTGACCGAGTACCTGGCCAGCTCCGGCTTGCAGCCATATCTCGATCAGCTCGGCTTCAATCTGGTGGGCTACGGATGCACGACCTGCATCGGCAACAGCGGTCCGCTGCCGGATGAGATTGCGGCGGAGGTCCGCGAGCGCGGGTTGGTGGTTGCGTCGGTGCTCAGCGGCAACCGCAACTTCGAGGGACGCATTCAACAGGACGTGCGCGCCAACTACCTGGCGTCGCCGCCGCTGGTCGTGGCCTATGCGCTGGCCGGATCGATGAACGTCGATGTCGCCACCGAGCCCCTTGGAACGGGGAAGGACGGGACGCCGGTCTACCTGCGCGACCTCTGGCCGAGCGAGGGCGAAATCCAGCAGGCGATGCTGTCATCGGTGACCTCGGAGGCGTTCAAACGGCAGTACGCGAGCGTGTTCGAGGGCGACGCGCGGTGGCGGGCGTTGCCCGTGCCGACCGGCGACCGCTTCCAGTGGGAGGAGGACTCGACCTACATCCGCCGTCCCCCATTCCTCGAGAACCTGACGATGGAGCCGCGTGCGCTGGAGGACCTGACGGGCGCGCGCGTGCTCGCGTTGTTGGGGGACAGCATCACGACAGATCACATCTCGCCAGCCGGATCGATCAAGGTGGACAGCCCCGCGGGGAGGTACTTGATCGCTCACGGGGTGCAGCCGAAGGACTTCAACTCGTACGGCGCGCGTCGTGGCAATCACGAAGTGATGATGCGCGGCACGTTCGCGAACCCGCGGATCAAGAACCAGCTCGTGCCCGGCGTCGAAGGCGGCGTGACGAAGTATCTTCCCACCGACGAGGTGATGGCGATCTACGACGCGGCGATGCGCTATCAACAGGACGGTACGCCGCTGATCGTGCTGGCAGGCAAGGAGTACGGATCCGGGTCCTCCCGCGACTGGGCCGCGAAGGGCACCATGCTGCTGGGTGTGAAAGCGGCGATCGCGGAGAGCTTCGAGCGCATCCATCGCAGCAACCTCGTGAACATGGGGGTGCTGCCGCTGCAGTTCGAGGACGGCGCCAGCGCGTCGAGCCTGGGGCTGACCGGCCACGAAACGTTCGATCTCGTCGGGTCGGGTTCGGCATTGCAACCGCGCGGCCGCGTCACCGTGCGCGCGCGTGGTGAGAAGGGCCGAGCATGGGAGTTCAAGGCGATCGTGCGCATCGATACGCCGGAGGAATTGGTCGCCTACTCTCACGGCGGGATCCTGCCGTATGTGGTGCGCCAGCTCGCCCGCAAGTCGAGCAGAAGTTAGTCAACCGCGTTCGGAGAGAACGCCTTTAGAGTCGTTGAAAAATTCGTGGGGGCCGGCTTCAGCCGGCCCTGAGGTCCGCCTAAAGGCGGACCC
>DAINCF010000359.1:0-7327 GCA_036732565.1 Vicinamibacterales bacterium
CCCGTCTGCGTCGAGCGCCTCGAGCAGCGTGAGTCCGGCCCGTGGACCGTCCACCATCGCCGCGGCGATGGCGTGATTGAGCGTCACCATCGGATTATCCGACATGCGCTTGAGCAAGCCGTACAACGCCAGAATCTGCGGCCAGTCGGTGTCCTCGGCGCGCGCGGCCTCATCGTGGAGCGCCGCGATGGCGGCTTGCAGTTGATAGGCGCCGATCGACCCGCGAGAGAGCGTGTCCGTGATGAGGGCCGTGCCCTCTTCGATCGACCGTCGGTCCCACAGCGTCCGATCCTGCTCCGCCAACGGGATCAATGCGCCGTCCGGTCCTGTCCGCGCAGGGCGCCTTGCATCGGTCAGCAGCATCAGCGCGAGCAGCCCGGCGACCTCGCCATCCTTCGGGAGGAGATGGTGCACGGCCCGCGTGAGGCGAATGGCTTCGTTCGAGAGATCCGTGCGCTGCAGGTCGGGTCCGATGCTGCTGGCGTAGCCCTCGTTGAAGATCAGATACAGCACGTGGAGCACGGCGCCGAGTCGTTCTGCGCGCTCGTCATCCGTGGGCATCCGAAACGGCACGCCCGACGTCTTGATGCGCTGCTTTGCCCGGCTGATCCGCTGCGCCATCGTCGCCTCCGGCACGAGAAACGCGTTCGCGATCTCGGCCGTCGTGAGGCCGCCGACCGCGCGCAAGGTAAGGGCGATCGCCGACGAGCGGGTGAGGGCCGGGTGGCAGCACATGAACAGGAGGATCAAGGTGTCGTCTTGATCGGCGCCCACGAGGCTGTCCGCGGCGGGCACCACGCGCTCATCAGCTGGCGCTTGCATGACGACGATGGTCTCGCGGCGGCGACGAGCCAGCTCCGCGCGGATGTGATCCGTCATACGGCGCGCTGCGACGTGGATCAGCCAGCCGCGCGGGTTGTCGGGCACGCCGTCGTTGGGCCACTGCATGGCCGCCGCCAGGAGCGCTTCCTGCACGGCGTCCTCCGCGGTGGAGAAGTCGCCGAACCGACGGATGACTGCACCGAGCACCTGCGGCGCCAGATCGCGCAGCAGGTGCTCATTGCTGAAGTCGGGAGACACAGCCGTCAGATGTCGGCGGCCGGTGCGCTCATGACCTCGCGCACTTCAATCGGCAGGTTCAACGGCGCGCCGCCCGGTCCTGGCGCCGCGGACGCCCGCGCCGCGATTTCATAGGCGCGCGACGGCGTCTCGACGTCGACAATCCAGTAGCCCGCGAGGAACTCCTTGGCCTCCGGGAATGGCCCGTCCGTGACCTCCGGCCCGGCTTTCGACGCACGCACGACCTTGGCCTGACCCGGCGGCGCGAGCCCTTGGGCGCCCACCAGCTCTCCTGCCTCGCTGAGCTCCCTGGCGAATCGTTTCATGAACTCCATATGCGCCTTGAGGTCGGCCGGTGCCCAGTTGGCCACGCCCCAATCACCGGTCCCGCGCGGGGCATTCATCATCAGCATGAACTTCATTTTTCCACTCCTAGCGTCATCGCACCACGGCTGGCACGTTCATAGATAAGTCGGAGCCCACATCGACTTCTCGACGTCCCGAGGCCTGGCTTCCAGGCCGACACAGCGCAAGCTCGACCATAACTGCCGCGAGCGACAGAGTCGTCGCAATTGTGACGTCCGTGAAACGCATGAGAGGCAATCGTCACTAGTCCAGAGGTCAGGTGACTTCTCATGCATCGTCGCACGCTGTCTCTCCTCGTGCTGGCCGTCCTGGTTGTCGAAGGGCGTGGAAGCCAGGCCCAGAATCCGCTGGTCGACAAGGTCGATCAGAAGTTCTACGCGCCGAGGGACCGCCTCGCCGCGATCCACAAGGCGTCTCTGTTTACGCCGACGAACGTGTCCGCAACCGACATCGTGCAAGGCCCGCCTCAGGAGAAGGATCAGTTTCACCTGCGATTCAACGATACGGTGACCTGCGAGTTCGTGCTCGAGGGTGCGGAGAAGAGCGGGAAGACGCCCAAGTTCGACTGCCGGATCACACAGGTGCGGAGCGCCGACGGGCCCGTCCAGGTCCTGACCGACGACATGGACGAGGAGCCGGTCAAAGTGAAGTTCCGACCGGACAACCGCGAGGTCTATGCGGAGGTCGCGTCGACGCGGCTCCTGTGGTCGTTGGGCTTCTTCGCCGACGGGATGTTTCCGGTCCGACTCGAGTGCCTCAACTGCCCCGAAGATCCTCATCGTGGAGCGGGTCCGCGCGCGACGCGCATCTTCAACGAAGCGGTCATCGAGCGCAAACTGCCCGGTCGCAAGATGGAGGAAGCCGGGAAAGACGATCAGGGGTGGACGTGGAAGGAACTCGACACCGTCGATCGTCCTCCGTACCAGAAGGACGGACTGAAGCTGATCGCCGCGTTCCTGATGCACGGTGACAACAAGCCGGAGCAGCAGCGGATGGTGTGCGACGGCGTGAAAGTAGACCAGGCGACGAACCCGTTCACGACCACCTGCGGCGAATCACGGCTGTACATCCAGGACGTTGGCGCCACGCTCGGTGGCGCTGGCCTGACGACGAACAAGACCTCCGCCAAGATGAACTTGGAAGAGTGGTCACGAAAGAAGGTCTGGAAGCAGGTCGGCACGCAAGTGGGCGACGTGGCGTGCCAGGCGGAGCTTCCCAAGAGCTGGGCGGCGACTGACGGCTTGAAGCATCCGATGATCAGCGAAGACGGACGCCGGTTCGTCGCGGGATTGCTCTGCCAGCTCTCTGACCGCCAGCTCGAAGACGTGTTCAAGGTCTCCCGCATCGCGGAGTTGCCGGAGAACCGCGAATCGGGACTGGGCGAAGCGGCGCTGACGCAGCAATGGGTCCAGGCCTTCAAACGAAAACGCGAGGAGCTCGCCGCCGGCCGATGTCGCTGGAAGGCGCAGCCCGCGGATTTGAGGGATATCGACAATCCGATGGGCCTGCCGACCGTTCCGACCTTCTGCGCAACGAATGCGTTCTGAGCGTCGAGCGCTGCGGTGTTGTCGCGGCGGGCCGTGTGCCCTGCCGCATGGAGAAACGAACATGATCAGAAGAATAGCTTTCACCGTATCCGTGATTCTGGTCGTCGCCCGGGCGGCGACGGCAGCGGAGTGTGAGATCCCCAGAGGGATGAAGAAGGAGCAGAAGGTGGCGTGCGTGAGCGGCGCCAACCTCATGCGCGACCAACCGACGCTGACGCTGGAGCAGCTGACCAAAGGGCCAGACTTCAACCCTGCCGACCCTGTCAAAACGCGCTTCCTCTACTTCAACGCCGAGGACACTCCAGCTTGCTATTTCCGGCCGCACTACGCCTTCAAGGCGGTCAAAGGCAAGAGTTTGAAGTTTCAGTGCTGGCAGTTGACCACGGACAAGAAGCTCCTCGACGAGAATGGCGTGCCGATCACCGTCGGCGAGGTCAAGGTCGTCCTGGAGGAGAACAGTGGCGGCGAGGACCGATCACACCTGTACGCGAAAGACGATGCCAGCAACGCCAACGAGCTCGATGCCGACCGCTTCAAGGTCAAGTATCTGAAGCCCGCGCATCCCAATCACGATCGGCGCTTCAACGAGGTGTTCACCGAGCTCGCGGCAGGGCGCATTCTCTGGGCACTCGGTTTCCCGGCCGATCACGTCTATCCGGTCGCGTCGGTCGCCTGCGTCGGATGCACAGGTTCGCCGTTCGAAAGCAACTTGGAGCAGAATGCCGCCGCCCTGACCACCGCGCCAAACCTATTCCCGATGGTCACCGTCGAGAGGGATATCCCTTGGACCGAGATCGATCCCGAGAACGACGAGACCTGGTCATGGCGGGACGCAGCGCGCTTCTACTCGAACGGCGCGTGGTCGGCGCAGCAGAAGCTCGAATACGACGCCTACCGTCTCGCGCTGGGCCTCTTCAACTATCACAACGCCATCGACGTCCAGAACCGCGTGGCGTGTGCGGAGTTCAAGCCCGGGGCGAGCGATCCTCGAGTCTGCGTGAAGCCGTACGTCTTCGTGCAAGACCTGGGATCCACGTTTGGAAAAGACAAGTTTCTGTTCGCAAACTCGCGGGGGGTGTTCAAGGACTGGCAGTCTCAAACCGTGTTCAAGAACGCCGGAAGCTGCGAGCTGAGAGCGACCCTTCTGGGCGATCGGCGCGTGCTCAAGGCGGCCCAGGACGTCATGACCGAACGAGCCAACAAACTGGACCGCGCCACCGTGCGGGAGATCTTCAAGGTCGCTCGCTTCGATCAGATGGATCAGGACCAGCTCAAGAGAATTCGCGAAACGGATCCGAACGAAGCGACCGTCCGCGAGAAGGCCCTCGACGAGTGGACGGATGTGTTCATGCAGAGACTGGCCGAGCTCGCGAGCGCGCAGAATTGCAAGCCGTGAGGCGGCGGGTCAGCCTCCGAACAGGCGTTGCATCAGGGTCGGGTTGATCGCTTCGAGAAGGACGAATCGTCCATCGAACGCACGGCTGGGCTGATCCGGGCGATAGCCCACCTCGCGTTGCACCATTTCGATGGGGACCTCGAAGAGCGGATCGAGCAGCAGGTCACCCGCGCCCTCCGCCTGCGACTTGGTGATGAACTCGTGGTGAAGGGACGTGAACGTGATCGGCAGGTCGCCTGTCGCGACGACGTCGCCGGGATGTTCTTCGCCCTCGTAGGTGACGGACCACAGGCGGCGTCCATCGCGCCAACCGCTTGACGCGCTGGAGAGGTTTCTCTCCTCCACGGTGCACGTCAACACGTCGCAACCCGCGGACAACTTGGAGAGGATCGGTTCCTGAATCAGGCGATGGTCCCATCCGTCGGCGACGACCAGGTACCAGCCGCCGTCGGACATGGCGCCTTCGATGGGGAAGCGTCGTGGTCTGGTCACCGCCATACCCGCGCGCAGCTCCAAGTCGTCGCAGATCTGGTCCGCGGTCTTCCCCCTGACAACCAGCCATGTTCGCGCGTGCAGGGAATGCATGTGGAGAGAATACCCGACTGGGTGGCTCTCCATTACAGCGGTCTTGGTTACGAGCGGATCATTCGACGAGCAGCGACAGAATCGTCTGCGCGTACAGACGATGGCCGAAGTCGTTCGGATGATTGATGCCGTTACCCGTCAGATCGTACGGGGTCTTGCGCACCATCACATCCGCCCACAGCGTCGTCAGGTCGGCCAGGATGACGCCTGCGCCGCAGAGCCCGAGCAACGCCTGCCGATAGCCGACGAAACGCTCCATCTGTGGATAGTGCCACTCAGGATTCGGAAGCATCGACGATATCAGGATGAACTCCGCTCGAGTGGCCTCTTGCCCGATCCCCTGGACGATGGCGCGGATGTTGGCGGCGTAGTCGCGCGGCGCCGCGTATCCGGCATCGTTCATGCCAAACGCCACGATCACCAGATGCGGCTGTTCGGCGGCCACAGCGCTGATGGCGCCCAAGCCGTCATCCGAGGTCCAGCCGGCGATGGCGAGGTTGTGCAGCGTCACCGACGATTGATACGTGTCTTCGAGGCCGGCCGCGACGAGATCGCCGTAAGGCCGTTGATACGGCGGGACGCCGATCACGCTCGAGCAGTCGTAGCCTTCCGAGATGCTGTCGCCCACGAGACACACGATCAGCGGCTCGCGTCGCCGCAGCCGATCGAGCGTCCGAGGCACGTCGGCGCCGGCGAATGGCGCGGTGTATCCAGTCCATTGCTTCGTGTCGAACGAGTAGCTGGCCGTCGCTTGACGGCGGTGGAAGAGGCCGGCGCCACCGACCATCAAGAACGTCGACGGGTCCCCGCGGACGTACAGGAAGCCCGACCCGTCCGGATCGATCGAAGGGTGCAATTCGGCGATCGTCGTCATCGGGATGCGTGATTCAGGTGTGCGCGTCAGAAGGCCCGTGGCGCTGTCGAGCACATAATCCACGCTCTCGAGGTACGGCATCTCGCCTGTCGTGCTCTCGAGCAACACGAGTCCCGAAGGTGGCAAAAGCAGCGAGCACGTGGCGGGCAGCCCGGGAGCGGGTTCGATGAAGAAGAGGCTCTCGCGGTCCAAACGGCCGGAACGCCAGAATGGGGTCGTCGCGTCGGTCATCGCGCGAGCATCCAGAGCGCCAGACCGATGAGCGCCACGCCGCCGAGGCGGCTGCCATGCTCGCCCGCCGGCAAGATCCTCTCGGCCGCCACCACCGTGGTCAATGCCGCGATGACATAGAGATTCATCACGCCTCCGACGAACAGCAGGAGCATCAGCGCCCAGCAGCAGCCGACGCAATAGACGCCGTGGTCGATGCCCATGCGGAACGCGCCAAAAGCGCCCGCGCGCCACCGCCCGAGGAGAAACGAAATCGGTGAGCGGCACGAGCGGAGGCAGACGCGCTTCAACGGTGTCCACTGATAGACGCCCGCGACGATCAGCAACGCGGCGCTTGCCCGGGGACTCGTCATTTCCATCATCGGCGAGAGGAGCAGGAGCGCCGCGAGCAGTCGCTGGACGATAGTGGCGGCGACGCTGAAGACCGCCCACACGACCACGTACCCCGCCGTGAACAGATACAGGTAGCTGGCGCGCCGCGGGTTGGTCGACGCCTTGCGCGCGAGTGCGCCGTAGATCGACAGCATCGGCCATGCCGACGGCAGCATCATCGCGGCCATCATCACCGCCCACATCGTCCACAACAGCAGGAGGTGGGTGCCGTCCCAGACGCGGGTCATCATCCAGGCCGACGGCCCCGTCATCGCGCCGTACATGTCCCGCGCCATCGCCACGATCCACCACCACGAGAGGAGGAGGACGATGAGGACGGCGATGGTGAACGCGGCCCGGTCGCGGCTAAGCGCTCTTCCAGGAGAAGGGAGCGTACTGTCCGTTGTTCCGTCCGGTGGTGTCATCCCACTTCAAGCCGAGCGCGTGCACGTGGCTCTTCGAGGCGCGGGCCAGGGCGAAACGATCCGCCGCAGGATGCCCGGTGTGATCGAGCTGCAGCGGCTCGGTTTCGTTCGGATTGATCCCTTTGGCGCCCACGGCGGCCATATCGACCAGATTCGATGCCTGCACGGACCACGTGACGCCGTCATGCTCGAATCGGATCGGCGCGGATTCGACGCCGAGAAACTTCGCGACCAGACCCGAGAGCGCCGACATCGGGCCGCCCGCGCTGCCGCTCGCGATGGCGGTGATGGCATCGCGCTGTTCGGCACTGGCGCGATCGTCGGCGATGACGCCCACCGACCAATTCCCCTTGCCCATCTCCTCCGGCGTCCAGCCGAGGACGATGAAGCCAAGGCCGTCGAGCGACACCTGGCCGTAGGTCCCGCGGTCGACGTGAAAGGCCATCGCGAAGGTGCAGGCCCCTTGGCTCGG
>DAINCF010000360.1:0-7326 GCA_036732565.1 Vicinamibacterales bacterium
CGACGCTGCCCGCGGTGTCCGCTGAGCGCTTGAGCTCACGCAGCATCTTCATCTGCTCGGTGATCTCCGCCTCGGTGCCGCCGGAATTGGGATCCTTGCGGACTTCGAGCTTCTGCGACAACTGCTTGCCGTCGACGTCGAGGCGCACGGTGTAGGCGCCCGGCGGCATGAGGATCGTCATTCCCCCACCGCCCGGCCGCGTCCCGTCCGGGCCGACCCGCACCTCGGGCGCATAGCGGGGGCTGGTCCGCAGTCGGAGACCCGTGGTCGGCTCGTCACGGAGGTCCCAATAGATGCGATTGAGCCCGACGGCCTTGGGTGCGTTCAGGACGCGCACCTGCTGGTTCTGCGCGTCGAGAATGGTCACGGTGACGTCGCCTTTCGGCGCCGTCCGCAAGTAGTAGTTGATCGGCGCGCCGTACGGCGGATTCGTGCCGTCGACCATCAGACTGGCCGATTGCGCTTCCGACGTAATCTCGCGGAGCCGATAGGTCGGCCGCGGCGCGAAGAGGTGCGCGTCGGATGACAGCACCTGCGGGGTGAGCTGCTGCAGCGGCGAGAGGTCGTCCATGATCCAGAAGCCGCGACCGTAGGTGGCGATGACGAGATCGTTGAAGTGCTCCTGGAACGTCAGCCAGTAGACCGGCGCGTGCGGCATGTTGGTCTGCAGCGGCTGCCAGTTCTCGCCATCGTCGAACGAGATGTAGATCGCATTCTCGGTGCCGAGGTACAGCAGTCCACGCCGCACCGGATCCTCTTTGACGCAGTGCGCGTAGCTCAACATCGTTTTGGGGACGCCGTTGACGATCAGCCTCCAGGTCTTGCCGAGATCGGTGGTCTTGTAGACCCACGGGTCGCGGTTGTTCACCTGGTGCAGGTCGACCGTGACGTAGGCGGTCGACGCGTCATGGCGCGAGGGCTCGATGTTGCCGAAGGTGCCGTCGGGCGGCAGGCCCGGGAGGTTCTTGGTGAGGTTGACCCATGTCTTGCCGTTGTCGCGGGTCAGCTGCAGCTGTCCGTCGTTCGTGCCCGCCCAGATCTGCCCTTTCTCGAGTCGCGATTCGGCGATGGCCATGACCACCGCGGCGTATTCGACGCCGATGTTGTCGCCGGTGAGCCCGCCCGAGAACTGCTGGCGGCTCTTGTTGTTGAGCGACAGATCGGGGCTGATCACTTCCCAGCTCTGTCCGCGGTTTGTCGTGCGATGCACGTGCTGGCTGCCGACGTAGACGGTGTTCCGATCGTGCGGCGACATCGTCAGCGGCATGACCCAGTTGAAGCGGTACTTGAGATCGGCCGGCACACCGTTCGCTTGATCGGGCCACACCTCCACGTTGCGCGCCTGCCGCTTGTCTTCCTCGTAGATGGCGACGATGCCGCCGACGGTGCCGGCACCGGAGGCGCTGGACCAGATGAGATTGTGATCGACGGGATCGGGCGTCGCCCATCCACTCTCGCCGCCGGCAACCGTGTGCCACATGCTGCGCGGGATGACGCCGGGGCCGCCGCCGAAGCCGCCGCCTCCGCCGCCGCCGAAGATCTTGCTGTTGCTCGGCCCGCGATACGAGGGGCCATCCTGCTTGTTGCCGTAGACGTAGTAGGGGATCTGGTTGTCGACGGTGACGTGGTACATCTGCGCGTTCTGCAGTCGATTGCGATACCACGAGCGCCCGCGATTCTGCGAGATGGAGAAGCCTTGATCGTGGCCGACGATCATGCGGCTGGCGTTGTTCGGATCGATCCACATGTCGTGGTGATCGCCGCCCGGCGACCGTCCGCCCGGCTGCTGCACCAGCGTCTCGCCGCCGTCGAGCGACACGCTGTACGAGGCGGTCAGGAAGTAGGCCTCGTTCTCGTTGTCGGGCGCGATGAAGATGTGTGAGTAGTAGTGCGCGCGGCCCATCGCGTTCCGGTCGTAGCTCACGACGCGCCAGTTCTCGCCGCCGTCCTCCGATCGCCAGACCTGTCCGCGGTCGGTCTCCTTGTCCTTCCACGGCACGCCGTCGCCGGTCTCGATCATCGCGTAGACGCGGTTGGGGTTGGACGGTGCGATCGCCACCTTGACCTTGCCGACGTCCTTTGCCGGCAGGCCACGGCCTCGCATCCGCGACCAGGTGACGCCGCCGTCGTTCGACTCGAAGAGCCCGCTGCCCGGTCCTCCGCTCTCGCGGCCCCACGTCTTGATGTCGAGCGCCCACATGCCGGCGAACATCCGGCGCGGGTTCTTGGGATCCACCTCGAGATCGGAGCATCCGGTGTTCTCGTCGACGAACAGCACGCGCTCCCAGTTCTTGCCGCCATCCGTCGTCCGGAAGACGCCGCGCTCCTGCTGCGGCCCGTAGGCATGCCCCAGCGCACAGGCCAATACGACGTCCGGATCCTTCGGGTGCACGATGATGCGACCGATGCGGCCGGTCTTCTCCAGGCCCATGCGCGTCCAGTTGCGTCCAGCATCGGTGGACTTGAAGATGCCTTCACCCACCGAGATGTTGCTGCGAATGCACGCTTCACCGGTACCGGCCCACACCGTGCTCGAATCGGAGGGTGCCACGGCGATATCGCCGATCGAGTGGACGGGATGATCGTCGAAGATCTGCTCCCAGGTCAGGCCGCCGTCGACCGACTTGGCGATGCCGCCCGAGGCAGAGCCCGCGTAGTAGACGAGCGGCTCGCCGGGCACGCCGGACACCGCGCTGATGCGGTTCCCTTCGGGCCCGATGTGCCGCCACGGCAGGCGCGAATACACCTCGGGATCGACGGTCGCTGCGCGTTGAGCGTCGCCGGGCGCAGTACAGAGCGCCACCAGCCCCAGCCCGGCGGCGAAGCTGCGGATGAAAGCCTTCACGAACCTCGACATGGTGTGTTCTCCCGAGCCGCGACGACAGAAGCCGCGAAGATCACGAAGGACGGTAGCCACAAAGACACAAAGATCACGAAGAACATTGGCCACCCAAGACACCAAGGCACGAAGAAGATCAATTCAAAGAACCTGAAGACTCTTGGTGTCTTGGTGGCGACCTGCTTGTGGTTTCGTGCCTTGGTGCCTTAGTGGCTGACGGCCTCCGTGCCTCTACTTAGAACTTGTACGCGAAGTTCAACTGGAACGCCCGCGGTGGGTGGCGATTGAAGCGCCCGAGATACAGCGGTGTGTTGATGCGCTGCGCCCCCGTGTTCCACTGGGTGTGCGCGCCGGTGTTGAAGACGTTGAAGATGCCCAAGCCTGTCTCGACGCTCGACCGGCCGAACTTGAAGGTGCGACCGAGATTGAGCTGCAGGTAGCGGGTCGTCTCGTTGCGGATCTGGCCGTCCGATCGCGTGGCGTTCGCGAAGCGCCACGACGTCGCGAGCGGGTTGCTCTGGCGCGTGCCATTGGCGAGCGTCACCTGGCTGGGCCCGAAGATCGGATCGCCGCTCGCGAGCTGCTGAATCACGGGACCGAGATAGCCACCGGCCTGAATCACGTAGCTGGCCGCGATACGGACCGACCAGGGAGCGAAGTACTGGCCTGCCATCCGCACCGAGTACGGACGGTAGGCGACGCCGGACTCGTTGCCGCCCCCGTCCAGACTGTTGTCATCGCCGTTGCCGAAGAGATGCCGCGAGAGATCGCGGTTGTTCGGGAACGCGTCCGGTTGGATGAAGCGCGCGGGATCCGTGGGGTTCCACGTCCCGTCGATCTCCTGCCATTGCCGCGTCAGGCTGGTCATCACCTGGAAGTTGTTCGACAGGTTCTTGGCGAAGATCGCTTCGATGTTGGTCACGGCGATCTTGCTCCACGTGGCGTTGGTCTGCTGCATGATCAGGCCCCGATTCGGGTCGACGCGCCCGAAGCCGCCGAACGGTTGATTGGGACCATCCGGATAGATACCGTTGATATCGACCTCGGCATAGCCGTCCTTGAAGTAGCGCCGCGACGCCGACACGTCCATGCTGATCTGCCCGGGGAACTGCTTGGCGAAGCCGAGCACGAACTCGTCGAGGTAGGGCTGATGGAGATCGGGGTCGAAGGCGTAATCAAGACCCGTGATCGCGGGCGTGAAGATTTCCTGCTCGAAGATCCCGTCGCCGTTGCCATCGAAGATGTCACGACGTGACCGGTTGTTGGCGTTGGCATTGGGGCTGAACGTCGTGATCGGGTCGCGGCCGTTGACCTGCTCGTGAATACGGCCGGCCGAGCCGCGCAACACGTTCCGTGCGTCGCTCGTGACTTGATACGCAAAGCCGAAGCGAGGCCCGATGTTGGTGCTGTTCATGCGCTCGACGCCGAAGTTGTCGTCGAAGCGGCGGACGAAGTCGGCGCGGACGCCAGCGTTGATGGTCAATCGTGCATGGGGCTTCCACGCGTCCTGGATGTAGATGCCGATGTCGCGGTCTCGTGCGGCGGTCTCCCGAAGCGTCACGGGGTCTTCGAACCGACGGAAGAAGGTCACGGTGCCGGCCGCGGTGTTGTTGGGATCGATCTGGCGCACCCGTTCGAGTCGAAGCCCGTCTCCTGAGAGCGTCGTGGTGACATCTCGGCTGAGGCTGGGCGCGGCCCAGATGCCGGTCTTGAGCTCGTGCGACCCGAACCAACCTTCATCCTTGAAATAGGTCAGGTCGCCGCGCAGGATCGCCATGGAGGAGGGCGACAGATTCCGGTTCTCCACGTTGTTCATCGTGGCGAGGATGCCGTTCCCGGTCGGCACGCCGCCGGAGATGGTCGTGAGCTGATGGACCTCGATCTGCGGGCCGGACAGCCCCTGCGCGTTCTCGTAGGTGTCCACGTCGTTGCCGCCCTTGTTGTTGTACGAGGCGGAGAACGACGTCGTGATGCTCTGACCCCACGCCGAGTTCAACTTCACCTGATACATGGAGCCGCCTGCCGAGTTGAAGTTGATGAGCTCGGTGTTGCGCTCGCGGGAGCTGGTATAGCGGTTGCGATCGTTCTGGAAGAAGCCCGAGAGCTCGTGCGTCCGCGCGAGCTGCGCCGTGACCTTCACATACGGCTGCCGGCTCTTCGAGTTGTTGTCAAAGGGCTCGAAGTTGGGCTTGAAGGCGTTCAGATACAGTAGGTCCGTTGGCGTCCGGCTGATGCCGTTCTCGAGATCGGCGTAGCGGTAGGTCCCGAAGAACCAGACCTTGTCGCGGAGGATGCGGCCGCCCGCCGAGAAGTCCCACTGCCTGACCGACTGCGACGTCGGCAGCCCGCCAGGTGCCGCGCCGCCCTTGGTGTTGTCACCATTCCATTCCATTGGCTGGAAGGTGTAGGTGGCGCCGCCGTGGTAGTCGTTCGATCCGCGCGGCGTGATCACGTTCATCACCACGCCCGTGCTGAGCGGTGTCGAGGCGTCGGCGCCCCCGAGCTTGATCTCGACGTCCTGCACGGTCTCGCCGCCCATGCCCATCGAGTGCGCCGCCGAGTCGATGTAGGCTGACGCGGGCGAGCCTTCGAGCTGGAACGCATGCGCGTAGATGTGCGAGCCGCGGAAATAGTACGCCCGCCGTCCCACACCATCGTCGACGTTGCGCGAGCCGATGCCGGGCGCCAAGTCGAGCGCGTCACTGAACAGCCGGCGCGAGGTGATCGGCGCCGCGCGCAGCAACTCGCCCTCGATGTTAATCACGCTGGTCGGTCGCGTCGTCTCGATCATCGGCGACTCGCCCGAGACCGTGATGGTCTCGCTGATGTTGCCGATCGTCAGGGCGATGTCGACCGTGAAGATCGTCCCGGCGCGCATGATGATGCCTTCGCGGCGGTGAGTGGAGAAGCCCGAGAGCTCAGCAGTGATCTCGAACGTGCCTGGGGGGAGGTTGAGCAACCGGTAGTAACCGGCATCATCGGACACCGCCACGGCCGGCGTCAGAAGCGCCGGGCTGTGCGCGGTGACCGTCACTCCGGGAAGAACCGCACCCTGCGCGTCCTTGACGTACCCGCGCAAGCTGCCATCACCTGTCTGCGCCCCAGCCGACGTTGCAACCCACAGGAACGCTGCCGCAACGAGACTTGTGGCGACACGACGAGCCATAATGCGCCTCCTTCGCTCGGAGTTTGGAGCTCCGAAAAAGACAACCATTACCGATCGATTGTTCGAGAACATGGGCTCACGCGCCGACCATGACACGCGCCGCCGAGCGGAAATGACCGCCTACCCGTTGACGAAACAAAAAGACAAATCGATAGCGATAAGAGACGTGGGGTCGGGTGAAGGTATACCTCTGCGAAAAGGTGTGTCAACGAGAAACTATGCAAGCCCGTAGATGACGCTGGGACGAGCATAGGGAGATTCGATGAGTTGTATTCTCCAAACGTGAACGTTCGGATCGTGAGCTCGCCATCCGCTGGCGCGCGGCTCGAGGCGGCGCGGGCGTGGCTCGGCGCGGTGTCGCCGGCCGCGCATGCGCTGATTGTCGGCGCGACGCGGGCGGCGGCGGATGAGCTCGCGCTGGAGGTGGCGCGGGCGCGTGGGGCGCTCTTCGGCGTGACCCGCATGGCGCTGTCGGAGCTCGCAATGAAGCTCGCGCTCCCCGTGCTGGCGCGCAAGGAGCTCACCCCGGGCAGTGCGCTGGGGTCCGAGGCGATTGCGACACGCGTGGCCTTCGAGGCAAACACCGCGGGCGAGCTCGAGTACTTCGCGCCCGTAGCGGACTTGCCCGGCTTCCCTCGCGCCGCGACCCGGACGTTGTCCGATCTTCAGCTCGCTGGCGTTGCCAGCCGCACGTTGACGGATCTCGATGAGGCCGGACGAGATCTGAGTGCGCTGCTGACCCGCGCGCAGGATGAGGCGCGGCGTGCCGGCACCGTCACCCGCGCCGAGCTCCTCGCCTCGGCGGTCGAGCGCTTGCGCGAATTGCCCTCTGCGCTCGGCGCGACCGACGTCGTGCTGCTCGACGTTGCCGTCACCAATGCCGCCGAGGAATCGCTGTTGGCGGCCATCGTGGCCTCGACCCCCAACGTCCTTGCCACCGTCCCACATGGCGATCGCCGAACGCTGGGCGCGTACGAACGCCTTGGGTTCTCTGAGCGCCCCGAGCACCAAGGGCACCCGAGCACCCAGGCACCTGACGCACCCAGGCACCTAGGCACCCAGGCACCCGTGGCTCTTGCTCGTCTCCAGAACTGGCTCTTCTCCGCGGACGCGCCACCCGTGAGCGAGCCGGACGAGTCCGTGCACCTGTTCTCGGCTCCCGGCGAGGGCAGGGAAGCCGTCGAAATCGCGCGCCGCGTGCTGCGTGAAGCCGATCGCGGCGTGCCGTTCGACGAGATGGCGGTGCTCCTGCGCGCACCGCAGACGTACTTTGGTTTGCTGGAGCACGCCTTCGCGCGGGCGGGTGTGCCGGCCTGGTTCG
>DAINCF010000361.1:0-7311 GCA_036732565.1 Vicinamibacterales bacterium
GGCTCCGCCTGCGGCGGCGCCGTCTCGAGCGGCCACGTCGGCAGACGGCGGTGGCGGCTGGCTTTCGACCGTTGGTTCTGCGGCGGGACTCTTCAGCGGTTCAGGAGGTCTCGTGCGGACCGGCGGAGGAATTTCGGCCGCGGGTAGCACCGGTCCTTGGGGACGGTTGAACAATCCTGCCATGATGCTTGCGACGATGACACCAGCCACAAACGCCGAGGCAACAACCAACCGGCCCCGTCGCGACGCTGGAAACATGCCGTGAGGTTTCGCCGACGAATGTGTGACCTGGGCGTCCTCCAAACGTCCCGTCAGTAAATCGTCGACTTCAAGCCGCGCATCGCCAATGTCCGCAAGCCTGCGCGCCCGATCCTTCTCGAGACATCGGCGCAGCAGAGTTCGCACGTGTGGCGGCGTCTCGCCGGGCAGTGCCGACCAATCGGGCTCGCCGCGCATGACGGCGCCCAGCGTGTCGGCAACAGCGACGCCTGGAAAGGCCCGCCTGGCGGTGAGCATTTCGTACAAGAGGCAGCCGAACGCCCAGATATCGGTCCTCGCGTCAACGCGTTCGCCCATCGCCTGCTCGGGACTCACATAGGCCACGGTGCCAACGAGCGCGCCTTCTTTCGTACCTCCAAGTGTCTGAGTGAGGTCGGCAGCGCCGAGCTCCGCGTCCATACCGTGCGCCAGCGTCGCGACGCCGAAGTCCAGCACTTTGACCGTGCCCGGATCGACCAGCTTGATGTTCGACGGCTTCAAGTCGCGATGGATGATGCCTTTTCGATGCGCCGCTTCGAGCGCCGCCGCGATCGCGAACGCACACCGCAGCGCTTCGCGCAGCGGTATCGGCCCCCTGAGAAGGCGCTGTTGCAGCGTCTCGCCTTCGACGAGCTCGAGCACCAGAACAGGAGCGTTGTCGAATTCGAGAATATCGAACAGGGTGCAGATGTTGGAATGGCTGACCTGCGAGAGCAGCCGCGCTTCGCGCTCGAGACGCGCGAGACGATTGGCGTCGTTGATGAAAGCCGGCCGAAGCACTTTGAGCGCAACTTCGCGCCCCAGCCGCGTATCGTGGGCGCGATAGACCTCGCCCATGGCGCCGTCTCCGAGCAGACCGACAATCTCATACGGTCCGAGCCTGTCGCCCGCCCTCAGCCGCATCGCGTGCACGTATCAGTGGACGATCGGGAAGAATCCACAGTTGCCCTTGTGGAGCAATTGTGACCCAGATCCCGGAGAGCTGAGGCCGGAGCCTACACCAGCATCAGCGGAACGCCAGAATCCTCTCGATTTGTGCGTCCGTGAACGTCAGCGAGCCCGCTGTGGCCTCGCGGACCAAGGCCCTGTCCCAGTGTGCTTGCATCAACCCGGTCGCCGAATGGGGCATGCGCGGCAGAAGCAGATGACCGATTTCGTGCGCGATGACATACGCCAGCAAGGTGCCGACATCGACGTGATACGTGCGTGCGAAGTCCTGCACCTGTTTGAAGAATATCTGCGCGGTGGCACCGCGAGGTGTGCGCAACGCCACGCCCATTACCGGCGAAGACGCCCTCGCGTACCCAAGCGCGCTTGCGACAATCTGAACGGTAAACCGCGGCACCGTCTCGGTCCACTCCACCCCAAGACCCGCATCCGCAAAAATTTGCGCGACCTCGTCTTGGGATTGTTTCAGAATGGCCGCCGGCACGACGGCGTCGTTGTCCATCTGCAGGCGAATGGCCGGGAGTTGCCCCGGTTCCGCGGCATCCGCTACCCTGGCAACCGTGATCATGACGGCCATGACCATCGACCATCTCATGGCGCCATTGAAAGATGGCGCTGGCGGTCGCGTCGTTAGCGAGCTGTTAGGATTGCATTAGTTTTCTGCATGCGGCTGAAATTCGTCTCGTGGGAGGTCGACACCGATCGCCGTTTGCTGACGCATGGCGGCGCTCCGGTATCGCTATCGCCGAAAGCGTTCGACCTGCTGGTCGCGCTCGCACAACATGACGAGAAGGCCTTTTCCAAAGCCGAGCTTCACCAGATCCTCTGGCCGGATTCGTTCGTCTCCGATGGAAGCCTCACGATTCTGGTCGCCGAAATTCGCGACGTGTTGAACGACGATGCAGAGCAGCCGCAGTTCATTAGGACCGTACGCCGCTTTGGCTACGGGTTCTGCGCGCCGGTGACCAAGCAGGACGCGGCGCCGTTCCCGTCGCTTGCCGGCGGCGGTGGGTGGGTGATCTGGGGGAACAGAAGCATCGCGATTGGACGGACCGAATCTGTGCTCGGTCGATCACTTGATGCCGACATTCGCTTCGATGTGCCCGGCGTCTCCCGCCGTCACGCGCGCATCGTCGTCCACGGCGAACAGGTGGCTCTCGAGGATTTGGGAAGTCAAAACGGGACCTACCTGCGCGGCGAGCGAATCACCGGGCGCGCCACGTTGGCCGATGGCGACGAAGTACGACTCGGTCCCGTCTCGATTGTCTTTCGACAAGTCTCGGCTGATGGCTCGACGTTGCCGATGTAGTTCGCCCGAAACGATGAGTGCCGAGCCGGCATGAAGGCAGAGTACGGACCGGCGAGCGACTCTTCTTCACCTCGACGGGCGGCGGCGCGCTTGGCGCACACTTCTGGCAGGCCACTGACGGAAGCCGCGCGGGCGAATTGCTGAACATCCTGGAGCCATCTCCAGATCTGCGCCCAGGAGGACGTCCAGGGTTCGAAATTCATCTCGAAAGGGACCCTAGCCCCTCGACACTACTCCCCTATTCAGTAGAACGCTGATTCGCGACGGAATCTTACGCATCCGCGGTAGAAAGGCATCACACCGACGATGCGTTCCGCACAGGGGTTCCCCGCGACGGTTCGGCACGGGGCGTTCCACACGAAGATTCGGTTTGCGCACAACGGTTCCTCGCGAAGGTTCTGTTCCGACCCTGTCGGAATTAGTCAATGACACCACGTCACAGCGACGCCCCACTCAATTCGTGCCGGCTCCCCGCTGCCCAGCGGCGAGCAGGCGGCGGAGACGGGGCGATGGCTCGCCCGTCAGCTCCCATTCGATGAGCGACATGGGAATGAGTCCGGCGGCATTGAACTCGTCCATGAATCCCTTCATCGTGAACTTGTCGCCAAGCTGCCGCCGGCGCGCGGCCAGCAGTTGCTCGACCTGGATCTTGCCGATCACATAGCTCGTGCCGTACGAGGGCTGCTGCAGGTACAGATGCTGCTCGGATCGGACCGTACGTCCGGTCATCGGCAGCCAGCCGCGTGGTGTATTGTCGGACGCGAACTGCGACACTTGCTCCAGCGTCTCTTCGTTGCTGTGCATGCGAAGGTCGCCCAGGCCGCGGGCGGCGCGCTGGGCGAGCAGGACGTAGATCAGCTCGCACGACCGCGGCCGCTTGTCGAACATGCCCGCAGCCAGCATCATCTCCTCCCAGCCGGTCGCATGCCCTTCGGTCCGCGTGATGAAGATGTTGTAGAGGAGCGGAACCTTGCGCATCGGGCTGGGATGCGACTCGTGCACCATCCACCCTTTGTCGAACCAGTGATAGCCGTGCGTGCGCATCACCATGGGATCGCGGTAGTTGGCCTCGGTAAAGAACTCGCGCGGACCTGGCGAGAACGAGCCGATGCGCGCTCGCAGCGCCGGATCCATGTAGTCGCGCACGCTCAGGATGTTGCGGTCGCGTAGAAACGCCATGTACTCGGTGACCGCATCGTTGAAGCGCTTGTCGTACTCCTCGGCGGTGACGATGGACTGCTGCGGCAGGCCCGCGTTGCGCTGCTCCTCGAGCGCGAGCAGCGAGTGCGCGCGGGCGAGCTCGCGCTCCAGCATGGCCACCTGATCCGCCCAGGTGTACGGAACGAGCTGCACGTTCTGCAAGTGCCAGTCGTAGTTCTCGACGCCCACGCCGGACGGTCCCGTCTTGGATGCGGCCTGCGACTCGAGCCATACGACGAAGTCGTCGGTGGCCGCCTTCGCCCGATCGATGCTGGCCTTCACCTCTGGACTGCCATCCTCGAGTCGCGACGCCGCGCGCTCGAGCTCGGCGCTCTGCTGCTTCACGCGGTCGGTGCCGTACACCCAGAGGTCCCGGCCCGTGCCGACCAGGTTCTTCTTCGCCTGATCCAGCAACGGCGGGATGGCGCGCAGCCCCGCGTTCAGCTCCGCGGCGGCTTTCGCATCGAGTGGAAGGGAGTACATCCAGAACTCGATGCTTCCGTGCGCCCAGGGTCCTTCGCGCAGCGGCTGATCGCTCTCCGACGCGAAGAACGTGACGTAGAACGCCGGGTTGTTCGCCCAGGGCTTGCGCACGCGATGGTCGAAGTCGAGCCCGTTCATCTCGGCGCGAACCAGATGGTAGTCCGACTGCTGCGGGATCGGCCAGCGCGCCGGTTCGATGGCAGTCAGGCGCTGCTGGTAGCTTGGGAGCTCCTCGTACTGCGCCTCCATGGCGCCCGGCGTGTAATCCGGAACGCCGTCCACCGCCTTCGGCGGCTGGAAGCGACGCCACTCCTCGAAGAGCGCCACGAGATTCTCGTATCGCAAGCCTTGCTGCGCCAGGCTCGCCGGCGTTCGAGCCAGATATCCGTAGGCCAGGACGCCCACGAGGATCAGCGCGACGATCCAGGCCACGAAGATCAGACGGCGTGTCATCGATTCATCTCCTGTCGCTACTGCGTAGCGAGATCGTCCAACGATGCAGGCCATCGCGGATGCCGAGCGGCTTGATCGGCTGCATGGGCCCCACGATGGCGGTCACGAGTTGTGCCGGATCCAGGGAGCGGCCGGCCGCCGCCTTCACTTGTTCCGCCGTAACCGCTTGCACGGCGGGGCAACGAACACCTCGTCCAGTCCGGTGAGCCTGGATTTCGCCAGTTGGAACCAAATGCGAGAATGGCTCAAGCGCCTCGAGCCAGTTCGATGCTGCGTGGCGTAGGCGCCTCCTCTTCTGTTTCTGTGGTCGTGTGTTTGACGGAGACTTTCTGTTATCGGGCCGGCACCGGTGCTGATGCCCGCGAACGGTCAGGCGGAACAAACTTGTCGTACCGAGTGCGCGCAAAGAGAATCGCCAGAATCGCAGCGAGAATCGCGAGGGCGGCTGCGTAGGCGACGACTCGACGACGCCCATTAGCGATTCGCCTGCCGAGCCTCGGCTTCGCGGTCACCGGTTCGATGAACCGATAACCCTTCCTCGGCACCGTCTCGATGTATCGAGGGCTCGAGCCCTTGTCGCCAAGGGCTGTTCGAAGGCGGCTGACGACTACGTCGAGGCTGTGATTGAAGTCTACGCTTCTATCCGGCCACAGCCGACGCTCGATCTCTTCACGCGTAATCAGCTCCCCGGGCCGCTCGAGCAGCAGGCACAGCAAATCGACGGCCTGTCCGCTCAGCCTCACCGGCAGTCCTCCAGCCCTCAGGCGCCGGCCGTGATCGTCAAACTCGAAGTCTCCGAACGTCTGTACCACGGCAGAACTCCGTTTTCAGGGCGGGTCGCGCTCAGATTCTACGCGGATGACAGGTTGAGAGGAGGAATTGAGGTCTTGTGAGTTGAAACCGTGCGCGCTGGATGGTCGAATGCCACGCACGGACATCTCCCGAGTTGAACGCGATGTCGATCGGAGGGGGCAGAGTGATTACGCTTCCCAGGGTAGCGGTGTGGGCGTGCGCCATCTTGTTGGCTGTGGCGTTTGTCTTCGCGGGCTTTTCGAAACTCGAAGGCCCCTCGGCACTTCGGTGGAGCGAGAGGTTTGTGCATTGGGGCTACCGTGCAAACGCACACCATATCGTCGGAGGGTTGGAAATCCTGGGTGGCCTCGGTGTCTTGATTCCCAAGTGGAGACGATCCGCTGCGGCGATCCTGGTCGCCCTCATGATAGGCGCGCTGGGCACGCACGCCGTTCACGCCGAATTCTCGCGCCTCATTCCACCACTTGTCCTCGGCGGGCTCGCGTTTCTGATGTACTCGGCACGCCCTCGGCCTGGTGGGGCCAGGGCGCCCGATGCGCGGAAATCTCTTTAGTTGGCTGATGCGCTCGACCACCGATTCCGCTACGCGTCGTGCGGAATCAGGACGCTCCAGGGCAATGTAGTTGCAGATCCGTTCGAGGTCGTCCGCGGCGTCAGTCGTCCAGCGGACGCGCATCAGCCGCGATAGCGCCGATCCATCCGAGCGGCGACGTCATCGTGCTCGATCAGCCTGCCTTCGCGTGCGGCGGTGCGAACCTTCTCGACTTCGCCGCGGAACCACTCGTCGTGGTCCACCGAACTGGCTAACAAGTCGTGCGCCACCTGGTCCGCCGTGCGGCCAGTCTCCGCCGCGAGCCGGGTCAGTTTCGCTTCGAGTTCGGGCGGAACCTGCAGGTTCATGAAACCAGCGTAGGGTCCGTCGACATTCGTGTCAACCGCCGACTTCGCCCGTCATTCCGCTCTCGGCTTGCGCCAGGGCAAGTTAGCCACAGGTCCAGACGAGCGTAAAATTGTCCCGATGACCACGCTCTGAGGGTCGCACGACGCAACGCCCCCGACCGTTCTTCAGCGCACTCCTGAATCGCCCCGCGTTGTCACTGCCTGGGCGCCTTCACGATAAGACCCAAGCAATGCCTTGTCGCGAGGACGGCCATGTTCGATCCGCGAGACGCGTCTATTCGAACCGTCTCTTTGCGACCGGTGGATATTCGGGCGAGACGTCCTCGGTCTTGACCATGCAAGTCTCGTCGTTCCAGCGTGACGACATCCCGGCGCGGGGCGTCGCGGCGACGGCCGCGCGACCTACTTCGGCAGCGCGAACGCGACATATCCGAGCGGGCCGGGCGGAGTGCCGTACGGCGGCACCTGGTTGCCCGCGGGCAGCCGATCGCCGGCGGCGGGCACCAGCAGATACTGCCGACCGTCGATCGCATACATGATCGGTGTGCCGCGGAACGTCCCGCCGTAGTGGCCGGTCCATAGCACCGACCCATTCGCCGTGTCGTAGGCGCGAATCTTGTTGTCGCCGCCAGGCGCGAAATACAAACCCGTATCGGTCACGACCGCGCCGTTGCGCATCTGCGGCATGCCGGTGCCGGTCATTCCCTTCTCCGCCAGTTCCGGGTCGTCGCCCAGGCCCACCTGCCACACGATTGCCGGGATGTTGAGGTCGTACTTCGTGATGGTGGTGTACGGCGGCTTCATCCGCTTGCCGATGGTGCCGTACTCGTTGATGGTGTACTGCGGCGAGTCCTGCACGCCTTCGGGATAGGGCGTGGGGACGGGGGGGCCGGAACGGAGCGCCGGACCGGGACGCGTACGTGCCCCGGCGGAGCCGACGACCGGTC
>DAINCF010000362.1:0-7306 GCA_036732565.1 Vicinamibacterales bacterium
AACTCTCCGCCCTTCGTGCCGGCGCAGAGCAGCGGCGCGATGGTGCTGGCTGGTTCCGGCCAGCCGTCGCGGACGCGCTCCCAACGCTCTCGACTAAGACGACGATACAACCGGCCATCCGAGCGGCCGGCGACGTATGCAGAATGCGGACCGGACGAAGCCGATACAACGACGACGTCTGCGTGTTCCGGATCGATCGCCACGCTGCGCAAGTAGCCGACCTCGAGACCGGCGTTGGGCGAGCGCCACGTCGTGCCGCCGTCGTCGCTCTCGAAATATCCATCGCCAGCGGAGACGCGCAGGGTATCGGAAGCGAGGGGATGAACAGCGAGTTCGTGGGTGTCCCAAGGTCCCCCGGGCACGCGGTCACTCCATGTGCGGCCACCGTCGACCGTGGACACGAGGGCTCCGGCCTCGATCGCGACCCACAGTCGCTCCGGTTCGCGCGGGTGGCACGCAATCCAGCGAACGTGATGCGTCTCCGGTCTCGGCGGGAAGGACCATTCGGACGACGACGCCAGCGTCTCCAACTTGCTGGTCTGCTCCCACGTGTGCCCCGCGTCCCCTGAGCGCCACACTTCGCTCGGCTCGGTGCCCACCCAGATCACGTCCCGGTCCACCGGGCTCGCCGAGACCGCCATAATCAGCCGGCCGGCGAGGCCGACCGACTGCCAAGACCTGCCGCCATCATCGGTCCTGAACACGCCGTTCCGGTGGGTGCCACACCACGCGCGCCCGTGAACCAGCGGATCCGCGGTCAGGCATGTCGGGCGGTCACCGATCCCGTGGGTCGGCGTGCCGGCGCCTCGTTCACCGTCAATCACGACCACCTCATGGTCGGTCGCCACCAATATCAGCATGACCACGTCCTCATGTGAATGATTGTCGCCCTAGGAGCGCAGGAACGATCTGAACGAGACTTGCACTTGACGCCGGCTATGGTAGCGTCCGCCAATTCGCCGCTGAGCTTGATCCCTGCTATGCAAAGTAGCTCGGAGGCGGCTGACTAAGTTCTGGCGCCGCACCGACTCCGCACTCTTGTCGTGATCCACGGCGCGGGAAACGGACCGATCTATGTTGCGCGAGTAGTCGGCGAAGAACAGCGCGCCGGTGTTGCCGGAACGAACGGGCTGCCGGACCCCTCGCAACGGGCAACACTGGTCCAGGGGGCGGCCAGTCCGGTCAGTCTCGAGATCGGGCCCAACGGCGATCTCTTCTATTCCGATCTCGTCGGCGGCACAGTCCGTCGCATCACCTACTTCGCGGCGAACCAGCCACCCACCGCGGTGATCCAGGCCTCGACGACCTCGGGAGCCTCGCCCCTCGCCGTGACGTTCGATGGGCGCAGCTCATCGGATCCGGATCAGCGCGATCAGCTCACCTACACCTGGGACCTCGACGGCAACGGACAGTTCGGCGACTCCACCCAAGCCTGCTGCCCCGTGCGCACCTACACCACGCCGGACAGCTATACCGTGTCGCTGCGCGTCACGGATCAGGCTGGCGCCGCGTCCACGACCTCGACGGTGATCACCGCCAACAACACACCACCTTCACCCGTCATCCAGTCGCCGACCAGCGCAACGACCTGGCGCGTGGGAAGCGTGATCAACTTTTCGGGATCTGCGACGGATCAGCAGGACGGAACGCTGCCGGCGTCGGAGTTATCGTGGTCGTTGATCCTGAACCACTGCCCCTCGACCTGCCATCAGCAT
Source organism: Vicinamibacterales bacterium (assembly GCA_036732565.1). GTDB lineage: Bacteria > Acidobacteriota > Vicinamibacteria > Vicinamibacterales > UBA2999 > JAIVJN01. Next base: position 1,716 of record DAINCF010000362.1, read on the forward strand.
CTGGTTCAGACGTGGGTCGGCGTCAGCGGCGGAAGCTTCACGGCGCCCGACCACGAGTACCCTTCGTCTGTCGTGCTGCGGCTGACTGCGAGGGACAGCGGCGGGCTTCAGGGCACCACGAGCGTCCGGCTGGATCCGCAGACTGTCAGGTTGACGTTCCAGACGGACTCGGCCAAGCTGAATATCACCGTCAACGGCTCCGCGCAGAAGGCACCGTTCACGATCACCGTGATCATCGGCTCGCGCAATACGATCAGCGCGCCCACACCGCAGTCCGTCGGCTCGAATCAGTACGAGTTCGTCTCGTGGTCTGACGGTGGCGGGCAGACGCACGACATCATCGCCGGCGCGAGCCCGGCCACGTTCACCGCGACCTATCGGAGGCTATCGAAGCGATGAGCCGTACGATGAACGAGGACGATGCCCGGAGCTCGGTGTGCCGATGGCCGCCGACGTCTCGGGCGTCTCGCCGAGTCTCGGGACGCAGTTGGACGGGGCGCACCTCTGATGGGAGTGGATCGCCTTGCATAGCCGACGGTCGATGACGACGCTGAACATCATGCGCTTGGGTTCTCACCATGGCGGCTGGCGCGGCGTATCGGCATGAAGCGGCCGCCAGGCCCCGAATCGCGCCCGCGCCTGGGCAGTTCGTCGACGTCGGCGGGCACCGGCTGCACGTGACGTGCGGCGGGAGCGGTACGCCGCCAGTCCTGCTCGAATCTGGAATCGCGGCCTCGTCCCTCAGCTGGGCGCGTGTGCTGCCTGAGATCGCGACCTTTACCCGCGTGTGTGCATATGACCGGGCGGGCCTCGCCTGGAGTGACGCCGCCTCATGCCCGCGCACCTTCGATCGAATCTGCGACGACCTCGGGGCTGTGCTCGCCCACACGAGTGAGCACCAAGGCTTCGTCCTGGTGGGGCACTCGTTTGGGAGCCTCGTCGTCCGTGGGTACGCCGCTCGCCACCCCGAAGAGATCGCAGGTCTTGTTCTGGTGGACCCACCCACCGAGTGGCTCAATGCCGAACCGGACCGGGCGCGGATGCTTCGTGGCGCGAGGCAACTCTCGAGCATCGGAGCTTTTCTGGCCCGCATCGGCGTCGTCCGTGTGGCTCTTGCTCTCTTGACCGGGGGGAAGCCTGGCACGGCACGCGGCTTCGTACGTATCTTCGGCCCAACGGCGACGCGAACGCTCGAAAGGCTGGTCGGAGAAGTACGCAAGCTGCCGCCGGAGTTGCACCCGATCGTGCAGGCACTCTGGTGCCAACCGAAGTGCTTTCATGCCATGGCCGACTACCTCGCCGTCCTGCAGCGCGAAGCCGCAACGATCGTGGCCACTGCGCCTCCGCCAGAAATTCCAGTTGTAGTAATTTCCGGCGGACACCAGACCGAGCAGGAAATCAGGACACACCGGCGACTCGCGCACGAATCGCCGCGCGGCCGGCACACTATCGCCGCAAACAGCGGCCATTGGGTGCCGTTCGATGAGCCGGAGATCATTGTCGCTGCCGTCCGTAGCTTGGTCGATTGCGCGCGGTGAGCAACCAGGGCGGGAAGCTGACGCGCTACACCGCCTTACTCCCCTCGGCCGGGCGACACTAGAACACTTCCCAGTAGCCCTCGAGAGCCCGGCTGGACCGCATGTCGATCCACGCCTTGCGGTCGAGCCAGTCTGACGCGAGCACAGAAGTTATGGCGGGTGCAAAAGAGGCAAAGCCCGCGGCCGATCGGAGCGTACGTGCCAGGCGATCGGGACTGAAATGCAGCAACGCCGTCAGTAACACATTGGCCAGCCAGGTCTCCGCTCGCATCTTGTAGGGGCTGTTCCGGCGGAAGTCGTGCCGTATGCACGACCGCGGAGCCGTACGGACGGGGCATCCGAAACGCCAGGCTCGCAGCGACAGCTCCACGTCTTCCACTCCAAAGTCGCGCATGGCGGCGAAGCCGCCGAGTTCCCGCAGTAACTCGCGTCGCACCGCGAAACAACCTCCTGGGGCGATGCCGACCTCGGCCGGCGGCGGGTTGCTCGTGATCCATTGATAGGACAGCAAGTCGTTGACCACGCGGGCTCCGCATCCTCGGTCAGCCGGCCGTGCGGTGTTGGCGACTGTCGGAACGGCAATCGCGTCGGGACAGCGTTGGATCAGCTCGACGAGCGGTTCAAGCCAGCCGGGGTCGGCGTCGCAATGGGCGTCGAGGAAGACCAACACCTGCTCGGTGGCGACGCACGCGCCGTAGGCGCGGGCGCCGGCGATGCCCTCGTGGGGCCGGTGAAACACCCGGACGGGAGGTCCCCTGCGCGCCGCTGGTTCGAGGCGATCAGCGCAGCCATCGGTACTGCCGTCATCCACCACCACGATCTCGGCTGGCCAAAGCTCCGCCGACACCACTGAATCGATAGTCCGGCGGAGTCGGTCGCCTTCGTTCAGAACCGAGAGGATGAGAGAAACGGGCGCATGGTCGGCCACTTACTGACCGTCGGCGGGATTGACGATGTCGATACCGACGTCGTCGGGTCGCCACGCAGGATCGGCCGACGGAGTGTTGATTCCGCCGTCGATCTTGTAGTGGCCCCAGCCAGCCAGGCCGGGGAGAATCTCGGCCCACTCCGGCCGACCGACAAAGTAGGGCCGGGTCGCGGCCTCAATCGTGAGGTGGAACGTTGCGAGCTGCTGGATGACGCCGGGCTTCACATGAAGGGCCAGCACATCGCCCTGGCGCAGACCCTCGATGCCGAGCCGCTCAATGACCTCACGCGGAGAGGCACAGTAGGCGACATACTTCGCGTGGTCGGTGACGGCTACGGTTCCCGACGGACGAAACCCGACGGCATCTAGTACGGTTTGCACGACCATTGAGCCGTCTCGCACGAGAAAAGCCACCTCCTCGGAACCGGCGTTCACGAGAGCCTCCAGCAGCGCCCGCTGAGTAGCGGCGAGCAGGCCGAGGTTGAGTCGATGCTGTGGCGCAGTGATAACCGGGGCCAAGAGCGCTCTCGTCCCCGCCCCGATGGCAGCCAACGCGATGGCCTCAGCCTCTTGCCCCCGGGCTCCGGCGGACGGCCACAGCAGGGATCGAGTTGCCAGTGCCGCCATCAACCCGCCGATCCGATGGAGGGGCACCACATGTTCGTCGTAGAGGTAGCCCATCGAAGCTCGACGGAGCAGTGACGAGATCTCCGGCCCAAACTCCTCTACCGCATTCGGGTGATGGTCGACCGTCAGCCGCTCGTTGGCGTCGTCGTGGATGTTGTTCACAAGGGCTCCGTATTGATGAGCGATTCAGGAGTGGACGATACCGTGATCGGGGGCGAATCACTGGCGATGAGCCAGGCCACCATGGTGTAGCGCGTCCCGCTCCGCACTCGGGTGACTTCGTGCACGAGCCCCGGGTCAAACAATGCCAGCGTCCCCGCTCGCGCATGGATGGAGTGCGGAATTGTTCTACCCGAGATCTGAGGAACGTAGACGACGAGGGCTCCACCATCGAAACCATCGGGCGGGGCGTCGGAGTTGAGAAACAAGACGAGCGATGCCATTCGCCAACGAACCTCGCGCGGGTCGTCGTTGTTGGCCGAACGATCGCGGTGGGGCCCAACAAAGCCACCCGTCGGATAGCGGAAGTAGTGAGCCGCGGAAATCACGCCGGGACCGCTGTCGCCAGCTGGCCAATGGGCGCGCGCGGCCTGTTCGACCAGGGCCAACGCCCGAGCTCGCATCTGGCCTCGTGGTGCGCAGCTGTCGCTGGTCCGAACGGTCGGTTCGTAGTCGTCGTTTCCCGCCCGTAGGACGAGCGTCGGTGCCGGCGGGTGCTCGGTCATCTCGGCGATGAGGGCATTGCACTCGTCTATCGAGAGTACGTCGGGGACGAGGATCGGCGCGTTTTCATTATGTTGGTCGCGCGTCGTCGAACTGGCGTGAGTGGGTGACATCATCGTGTCCCTGCCAGGGAGTCAACACCCTCTTCTCGTCGAAGCGGCAATCTAGCCCGCACCGGGCGAACAGTCAATCACGAAGACCAGCGATCGACCCACTCCTGCCACCACCGTTTGTGCAGCGCCTTGAATCGGCCAGTCGATCCGCCAAGCGCACCGGAGGCGGCGGTCGCGAAAGCGACTGCTACTGGACGCCTCTCGGCATCACCGCCCGGACGTCATCCTCCGTGAACGCCGCCGCAATGAAGTCCTGCGCCTCGAGGAACGCGGCGATGTCCCTCAGCGACAAGCCGAGGGCGCGCAGGCGATCCCGATCCAGATAGAACTGGCTGTTGGCTGTGTCGCTGCCGTACTGGCGGACGAGACGGCCTTCCTTGTCGAACCGCTCGTGCACGAGCTTGACCACGTCGTCGCCGTAGTGGCGGCGTCCCGGCGCAGGCTCGCCCGGCATGCCGTGGTCGGCGGTGATGGCGACAACGCTTCGTCCAGGGCCGGCTCTCTCGTCGAGCGTCTGAAGGAGCCGCGCGGTCTGGCGATCGAGTTCGGCGAGCGTCTCGCGGATCTCCTGCGAGTCCGGACCGTAGGCGTGCCCCGTGTAGTCCGGGCCTTTCGTGTTGACCAGCACGAGATCGGTGACATCGTCCGTGCCGATGGCCTCGCTCTCGAGAATGGCGACGAGCGCGTCGCCCTCGAAGCGCTGGAACAGGCTCGAGGCCCGGAACGACGTGGGCGAGGCGATGTCGTGGCCCATCCACGTGCCGCCGGCCTGTTCCCAGTACTGCTTGGCCGTGATCGTCTCGAGCGCCTTCGATAGGCGGTAGCACTTCGGATTGGTTTCCCACCCGCCGTCGCCCTTGGGATTCGCGTCGTAGCTGGCGGCGATCACCGTGCGTCCGTTCACGATGCACGAGCCGTGGCCGACGAGGCCGGCCGTTGCGCGGATGGCGCCGCCCTGGCCGACGATGACAGCCTTGCCGTCTGTCGCGATGTTCCAGAGATCGCCGATGGCAAGCGCGCTGAGCTCAGACGGGTCGAGGTCCCAATAGGCGGGCTGTGGGCGATCCGCGACGTAGTTGAAGACCGTGTTCGACGACTGGCCGTGGATGCGCGGCTCGCTACCCGTGCCGATGTTGGCGTGGCCGACGCTGGTCACCGACGGCAGGACCGTGACACGTGCGTCCGGGAACCACGCGCCCTCACCGCGCATCCGCGAGAGCGTGGGCATTGCAGCGGCGTAGCGGTCGAAGTAGTCCGCGCGCATGCCGTCGAGAACGAGCAGCACGACGACGCGCGGCCGGCCGGCGGTCTTGGCGATCGCCTGCGTCAGCGCGCGGCCAGTCATCGTTGCGGCCGGCGGCGTGCCGAGCAGGGCGGCCAGCGTCGGCGCCATGTCCTGCTGCGACACGGCGCCTGGCCATTGGCCGCGTTGAATGTAGGGCGCGCCGTGGAGCAGGAACGGGATGCGCACGTCGTAGTCCCACGGCGACCCGTGCATGAAGCGGTACAGCGGATCGCGGGATGTGATGACGTCGCCCTCGCGCGGGACGATGAAGATCTGGCCGTTGCGCCCGGGAAAGTAGCCGCGGGCGAACATTTCGGCCCACTGCGCCCGCAGCGCCGGGCTGACCTAGGCGCAGATTGCCGAGGCGATGGGTTTTC
>DAINCF010000363.1:0-7299 GCA_036732565.1 Vicinamibacterales bacterium
CGAGCGTCGCCGCTCCACAGAGGGCGATTCGGCCGCGCGGACCGCCCAATGATCGAGCGCGTGCTCGAGCGCGTGCGCGCGCTGCCTGGTGTGGAGGCGGCGGGTGTCACGAGCAGCGTGCCCTTCGGCGGCAGCTACGACGACAGCGTCATCTTGGCGTATGGCTATCAAATGGCCCAGGGGGAGTCGCTCGTCTCCCCGAATCGGCTGACGGTGAGCGACGGGTACTTCGAGGCGATGCGCATCCAGCTCGTCGAAGGTCGCGCCTTTGACGCGCGCGACGGCGAGCGTCCGCGGACAGTCATCGTCGACGAACGGCTCGCCCGGAAGTTCTGGCCGAACGAGAGCGCGCTTGGCAAGCGCATGTACCAACCACAGGATCCCAGCAACCTCTTGAACCCGCCGAAAGACGAAGCCGAGTGGTTCACCGTCATCGGCGTCGCCAGGCCAGTACGGCTCGTCGGTCTGGTCGACCCGGCCGGAGTGCGGAGTGTCGGCGCCTACTACTTTTCGTACCGCAATCAGCCAACGCGAACGGTCACGATGGCGATTCGGACGGCGCAGGATCCGATCGCGATCACGCAAGCGGTGCGCCGGGAGCTGGCCTCCATCGATCCGGAAGTGCCGTTCTACCGCGTGCGGACGATGGATGAACGGATGCAGACGTCGTTGATCGATCGCCGCACGCCGATGCTGCTGGCCGTGGGCTTTGGCGTGGTGGCGCTGTTTCTCGCGGCGATCGGGGTCTACGGCGTGCTGGCGTATCAGGTCAGCGAGCGCCGCCGCGAGATCGGGATCCGCATGGCGCTGGGCGCCGCGACCTCGAGCATCTTCCGGATGGTCCTGAGCGAGGGCGCGGTGATGGTGGCGGTCGGCACTGGACTCGGCCTGATTGGCGCGTTCTTGCTCCGCCATACACTGCAGTCACAGCTGTACGAGATCGGCGCGATGGACCCGCTCGTCGTGTCCATTGTCGGCGGCATGCTGATTCTCGTCGCCTTCGTGGCCTGCGTGCTGCCCGCGCGGCGCGCCGCGCGCACGGATCCCGCGATCGCGTTGACGGAGTAACGCGGGTTCCAACGAAGGTTCCCCACTGGGGTTCCCCGCGATGGTGCCGTGCGCGGGTTCAGTTCGCCCGAACAGAACCCCGTATGGCACCAACGTGTGGCACCGGACCATGGGTGGAACCGTCGCGTGGACCCCTCGTGGGAACCCTCGTGGGGAACGAGCGGACTACGTCGCCCAAATTGTCTTGAGCACGCGCGCGAAGTTGCCGCCGAGGACGCCGCGGATGTCGTTGTCGCTGTAGCCGCGACGGATGAGCGCCTCGGTGAGATCGAACACGCGCTTGGGATGGTCCACGCCCTCGATGTCAATCTTGTCGCGAAAGCCGTAGCTGTCCTTGTAGTTCGCGCGCAAGGCCTTCTGCTCGTCGGGTGAGAGATCGTCGTAGCCATCGAGGTCGACGTCGCTGCCGAGGCCGAGGTGCTCGACGCCCACGAGCTTCCGGACGTGGTCGTAGTGATTCAACATGTCCTCGATCGTCGTGGGCTCGTTCGCTTTGACGAACATCCGCACGCTGGTGATCCCCATCACACCGCCCGAGGTCGCCATGCGCTTGATCGCTTCGTCGGTCTTACAGCGCGGATGATTCGGCACGAGCGTACGGCAGTTCGAGTGCGTGATCAGCACCGGACGCTTCGAGACCTCGAACGCATCCAGTGTCGTCCGGTCACCGCAGTGCGAGACGTCGACGGTCATACCCACCTTGTTCATCCGCTCGACGATCGCCACGCCGAAATCCGACAGGCCGTCATCGCGGCGCTCGGTGGACCCGTTGCCGATCATGTTGCGCGTGTTGTACGTGAGCTGCGACACGCGTTGACCCAGCGAGTAGAAGAAATCCACATCGTCGGCGTTCCGGAAGTGCTGCGAGTTCTGGATGCCGAGCAGGACGCCGATCTTGCGGGCGGATTTCACGGCGTCGAACGCGCCTGGCATGTCGATGCGCATCAATGCATCGTGATGATGGGCGAGAAAGCCGTTCCACAGCCCGAGAAAGCGCATGACGTTGGTGTAGGCGTCGGCGCCACCGACGCCGGTCGCGATGTGGAAGACGTTGATGCCGGAGTCGCGAAACCGCTGAAGATCGGTGGCGGTGAACGTCTCTGGCTTGGTGAGCCAGGTGGTGGCGCCGATCTTGAACGGCGACAGCATGTCGATGACCAGCGATCCGGTGACCAGATCGATCGCGCGCTTGGAATACTCCGTCTGCTGGTGGGCGAACAGACGATAGTGGCCGCGATTGACGAACGGGGCGGCCGCGGCGGCGACGCCGAGGCCGACGAATTGACGTCGATGCATGCGCGCGTTGATACCTTGCGAGCACGATCGACGTCAAGGACTGTTACGCTGCGGCGGCCGATGGCTCTTGAGGAACGACCCAGAGATGGCGCACTGCACCACGACGCAGTACCTTCATCGCGATCCGCTGGCCGATGCACTCGTCCGTCAACAAGCGATGCAGATCGTCCACGCCCGTGACGGGAACGTCGCTCAGGCCGAGGATGAGATCGCCCTTCGCGAGCCCGGCACGGTCGGCGGGGCTCGACGGGTTGACGGACATCACGGCGACGGCTCGCTCCTGCGTCAAGCCGAGCGAGCGCGCCAGCGCCCGTGGCAATGCCGCATCCTGCGCGGCGATGCCAAGATGGCTCCGGCGCACGCGACCATCCCTCAGCAGCGACGAGATGACGACCCGTGCGGTGTTGATGGGGACGGCAAACGCGATCCCTTGCCCGCCGAGGATCACCGCCGTGTTGACGCCGACGACCAGCCCGTCACTGGTGACGAGCGGCCCGCCGGAGTTGCCTGGGTTGAGGGCGGCATCGGTCTGAATCAGGTTTTCCATCAGCCGCACCGTGCGCGCACGCAGCGCCCGGCCGAGCGCACTGACGACGCCGGCGGTCACCGTGTGCTGGAAGCCGAACGGGTTGCCGATGGCGGTGACCAGCTGACCGGGGCGCAGTCGACTGGAATCGCCGAGCTCGGCGGCAATGAGGTGGTCCGCTGTCACCCGCACGACCGCAAGGTCGGTATCGGGATCGTCGCCGACGAGGTCGGCCACGAGCACCCGGCCATCCTGCAGCGTCACGCGAATGGTCTTCGCGCCGGAGACGACGTGACTGTTCGTCAGTACCAGGCCGTCGGGCGTGAAGACGAAGCCCGACCCGCTGCCGGCGCCGGATTCCCGTCGCTGGGCGCGCGAGGGGACCTCGACGTCGATCTTGACCACCGAGGGACCCACGCGATCGGCGGCGCCCACAACCGCGCGGGAGTATGCATCGAGAAGATCGTCTTCCATGGGTGAGACCCCCAAATAGCCCGCCGCGAAATCGTACGTAGCGCAGGCCTTCAGGCCTGCCTGACGCGGCCGGGCGCGCACCGACGGTGTTTGGCAGGCCTAAAGGCCTGCGCCACGTACGCTACCCGTAGTCTCGCAACGCACTCCAAGTACTTAGATTTCGAGCAGGCCCATCCGTAACGCCTGCTGTACGGCCTCCATGCGGTTTCCGACACCGAGCTTGCCGTAGATGGACGCCAGATGGAACTTGACCGTGTGCTCGCTGATGCCGAGGAGCTGGCCGATCTCGCGATTGCCATGCCCCTCGGCTACATAGGCGAGCACATCGCGCTCGCGAGCCGTCAACGCTTCGGTCGACGAGGCGTCGTTGGTGCGGCGGTCCGGCTCCTCGCGCGGGCCCTGGATACGCGCCAGCGCTTCCGGAGTCATCAGCACCGCGTCCGCGTGCGTCGCGCGCGGACCGTCGTTCAGCAGCCCACCGCCGACGATCTGCATCAGCGGATCTGCGGCAACGAGACGACGCAAGCGATCGAGATCGCTGGACGTCAGGCCGACGAGCCACACGCGCACGGGAGACGAATCCGCCACTCGTACTCAGCTTATCGCCGGGGGCGTTCGCCGATCGTCACGCGGATCTCTTGCGCGGTGCCTCCGCGCAGGACTTGGAGCGGCACCTCCTGGCCCACCCGATCGCCGCGCAGTCGCATTACCAGCTCTTCGGGTTCCTGGATCGCCGCACCGTCGAACGCCAGAATCACATCGCCGACGAAGACCCCGGCGCCCGCCGCCGGTCCGTCATCGACGAGTCCGGTCACCAGCAGGCCGTAGCGCTCGCTTCGTCCGCCGCGCTGACGCTCGGATAGCTCCACGGTCGTCGTCGTCACCCCAAGGAATCCTTGCTGCGTTCCACCGCTGGCGGCGATCTGGGTGGCGATGCCCCACGCGATGGCCGACGGGACCACCACCGTCGTGCCGCGAATGGCGCCACCTGTGACCACGCCAAGGGCCAGGCCGCCACCATCGATGAGCACGCCACCGGTGAGCGCGCCATGCGGGGGCTGCGCGATGCGGATGACTCGATCGAGACGACTGGTGCGGCTCGTGCGCAGCGGGCCGCCGACCACGGCGACGTTCGTCACGCTGGCCATCACACCGCCGCTCCAGGTGCGCCCGACCGCAATCGCGAGCTGGCCCACGCGGGGCTCAGCCGCCGTGACGATGGGTGGGATGCCCAGCGAGGCGGCCCGTACGACCGCGAAGCCCGGCGCGATGCCGCGACCGAGGACCTGACCGTCGATCGTCTGCCCATCGCCTCGTCGAACCGCCACTGTGTCATCGTCCAGCGCATGCGCGGGCACGAGGATTTGATCTTCGGCGAACACGACGCCCGTTACAGGCCGCCGATGGGCGCTGACCTGGACGATCGATGCCGCCGCCTGGTCCACGGCGTCCGCAATCTGATTGGAGAGAGAGGAGAAGGAATCTGCCATGTCTCCAAGCTAGCGCTCCGCCAGCGCGCGCGGATCAGCCGAACGGCTAGGGCGTCAAACTCCGATAGAATCGAGGCGGTGCTCTCGCATACCGAATCGGCTGCTGAGCCGTTGAGCCTCGACGAGGCGAAGTCGTTGGTGGGCGCGCTGCAGAACGAGCTCCAACGAGTCATCGTCGGGCAGCGCGACGTCCTTCAAGAGATCCTCATCGCGTTTCTCGCCGGCGGCCACTGTCTGTTGCGCGGCGTGCCGGGCCTGGCGAAGACGCTCATCATCAAGACACTCGCCGAAGCGGTGCACCTGAAGTTCAGCCGCATCCAGTTCACGCCCGACTTGATGCCGTCGGACATCATCGGCACGGAGGTCATCGAGGAGGACCGCGCCACGGGCACGCGTGCCATCCGGTTCATTCCCGGACCCATCTTCGCGAACATCATCCTGGCCGACGAGATCAACCGCACGCCTCCGAAGACACAATCGGCGCTGCTCGAGGCGATGCAGGAGTATCAAGTGACGGTCGGTGGCATCCGCCACACCCTCGACCGACCGTTGTTCGTACTGGCGACGCAGAATCCGATCGAGCAAGAGGGCACCTACCCGCTGCCCGAAGCGCAGCTCGATCGCTTCATGTTGAACATCGTCATCGACTATCCGAGCGCGGACGAGGAGCGGGCGATTCTCGCCGGCACCACGACCGCCGACGAGCCGCACGCGTCGGCGGTGGCTACGGGCGAGGCGATCGAGCGCGCGCGCCGCCTCGTGCGCGAGGTCGTGGCGGCGGACAACGTGATCGACTTCGCCGCCCGGCTCGTGCGCTCGACGCGTCCGGCTGGCGACGATGGCACCGCGCTGGACTTCGTGCGGCAATGGGTGCGGTGGGGCGCGGGGCCACGCGCGGGTCAGGCCTTGCTGCTGGCGGGGAAGGCCCGGGCCGTGCTCGATGGGCGTCCCGCGGTGTCGATCGACGATGTCCGCGCGGTCGCGCGACCGGTGCTGCGTCATCGCATCCTGGTCAACTTTCAAGCGGAGGCCGAAGGCGTCGAAGCCGAGACGATCGTGTCGAGGTTGTTGGAGGCCGTCCGCTGAGGTATGTCGCGCCCGCACGTTGTCGCGCCGTCCGAGTTCTCCGCACTCCGCGATCTCGAGCTGGTGACGCGCGCGACGGTCGAAGGGCTGCGTCAGGGCCTGCACCGGAGCCCGTTCCATGGCTACAGCGCCGAGTTCAGTCAGTACCGTCACTATCGTCCCGGTGACGATCTGAAGTACGTCGACTGGAAGGCGTTCGCGCGCACAGACCGGCTCTACACCCGTCAGTTTCGTGAGACCACCAATCTCTCAGGGTTGTTCGTGCTCGACGTCAGCGGCTCGATGGCGTTCCGCGGCAAGTTCGAGCTGGCTCGGACCGCCGCCGCCGTGCTCGGGACCCTGGTGCTGGACCAGGGCGACACGGCGGGCCTTCTCGCGTGCGGGTCCGAGGTTCGATACGTTCCCCCGCGCAGCGGTCGCCATCACCTCCGCCTCTTTCTCGCCACATTGGGCGCGCTCGGCGCCGAAGGCGACGTCCCGGTGTCGACAGCGCTGACGCGCGTATCCGGGCTGCTGCGCCGACGAGGTCTGATCGTCGTGCTGTCCGACTTCTACGATGAGGATCGGAGCCTGGCCGAAGTGCGAAAGCTGACCCGCATCGGGCACGACGTCATCGTCGTCCACGTGCTCGCCCAGGACGAGATGGACCTTGGCCATCTCGAGGCGGGCGAGTTCGTCGACGCGGAAACCGGTCGCCGAGTGGTGGTGGATCCGCGTGTGGCACAGAAGAAGTATCGAGCCGAGATGCTGGGCTTCCTGGCGCGCGTCACGGAGGCGTGCCGGCGCGAGGGCCTCGATTACCTGCGCCTGGTGACCAACGAGCCGCTCGAGCCCGCGCTGCGACGCTTCCTCGTCGCGCGTCGCGGGACGCTGTGATGTCCATGACCTGGTTGGCGCCTGCGGCGTTCTGGGGACTGGCGGCGCTGGTGGTCCCGATTCTCGTGCACCTGCTGACGCGACACGAGCGTCGGACGATCCAGTTCCCATCTCTCCGATTTCTGACGGCGACGCGGCTCGCGGCGACCAGCCAGCATCGGATCCGCGACTGGCTGCTGCTGGCCGTGCGTGCGGCCACGATCGCCGCGGCCGTCATGGCGCTGGCGGGTCCGCTTCTGGTGACCGCGTCGCGTGAGCGTCAGTGGGGCACACGGACAGCACGCGCGATCGTCACCATCGACGAGGCGAAGGCGCCCGGCGACGAGGTGCAGAGCGCGTTCTCATCACACCTCGTTCCGGCTGGGGCGCGAGTGTCAGAGGCGATGCGTGCGGCCGTCGAGTGGCTCGCGACCCAACCGGCGGCGGCCCGCGAGCTGCTGGTTGTTGGCGACCTGCGCGACGGGATGGTGGACGATGCCGATG
>DAINCF010000364.1:0-7280 GCA_036732565.1 Vicinamibacterales bacterium
CGGACGCTGGATACGTCGAGGACGTTCTACGCGACGCCGTTGGCCATGTTCGCCGACCGTGCGTTTGCGCGGGCCCTCGTTATCGGCCCCCTCGCCGAGGGGATGCCGCTGCCGAGCCTTCATGCGCTCTGGTTCGTGCTCGTGGTCGCCGCCCTGGTGACGCCGGCGGTGCTGCTTCGCCATCGCCTGGCGCTGGCGTGTGTGCTCGGCGGGTCGATCGCGCTCGCCATCGCGTACGGGGTCATTCCGGAGTCATGGCTGATTCAGGTACCGTTCGTCGGAAACATCGTCACCATTCACGCTACGTTTCAGACGGTGGCGATCGTGCCGCTGTTGATCGTGTCCGGCAGCGGCGCCGGGGTGCTGCTCGGCGGCTCACGCCCGCGCGCGGTGGCAATCACCGTTGCCGTGGCGGCTGCGAGCCTCTTGGTCTTCATCGGCGTTGGTGGCGTCGGCGCGCTCACCCGCTTTCAGACATGGGCCGTGGCCGGTGTCCTGCTCGGTGGCGCGCTCGTCCCGATGACGATGCTCACGGCGACGCGCGCCTTTCCCCGCGTCCTTCCCCTGGCGGCGGGCGTTGCCCTGTCGTGGCTGCTGCTCGCTCCAGGAGGCCAGCACCTCGAGACCGGAGTCGTGCCGCTCGATCGCGTGCTGGTGCAGCCGCGACCGCGCGCGCCGCTGGAGGCGACATCGCCCATCATCGATGTCATCCACGCGCACCAGACCACTCCCGCGCGGACCCTGGGCCTCGGCCATATCCTGCTTCCCGGCACGCAGGCGCTGTACGGTCTGGAGGGCATCGGTGGGCCGGATGCGCTGTTCCTGCAGACCAGCGACGAACTGATGATGGCCGCCGGTGATGCCGTCCGGCAGGGATGGCTGTTCACCTTTCTCGAGCACAAGCTCGCAAACGACGCTCCGCTTCTCGACATGCTCAACGTTGGATACGTGCTTGCCTACTACGACCGCGCCAACGTCATCGCCGGCAAGCAGGCGCTGCATGGCCTGGACAGTCTGAGCGCCGCGCCACGGCCCACGGTGTGGCCACGTGGGTTCTTCACCGATCGCATCAGGCAATACGACACGGCGCCCGAGCTGATCGGTCTCGCGCGGGAGGCCGGCAAGCCCATCGCCGCAATTCAGAATGGTGATGGGCGCGCCGCGCAGCTCACGCACGACCTCGTTCAGGGATCCGGTGACGTCATCCCCGCGGACCAGTACATGCTGACGACGAACACGACGAGCTTTCACGTGCGCGCGCCGCGCGCGGGCATCGTGGTGCTGGCCGAGACCTACATGCCCGACGATTTCATCGCCACCGTGAACGGCCGTGACGTGCCGTACTTTCGGGTGAACCACGCGTTCAAGGGTGTGGCCATCCCCGGTTCAGGGGACTGGGACGTGCGCTTCGAGTACCGCCCCAGGGGATGGACCGGCTCGCTGTTCGCGGCGGGTGCCGGTGCCCTCGTCCTGCTCGCGCTGGGTGCAGTCGCGTGGCGCGGCCACGCTCACCCCGTGCCACAGGTCGAGCGCACGCATGCGTGATATCGACAAGCGTGCGCTAGAGAGGGATCGACGGTGGCCTGCCTGCCTCATTGCACCGTCACGACGACTTCGTTGGACGCGGCGCTCGGTCCGACGTCGTTGAGCGCTCGCACGCGCGCGAAGTACACGCCGGGTGGAACGCCGGCGATGTCGAACGTCGCGTCACCGATCGGGATCCGCGCGAGGTCGGCCGCACCGCTGGTGGAGCCGACTTCGATGGTGTAGCCCATGACGCCCGGGACACTCGACCAGGTGAACGTGACCCGCCGGCCATCGACGGTGCGCGTCAGATTCGTCGGCTCGTCCGGAGGTGTCGCAACAGCGAGGGAAGGACACCCTCCGAGATTGACCGTGAACTCGGCCAGCGGTGCCGGTGGCGTCGCCCAGACGTTGACGTTCTTGCGAAAACAAGCCTCGAAGATGTTGTAGCCAGTGCCGACTGTGACGACCATGCCCAGCGAGCGATCAACCGCAATGCTGGGTCTCCCACTGGAAGAGTCGATGACATCCAGGGTGGATGCGTCCAGAACATACAAACTCGACGGATCGATCAAGGTCGCCAAGGTCGGAATCACGACGTCGCTGAGAAAGAGTCGGTTGTTGCGGTCATCGACGTGGATACTGCCGATGTACTCCTGCCCGGATGGCGGATTCGCCAAGGAGCCACGATTCAGCAATTCGGTGCCAGAGACGGCATCGAGCACCCGCAGCGCCAGCGGCTCGTTCAGCGCCACGAACAGTCGCTGCCCGTCGTGACTCAAGGCGATCGAGCCAATTCGGCCAGGGGGCAGCTCCGGCAGACTGCGACGCTCGGCGCCAGTCAATGGATCGAGGACGGCAACGTGAGACACATGCTCGGTGCCAGGGCCGACGGCCCTGGAGCGCGCGATGAAGAGCTCGCGCCCGTCGGACGACAGCACCGGCCTGACAAGGGAGTTGTTCGCGGGAATGGCAATGGTTCGCCGGCCCGTTGGCTCGATCACCGTGATCTCGTTCTGGCCGACGAAAAGGAGCCGAAGCGCGGTTGGATCCGCCAGCAGATTCCCGACGGGTGCGAATCCAGGAAGTGTCGCGAGCTGTCCCGACCGCCGGTCGAAGATCCCCAATGTGTATGCGGTGGTCGAGCCCTCCCAGATGGTGAAGACCACATACCGCCCATCGGCGGTCACGACGGCGGGTCCCGCTCGATCAGGAAGGCTGATCTGCCGTTGCGGGGTTCCAAGACCAGCAGAGGTCAGCGGAACCTCGACAAGCGTGGAATTGAGATACGTCTCCCATGGCGTGAGCGTCACGTACAGCCAGCTCTGGGCCGACGACTGATGAGGGAACAGGACCACGAGGATCAGGGCGACGGCGAAGCGAATCATCAGCATCGATCTCATCCTGGCGAGTGCATGCGTCAGACATCACAACGTGAAGCCCGCCGCCTTGGCATCGTCGTAGAACATCTTGACGGTCTCGAGGGAGTAGTCGTCGAGGTCCTTGCCGACGACCGACAGCTTCTTCAGGATGTCGGACGTGACGGTGATGATGTGGCAGCCGATCTCGTCGGCTTGAAAGACGTTGAGCAGCTCGCGCGGGCTGGCCCAGATCAGCTCGGCCTTCGGCTCCACGGCTAAAGCTCGCACCGCCTCGATCATGATCGGCAGCGGATCGCGTCCGGTATCCGCGATGCGGCCGGCGAACACCGAGACGTTCGATGGCGCGCCGTCCTGCAGGCGCTCCATGATGTGCTTCACCTGATCGAGCGTCATCACCGCGGTGACGTTGACCTTGACTCCGGCGTGGGAGAGGCGACCAATCATCTCGTAGGCTGGCTCGCGGCGCGTGTTGGTGACGGGGATCTTCACGTAGACGTGTTCGCCCCAGGTCGCGATCTCGCGCGCCTGCCGCTCCATCTCGTCGAACTCGTCGGAGAAGACCTCGAACGAGATCGGACGATCGGGGATCGCCTGCAGCACCTGCTTGGCGAACGCCCGATAGTCGGTGATGCCGGCCTTGCGCATCAGTGTCGGATTCGTCGTGAAGCCTTTGATGAACGGCTGCCGGTAGAGGGCCAGCATGCCCTCGAGCTCGGCGCCGTCGGCGAAGATCTTGGTGCGGATGTGAGTGACCTTCATGCGTTCCCTATATGCGTGAGAATCCAGTCGGTGGCTTCGCCCAGCGACGCGACCCGCACGTCCGGCTCGTGCGGCATCGGCTCCGCGTAGTCGTAGTCGACCAGGATTGTCGCACGGCACGCCGCGCGGCGACCCGCCTCGATGTCCCGCCACCGGTCCCCGACCATGACGCTCCGTTCCACCGCGTAGGTGGGCGGATCGAGCAGCATGCCCGGCTTCGGCTTGCGGCACTCACACCCGTCGGCGTCGACGTGATAGCAGACGCGGACCTCGTCGAGCGGCAGCTCGGTCATGAGCTTGGCGTGCATCGCCTCGATCACCTCGCGGGCCACCGTCCCTTTCGCGACGTCGGGCTGGTTGGTGACCACCACGAGCGCGTAGCCGGCCTCTCGCAGCTTCGCAAGCGCGTCTGGGACGTCCGGCAAGATCACCAGTTCCTCCACACGGGTCGGCGCCCCGGGCCGGCGATTGTGCACGATGGCGCGATTGATGACGCCGTCGCGATCCAGAAAGATCGCCGCCTTCATCTGGTTGACTCCCATTTCGTGGCGCGTGTCTTGAGCCGCGGATGTGAGACGAGCAGATGCCACACCACCGCCTGGAACGCCTCTGCGTGCGGCGTCACGGTCTCGGGGTTCACCGTCGGGACGATGACGCACGCATCGGCCACGGTCGCGGTGTAGCCGCCGTCGCGACCGACGACGCCGACGATGGCCGCGCCGACCTCTCGGGCGTGGGCGAGGGCGCGCACGAGATTCGGGCTGATGTTCTTCTCGAGGCTGCCGCCGCCCACCGAGAACACCATGACACCGTCCTCCGCCCGCAGCCGGCTGCCGCGTAGCCACTCGACGAACACCGTCTCCCAGCCCTCGTCGTTGGTGCGGGCGGTCAGCTCGGACACGTTGTCGGTCGGCGCGTAGGCTTCGAAACCCGCAAGCTTGCGGAAGTCGTTCACCGCATGCGAGCAGTTGCCGGCGCTGCCGCCGACGCCAAGAAAGAAGAGACGCCCGCCCCGTTCGCGTACCGAGGCAAGGACGTCGGCCATGCGCTCGATGACCTCAGCGTCGAGACTCGCGATGATGGTCGCGGCTTCCTGCAGATGCTGCTGTGCGTAGCTCATGAGTTCCAATTTGGTCCGCCTGAAGGCGGACCCCACGACGGGAGACCATACACCCTACGTACGTGGGGTCCGCACACCCTAGGTACGTGGGGTCCGCCTTTAGGCGGACCTCCCTTTCGTTGCAAAATACGCGCGCGTCTCTGCCAGTCCTTCCGGCGAGCCGATTTCGTAGAAGCGAGAGGTCACCTCGAAGCCGGCCAGCTCGCCGGCGCCGAGCAAATCGCGATAGACCGACGCGAGATCGAACGGGCGATCGCCGGGATACGGCTCAAGCGTCTGCGCGCCCAGCAGCCCGAGCCCGTAGTCGATGTGATGCATGTTCGACGTCCGTTCGCGCTTGTCGTAGCGGATGATCTGACCGTGCTCGAACTGCACGTTGCTCGCATCCCACCGGTTCTCGTTGCGGAAGACGGTCATCAGCCCCGCCTTGCCGTTTTCATCGAAAGCCCGCGCGATCGCCGCGAGGTCGCAATCGAGGTACGAGTCGCCGTACATCACGAAGAACCGTGATCCGAGCTGCGGCCGAGCCCGTCGAAGCGCCCCTCCGGTGCCGAGCAGGTGATCGCCATCGAAGGCGTAGTCGATGCTGACGCCCCACTTCCGGCCATCGCCCAGCACCTCGAGGATCATCTCTCCCTTGTAGCCGACGCACAACACGATGCGGGTGACGCCCTGCCGGCGCAACCACTCCACTTGGTGCTCGACGAAGGGCCGACCGGCGACGTCGACCAACGCCTTCGGGATGGTCTCGGTGACCGGACGCAACCGCGTCGCCAGCCCTCCGGCGAGGATCGCGGTGGTCAGGGTCACGCGAACAGCACCTTCGTGCCCTCGAAGTCGAAGCGGAAACGCACTTCCTGCAAGCCAACCTTGGCCATCGCCGCGCGAAGACGACGATGATCGTCGGCGTAGAACATCAGGAAGCCGCCGCCACCCGCGCCGACGAGCTTGCCGCCGACCGCACCGTTGGCGCGTCCCAGCTGGTACCACTCATCGATCTGCGAGTTGCTCATCCCGCCGGAGCGGCGTCGTTTGTGCTCCCAGTGCTCGTGCATCAACTCGCCGAACCGCGCCGTATCGCCGGCCTCGAGCGCGTCCCGGCTGCGCACGCCGAGGTCCTTCACGTAGTGCAGGTTGCGCAGCATCTCCTCGTCGTGCCCCTCGGTCCGCGTCTTCTGATCCGACAGGATGCTTCCGGCGCTGCGGGAGAAGCCGGTGAAGAACAACAGCAGGTTGTCCTCCAGCGCGTGCAGGGCATCAATCGAAATCTTCAGCGGCTCGGCCTCCACGCGCCCGTCAGGGTGAAACGTGAAGCACGTGAGGCCGCCAAAGGCCGCGATGTACTGATCCTGCTTCCCAATCGGCTCGCCCAGCCGATCGATCTCGATCTCGCAGGCGAGCTCGGCCAGCTCGCTCGGGTGGAGCAGCTTGCGTCGATGCGAATGGAGCGCCTTGAGCAGCGCGGTCGTGAAGCTGCCAGACGACCCGAGCCCGGTCCCGGCGGGGATGTCCGCGAGCGTCGTGATCTCGACCTGTGGCGTCTTGAAGTCGAGCACGCGCATCGCCTCGCGGATGATCGGATGCTGCACGTCGCTCACTCCCTCGACGTGCTCCAGCTTGGAGTACTTCAAGTAGACCCCGGGGGTGAACGGGCGCATCACGGTGACGTAGACGTACTTGTCGATCGCCGCCGCGACGAGAAACCCGCCGTGATGGCGATAGTACGACGGCAGATCGGTCCCGCCGCCGCCGAGCGTGATGCGAAGAGGGCTGCGCGTGATGATCATCGTTCCGAGGCCTGGGACTTGGGACCTGGGACTTGAGGCTCGGCAGGCGGGACGGAAGCCCCGCCTCTACCGCCGACAAAACCCGACTGCACGTAAATACGGTCGACGATGTCGAGCGCGGCGCGGGCGGCTGGCAGACCGGCCGACGGCTGCCGATGGAGGCGGATGTCCTCGAGGAACTCCGCGAACTCGAGCGCCCAGGATCGGTCGCCCCCCGGATACTCCCTGATCGTCGTTTCTGGCGGCCCCATCTCTGGCAGCATCTGGTAGTGCGCGATCCGTTCGACGCCGTAGCTGCCTCCGAGGCCGTCGATGGCGAGCTTCCCGTCGCGGCCGTAGATTTCCAGCGAGAACAGGTTCTTCCACTCGGTGCAGCTCACATGGAGGAACGCGGCCTGGCCGGAGGCCGTTCTCAACGTCATGAACGCGTTGTCGTCCACCGGCATGTCCCAGAAGTAGGTCGTGGCGAAGCCGCCGACGTCGGTGAACGCACCGAGGAACCAGCCCGCGAGATCGATCAGGTGCACGCCTTGATCGATCAGCTCGCCGCCGCCGGAACGCTCGGGATCCGCGCGCCACTCGCGCTCGTAGCCCACGCGGCCGCCGTGACCGTAGCGTCCGCGCAGGAACATCAGCGGGCCGAGGGCGCGGCTCTCGACGATCGCGCGCGCCTCGAGCAGCGCGGGATGATAGCGATGGTTGAAGCCG